>JAIZVZ010000046.1 GCA_021768485.1 Oxalobacteraceae bacterium | reverse complement strand
CTTGACGGCGATGCCGCTGGCCGAGACCACGAGCTGGTTGGCTTGCCGCGCATTGTCGGCATTTTGCTTGACGGTCGAAGTCAGTTCTTCCATCGTGCTGGCCGTTTCCTCGAGCGAGCTGGCCTGCGATTCGGTGCGCCGCGAGAGGTCGGCATTGCCGACCGCAATTTCATGCGCGGCCACCGACATGGTGTCGGTCGAAGTGCGCACGCCGCCGACCAGATGCGACAGATTGCCGTTCATCTCACGCAGCGCATCGAGCAATTGCCCCGTTTCGTCGCGGCTCTCGTTATGCACTTCCGAGGTCAGGTCGCCGGCCGCCACGCGCTGCGCGACATCGACCGCACGCGCCAGCGGCCTGGTGATCGAGCGGCTCAGCAGCACCGAACAGACAGCGCCGAGCGCCAGCATGATGATGCCCAGCGCAATCATCAGATTACGGCTGGCAGTATTGATTTCTTCGATGCCCGTGGTGGCCACTTCGATCTGGCGCCGCTGCTCGCGCAGCAAGGCTTCGACGGCCGCGATATAGGCCTTCGAGGCCGGCAGGAATTTTTGTTCGAGCGCGCGGTTGGACTCATCGAGCTTGCCTTCCTTCTTGAAGGCGGCAATACTTTCGCGACCGCTCAAAAACGCCTGCCGTGCTTCGCCGATCGCATTGAACAAGGCTTTTTCCTTGTCGCTCTTCATGCGCGGCTCAACCTCTTTCTGGAACTTGCTCGACAGCTTGCTGCCGCTAATCGTCTCTTCGGCGAAAAACACACCGACCGAAGGGTCGCTGCTCTTGACGCCGGCAACCGTCCGCAAGATCGAGGTGCGAACGTTGCGGTACCAGTCGCTGATCAAGCGTTCGGTTGCCAAAGGCTGGTCGAGCAATTCCTGGGCCGCGGCCGCAACCGTATTGAGACGGTTAATACTGACTATGATCGTGATTATCGAAAAGAGCAGAATCACGGCAAAACCAAGACCGAGGCGGCGGCCGATGCTGACGTTGCTGAGGAATTTAAACATAGGAATATAAAAAACCTGAATTTGAAGGAATCGGAGCGCAAGCTGCTATAACTTGACTGACCGTATGCACCAAAATGGGCACCAATTAAGCTTATAAGAAATGTGAGATTGTGAAGCGCATATTACGCAAGCGCACCGTAATGTGCAACATTATTACCGCAGCAAAACATGTACTAATACATATTTAATAAATGGGCTTGCGGCCCGCACAACAGGCATTCGAGCGAATTTCGTTGCAATTATGCATTGCTATTAGGAAAGCATTCTTTCAGGGAAACATTTACAGCCAGCCGGCACGCCTGAAGCGCCAATACAGGTAAGCACAGACCGACGACATTAACACCAAAGCTGCCGGATAGCCATAATGCCACTCGAGTTCGGGCATGGCCTTGAAATTCATGCCCCAGACGCCGGCAAAGGCGGTGGCGACCGCAAAAATCGCCGCCCAGGCGGCCAGCCGCTTATTGACTTCGCTTTCATCGATCGCCACCATCGACAAATTGACCTGGATCGCCGTCCCTATCGTGTCGCGCATGGCATCGAGCGAGGTGTTGATGCGGTTCAGGTGGTCGTGGACATCGCGAAAATATTCCTGGGTATTCATGCACAAGGCCGGCACGCGCCCGCCGTACAGCTTGCCGACCGCTTCCATCAGCGGCGCCACCGCATGCTTGAGAATCGTGACCTTGCGTTTCAGCTCGTACAAATGCTCGATATTGGCGCGCTGCGAGCCCTTGCCGAAGATTTTTTCCTCGATTGTCTCGAGTTCAGATTCAAGCAGATCGATAATCGGGAAATAACGGTCCACCACCGCATCCATCAGCGCATACAGTACAAACGCCGCCCCCTGACGCAGCAGATGCGGCTCGCGTTCGGCCCTGGCCCGCACGCCAAGCAATGGCTGGTCGCTGTTCTGGCGCGACGACAATACGTAATTGGCGCCGACGAAAATATCGACTTCGCCCACATTCAGCTGGCCATCGACCAGCTCCACCGTCTGCACCACGGCAAACAGGGAATCGTCGTATTCTTCGATCTTGGGGCGCTGATGGCCGCGCGCCGCATCTTCGACCGCCAGTTCATGCAAGCCGAATTCTTCCTGCATCTGCGCCAGCTCTTCGGGCGCGGGATCGCGCAGCGCAACCCAGACAAAGGCTTGCGGCAGCAACAGATAGTCGCTGATTTCAGCCACTGGAATGGCGGACAGCTTGTTACCGTCCTGGTAGGCGACGCAATTGATAAGCATGTATGACTCCGGGCGGGGGATTGCGTTAGCCTGGAATTTTAATCCAAATGCCGCCGGCGCCGCCCAAATCTTGTCGCCGCCGCCAATCATGGTGAGCGCCCATGCAAAAAAGCCGGCTTGCATACAGCAAGCCGGCCCCGGTAGCCGCGATCGCCAGCGCTGCGCGCCTATTCCTGAGACTTGTCTTCCAGCCCCAGTTCGGCCATTTTGCGCGTAATCGTATTGCGGCCGATACCGAGCCGGATCGCCGCGTCGTGCTTGCGGCCGTTGGTGTGCTTGAGCGCGGCCTTGATCAGCACGGTCTCGAACTGACGCCCCAGCACATCGATCAGATCGGACTGGCCGTCGTTGAGCATCGAGGCCGCCAGATGGTCGAGCGATTGCATCCAGCCGCCGTCGACTTCGAGCGGGACCGCGGCGGCCGTCACTGCGTGGTCGAAAGCAGGCATTGCCGCATTCGACGGCGCCGGCGTCTCGAACGCCGCCGCCTGCGACGACGTCAGCTCGGCCGGCAAGTCCTTGACATCGACCGTCTGCCCCGGCGCCATCACGGTCAGCCAGTTGCACAGATTTTCAAGCTGGCGCACATTGCCGGGCAAATCGAGACCGGAAATGAAGTCGATCACCGCATCCGACATGCGCTTGGCGTCGACCCCGAGCTGCTTGGCGCTTTGCAGCAAAAAGAACCGCGCCAGAATCGGGATGTCTTCGCGCCGCTCGCGCAAGCTCGGCAAGCGCAGCCGGATCACGTTCAAACGATGGTACAAGTCTTCGCGGAACAGGCCGTCGCGCACGCGCTGCTCGAGGTTTTGGTGGGTGGCGGCGATCACGCGCACATTGGCCTTGAGCGGCTGATGGCCGCCGACGCGGTAGAAATGTCCATCCGACAGGACCCGCAACAGACGCGTCTGCAGATCGAACGGCATGTCGCCGATCTCGTCGAGAAACAGGGTGCCGTTTTCAGCCTGTTCGAAACGGCCGCGGCGCGTGGTCTGGGCGCCGGTAAAGGCGCCGCGCTCATGGCCGAACAATTCCGACTCGAGCAAATCCTTGGGAATGGCCGCCGTGTTCAAGGCGATGAACGGTTCTTGCGCGCGCGGGCTGTGCTTGTGCAGCGCGCGCGCCACCAATTCCTTGCCGGTGCCCGATTCGCCGGTGATCAGCACCGTCACATGCGATTGCGACAGACGGCCGATGGCGCGAAAGACTTCCTGCATGGCCGGCGCCTGGCCGAGGATTTCAGGGCTGTCGGCAACGGCCGGATCGAGTTCGGCTTCGCGCAGGCTTTCTTCCAGAGCGCGGCGGATCAGCGCCACCGCCTTGTCGAGATCGAACGGCTTGGCCAGATATTCGAAAGCCCCTCCCTGAAAAGCGGCGACGGCCGAATCGAGATCGGAAAAAGCGGTGATGATAATGACGGGAATGCCGGGATGCGCATCCTTGACCGTTTGTAGCAATTCCAGGCCGGACTCGCCCGGCATGCGGATATCGGAGACCAGAACTTGCGGCGTCTCGTCCTTCAATGCCGCCATCGCCTCACGGGCATTCGGAAAACTGCGGGTAGCGAGATTTTCCCGTGCCAAGGCTTTTTCCAACACCCAGCGTATCGATTCGTCGTCGTCGACTATCCAGATTGGTTTCATATTGTCTTTTTCTCAGCGATGTAGGCAGGAACCGATGCCACCACGTAGTGCATCTTTGTAAGACGCACCAAATTAGGGCAAGGGAATCAGTATTCGGAAATCGGTATATCCCGGCCAACTCTCGCATTCGATGACACCGAGGTGTTGTTGCACGAATGTCTGCGCCAGCGTCAAGCCTAAGCCGCTGCCGCCCTCCCTGCCCGATACCAGCGGATAGAAGATGCGATCGCGAATTTCAGCTGGAATACCCGGTCCATTGTCGGTGATATGCAAGTCTAATGCCAGGCGGTAGCGCACCTTGGCCAGCGTGACTTGGCGCGCCACGCGCGTCTTGAGGACAATCTCGGCATCGCCGGCCGCAATCCGGTCCGACAGGGCCGAGGCCGCGTTGTGGGCGATATTGAGCACAGCCTGGATCAACTGTTCGTTATCGCCGCGAAATTCGGGAATCGACAAATCGTAATCGCGCACGATCGCCAGCCCGGTCGGGAACTCGGCCATGATCAGGCTGCGCACGCGCTCGCAGACTTCATGGATGTTGACGTCGCCGACGATGTGGGCGTGCCGGTGCGGCGCCAGCAGGCGGTCGACCAGGGTCTGCAGGCGGTCGGCTTCCTTGATGATGACCTGGGTGTATTCGCGCAGCTGGTAAAGTTGGCGCTCTGGCAGTTCCAATTCGAGCAATTGCGCCGCGCCGCGGATGCCGCCGAGCGGATTTTTGATTTCATGCGCGAGATTGCGGATCAATTCCTTGTTGGCCAGACTCTGGTCGAGCAGGCGCTCTTCGCGGTCGAGCTTGAGCTGCTGCACATTTTCGCGCAATTCGAGCAAGACCGGCGTCGCCGGGCTGTCGAGCGCGGTGACGATGCAGTGCACGCGCAGCGGTTCGCGGCCGGCACGCTCGAGCGTCAGATCGAGCCGCTTGTCGGAAAATTGATAGGCCGAAGCCTGGTCGAACAATTGCAGCAGGGCCGCGCCGTTACGGAACAGGCTGGCGATGTTTTGACCGCGCAAACCCTTGATCGAATGCTCGAGCAAATGCTCGGTGGCCGGATTGGCATAGCAGATGACGCCGCTGGCATCGAGCACGATGACGGCCGAGGTCAGCAGTTCGAGACCGGCCCACGGCGCGAATGCGGCCTTGTCCGATGGCGACGAATGTTTTGAGCGGCGCAGGCCCATTATTTTAGATTTGCCAGTTCGCGTTTGAGCGCATCGACATTTTGCTGGATGCGGTTGATGTCTTCCTTCATCTGCGCCACACGCTCCTGATATTTGGCATAGTTGGCTTCATTGCCACGGCGCTCGGGCTGGCCATTATTGAATTCTTTTTTCAGGGCCTCGAGCTTTTGCGTTTCAGAGCGCAATTCGTCCTGCAAAATCTGCCTGCGGTCGCTGTCGCGCGCTTTCTGGTTGGCGCCGTCGAGCTTGGGAAAGGCGCCGCCCTCCGAGGCCGCCTTTTCACTGCTGCGCGCCGCGCTTGCCGCAGCTTTTCGCGGCGCGGGAATGGTCGTAATTGCCGGCAAATCGACTTTTTTGCAGCCCTTGGTAATGCCGGTATTTTTATATTCCTTGTGCCCCTGGGCATCGGTACACAGATAGACCGCGCTGCTTTCGGCCCGCGCCGCCGGTGCAGCCAGCAAGCCAAACACGGACATCGAACAAGTCATCGCCAGCAAAATCGGTTTCATAAGTCAGTGCGTCGCCAAATAGTGAAGTCGCCAGTTTATGCCATGTAGCAAGGCAGAACAAACTTTTGTCGCCGCCGATATGAACAGCAGCGGCAGACGGGGGCGAGAAAATACAACGGGCGGGGACAGCTTGCACTGTCCCCGCCCGCGTTCAGGCCGCCATGCCGGCCGGCTCAAACCGTCGGTAAGAAATCAAGACGAGTAGTACATGTCGAATTCGGCCGGATGGGTCGTCATGCGCATGCGTTGTACGTCTTGCATTTTCAGTTCGAGGTAAGCATCGATCATGCTGTCGCTGAACACGCCGCCACGGGTCAGGAACTCGCGATCCTTGTTCAGGTTGTCGAGCGCCTCTTCCAGCGACGAGCAAACGGTCGGGATCAGTGCATCTTCTTCCGGCGGCAGATGGTACAGATCTTTCGATGCTGCCTCACCCGGATGGATCTTGTTTTGCACGCCGTCGAGACCGGCCATCAGCAAGGCGGCAAAACACAGGTAGGAGTTTGCCAGAGGGTCGGGGAAACGCGTTTCGATACGGCGGCCCTTCGGATTCGACACATGCGGAATGCGGATCGAAGCGGAGCGGTTGCGCGACGAGTAAGCCAGTTTGACCGGCGCCTCGAAGCCCGGCACCAGGCGCTTGTACGAGTTGGTACCTGGATTGGTGATGGCGTTGAGTGCCTTGGCATGCTTGATGATGCCGCCGATGTAGTACAGCGCAAAGTCGGACAGACCGGCATAGCCGTCGCCGGCAAACAGGTTCTTGCCGTCCTTCCAGACCGATTGGTGCACGTGCATGCCGGAACCGTTGTCGCCAACCAGCGGCTTAGGCATGAAGGTCGCCGTCTTGCCGTAGCTGTGGGCCACGTTCCAGACCACGTATTTGAGATTCTGGGTCCAGTCGGCACGTTCGACCAGGGTCGAGAACTTGGTGCCGATTTCATTTTGGCCGGCGCCGGCCACTTCATGGTGATGCACTTCGACCGGAATGCCCATCGATTCGAGGATCAGGCACATTTCGGAGCGCATGTCCTGAAAGCTGTCGACTGGCGGTACCGGGAAATAACCGCCCTTGACGGCCGGACGGTGACCGCTGTTGCCGCCTTCGATTTTGGCATCGGTCGACCACGACGCTTCGTCGGAGTCGATCTTGACGAAGCTGCCCGACATGTCGACTTTCCAGCGCACGCTGTCGAAGATGAAAAATTCCGGCTCAGGGCCGAAATATGCGGTATCGCCGAGGCCCGAGGCCTTCAGGTAAGCTTCGGCGCGCTTGGCGATCGAACGCGGATCGCGGTCGTAGCCCTTGCCGTCGGACGGCTCGATCACATCGCACTGCATGAACAGTGTGGTTTCTTCCATGAACGGATCGATATTGGCAGTGTTCGGATCCGGCATCAGCAACATGTCCGATGCTTCAATACCCTTCCAGCCGGCGATCGACGAGCCGTCGAAGGCATGGCCCGATTCAAATTTATCCATATCGAAAGCCGATACTGGCACAGTGACGTGCTGTTCTTTACCACGGGTATCGGCAAAACGAAAATCGACGAATTTGACTTCATTATCTTTAGCCATTTGCAGTACTTCTGCAGCGGTCATTGCCATGCGGGACTCCTGATAGGTTGAATTTTATAAACATGCATACAGTCTGGACTGCAAATAAAACGATTTCACGTCTTAAATCATAGCAGATTCCATGCCAAGCGGACAATTAAGAACGTCTGTTATCGTCGGCTAAAATGGCAAAAACACACCGCACCGAGGCAGTGCGTTTTTCGAAAATCGCACCAAAAAAAGGCAATAAAGCCAGTTTTCCTTCATTTGCACCAAACAGGTGCGTCACGTCTATTGCGGTGCGCCGGTCTGCCGCGCACACACATATTGCATGAAAAATGGCGATAATGACTAATCTTTTTACGCAACAGGAAGCGCCGATGTCCACCGCCACAGAAATTCTCGCACAGGCCCGCCAATACGGCGCCAGCCGCAATTTGCCCTACGCCGGCGCGCTGATGCCGCAACAAGCCTATCAATTGCTGCAAGCCGATACCAGCGTGAAATTAATCGATGTGCGCACCAATGCCGAGCGCGACTGGGTCGGACGCGTCATCCTGCCGTCGGGCCCGGAAGCGGCGATTGAATGGACGCGCTACCCGGGCGGGGTGCCGAACGGCGATTTCCTGACGCAACTGGCACAACTGGCCGCAAGCCATGATGTCATTCTGTTTTTATGCCGTTCCGGCGTGCGCTCGCAATCGGCGGCGACGCTGGCGGCGCAGCACGGCTATGTCAATTGCTTCGACATCCTCGAAGGTTTCGAGGGTAACAAGGATCAGGCCGGCCACCGCAAAAACGTGGGCGGCTGGTGCCATGCAGGCCTGCCCTGGAGCGGTGCCTGACGTTGCGGCAGGCCGGCCAGCTTTGAGCGGCCTGCGCTCTCAGGCCGGGCGCGGCGGATGGTCGACAAACTCGGCCTGCAGCAATTGCAGGCCTCTCGTCAATTCCTCGAAAGCGCGGGCGGTTTGCTGCGGTTCGCCCTTGACGCCCAATTCGATATGGCGGCGCGTGACGGCGTCGCCGACACTGGGCAGGCTGAACACTCTCACTTGCGGGAAACGTGCTTCGATCTCTTCCATCATCGGCGTCAGGGTCGACTCCATCGCTTCGTAGACGAGCACCGATTTTTCCAGTTGCGGCTGCTGATGGAACAGATGCGCGTAATGGGTATCGAGCACCCAGGCCATCATCGGCCAGGCCATGACGGGAAAGCCGGGCACGAAATAATGGCTGCCGACCGAAAAGCCGGGAATCTTGTTATAGGGATTGGGGATCAGCGCCGCGCCCTGCGGAAATTCGGCCATTTTCAGGCGATGCAAATTGTCGGGCGCCTCGAAATCGGGCGCCACACCCTCTTCGCGCGCGCGGTCGGCAATCCGCTCGCGGATACTCTCGCGCCCTTGCGGATGCAGCACCAGCGGCAGGTTCAGCGCCAGCGCCGCGCATTGCCGCGTATGATCGTCGGGCGTGGCACCGATGCCGCCGCAGGAAAATACGATATCGTCGCTGGCAAAGGTGCGCCGCAAGGTGGCCGTGATGCGCGCGCGCTCGTCGCCGATATATTCGGCCCAGCCCAGCTGCAGGCCGCGCGCCTTCAGCAACTCCAGCATTTTCGGGAAATGCTGGTCGGCGCGCTTGCCGGACAGGATTTCGTCGCCGATGATAATCAATCCAATTGCCATTGTATTTACTCCATGCTGATCAGGGGTTGCTGTCGCTGCCGGCCGCGCCGGCGCCTTGCGGCGTCTCTGCCGGCCGCGCAATGGCCTGCGGCGCAATGGTCTGCGGCTCAAGCTGCTGCGCCATTATCGGTGACTCACTTATCTGCGGCGACTCACTTATCTGCGCCTCGCTTTCCTGCCGATATTGCTGCAGCGCTTGCAGGCAATAATACGAAAACCATAAGCCGGTGAAATTAAATACGAGCACATATAAAAAGATCGCGAGCGCGGCCAGCAGCGGAAACAGCACAAAGGCCAGCGGCCCGCCGAGCCACAACAGGGCCGGCACGGAACCGAGCAAACCGGTGCACAGGCCGATAAAAAACAGCGGCCAGCGATGGCGGCGCTGCAGCAGGCGACGCTCGGCGGCGCTGGCATGAAGCGCCAGGGCATCGTAACTCATCACGCGCGCGGTCAGCCAGGCCAGCAGCGATGCCTGCAAGGTTATTGCCAAGGGCAACAGCGCCGAAAACGGCAGCGTCGCCAGCCATAGCAGCACAAAGATTGCAAACGAATACAGGGCCGTCCACAGGCCGCCGAAAAACGAGCCGCCGCGCCGCTGTTCAAGCTGGCCGAAGTGGCGCTCGGCGCAAAAACGCACCACCGCCGGCATCGCGATGGCGCCGATGAAAAGCAATGCCGTCACAATCATCAGGGGCAGCATCAGCCACATCGCCAGCAAAGGCACGATGACGGCCTTGAATGCGCCCAGGCCGAGCCAGTCGAGGGCGACGCCGGAAAATTTAAAGCCATCATGCGCGGCAAACCACGCCTGCACCGTGTCGACCAGCGGCCCGAACCCCAGCCGCAGCAATACAGCCCACAATACCAGCGACAGCAAGACCGGACTGGCGCTTTGCCACAGCATCTTGCGCCGTAACTGCGCCATCACCGCCCGGCCATAGGCCCGCAATATCATTCGCATCTGGGAAGCCTGCCTTCTGTCCTGTTGCATCGTTAATCGGTTGCAGCCCTGCCCTCTTGCCTCATCGCCGGCGGGCACCCGAACGGCCTGTACGGCTGGCGCCAGGACCATACGCCCGGCACATGACGTGTCAACATGAAGTGCCAATGACATGCGGCAAAAACCGGCGCCAGCAGGCTGCACCTCATAAAAGGCGTCGGGCATGCTGCAAAGTCGCTATTTTACCGCGTTCGCCGCCGCGCCAGCCGCATCGATGGCGCATATTGGAACGGCATGACGGTGCAAAAAACAGACGGCGGCGCCGCGCGCTGCAGCCTGGTGCGCCGGCAGCAGTGCTGGCGAGGCGACAAGGACGGCGTCTGGCGTGCCCGCAGCGCAATTTTTATACTACAATCTCAAGTTATCAAAACCATTATCAGATCCATTACCTCATTAAGGACCACTATGTCTCTCGTTACCACTGATTCCGGCTTGCAATATGATGACATCACCGTTGGCGAAGGCGATGAAGCCGTTGCCGGCATGCAAGTTACCGTGCACTACACGGGCTGGCTACAGGATGCCGATGGCAATCCAGGCAAGAAATTCGACTCCAGCAAGGATCGCGGTACGCCTTTTCAATTTCCACTCGGCGGCGGTCGCGTCATCGAAGGCTGGGATGAGGGCGTACAGGGCATGAAGGTCGGCGGCCTGCGCCGCCTGGTCATTCCCGGCGAGCTCGGCTATGGCCCGCGCGGCGCCGGCCGCGATATCGGCCCGAACGCAACGCTGATTTTCGACGTCGAGCTGCTGGCCGTATGAACGCTGCGCCAAAGCCCGCATCAAAGCACAGCATGCGCAATGCACGACGGCACAACGCCGTGCGCATTGTGCGCATGATGGCCTTGGTGCCGGCACTGGCGCTGGGCCTCGGCGCCTGCAGCATGATGTCGATGGTCACGGCCGGCGTCAGCTCGGTCGGCACCGCAGTGAGCATGGGCGTCAGCGCCGCCGGCAGCGCGGTCAGTACCGGCGTCAGCGGTGCCGGCAGCGCGGTCGGTGCGGTCGGCACCGGCGGCAAAACCCTGGTGCACTCGGATCCGACAACGAATTAGCCTGGCATCAGCGATATTGCGTCAATATTGCATCATTATTACGCATAGCCAGTCCTGAGTTTTCGCTGGCCAGGACTGGCTATGCGCGCTGAAAATGGCAGCACGGCTGCCACCTTCGGCCTTCCGATCGACACCCCTCACCTATCCGGAGACAGCATGACACTGCAAGCCGATTTCGCCCAAGCGCAATTAGACTCGAAAAACCTGTCCGAGCGTCCCGACAATATGACGCTGCTCAAACTGTATGCGCTCTACAAGCAGGCCGGCGGCGATGCCGACGGTGCGCGCCCCGGCATCACCGACATGATAGGCCGCGCCAAATGGGATGCCTGGGATGCCCTGAAAGGCACGAGCAGTGAAGAAGCGATGCAAAAATACATCGATCTGGTCAATGATTTAAAAGACTGACGATTAAAAGACGGACGATATGCCGGCCGCATTCGACCGCAATCGACCGCAATCGGTAACGGCCCGCCTCAGCCCGTGGTCGGCCGTTGCCGAGGCAAGTTCAAGCGCCAAATACTTTTTGCATGCTGGCTTGAACTTTTTCACGGATCGGCTCGGCAAAAGCGCTAAACAGCATGCCGAGCGCGATCTGCACCTGCGCCTCCGTTTCGCGCACCGTCAGCGAGCCCTGCACACCGCTGCGCTCGAAACGCAACACGCCGTCTTCCCAGCGGCACGTCAAATCATAACTTTCTGCCAGGCGATCAGCCACCTGTTGCGCCGCCGCCCGGGCCTGAGCGGGCGACAGATGATGTTGCAAAGTTATATCGATATCGGCCATATGCCTGTTCCTGTCTGTCTAAAAATTTTATCGTACGGCCGGATTGACCAGATGGCGCGGCATTTGTCCGTGTAGCGCGGCAATCAGGTTGTCGGCCGCGCAATCGGCCATCGCCCGCCGCGCCGACAGGGTAGCGCTGGCAATATGCGGCGTCAACACGACATTCGGCAAGCTCAGGAATTCCGGCGCATATGCCGGTTCGTTTTCGAACACGTCGAGGCCGGCGCCGGCGATCCGGTGCGCGCGCAGTGCGGCGATCAGCGCGGCATCGTCGACAATGCCGCCGCGTGCCAGATTGATCAGGATCGCACTCGGCTTCATGGCATCGAGTTCGGCCGCGCCTATCGTATGATGGGTGGCGCTCGAATACGGCAGCGTCAGGATCACATGGTCGGCCTCGGCCAGCAACTGCTGTTTCGACACCCAGGCAGCGCCCGGCGCCATGCCGTCGGCGACCGGCTGCCGGTTATGGTAAATGACGCGCATGTCGAAGCCCGAGGCGCGGCGCGCGATGGCGGCGCCGATGCGGCCCATGCCGATGATGCCGAGCGTGGCGCCGTGGACGTCGGCGCCGAGAAAACTGTCATAACCCCATTTTTTCCAGTGACCGGCGCGCAGCCAGTCGCTCGCCTCGGTGACCCGGCGCGCGGTGGCCAGCAACAGCGCCCAGCCGAAATCGGCGGTCGCGTTATCGAGCACACCCGGGGTATTGGTGACCATGATGCCGGCCGCGCTGGCGGCGGCGATATCGATATTGTTATAGCCGACGGCCATATTGGAGATGACTTTCAGGCGCGGACAGGCGGCCAGCAGCGCGCCATCGATCGTCACGCTCGGCGAGGAAAACAGGCCATCCTTGTCCTGTAATGCAGCCGCCAGTTCGGGCGCGCTATAATTTAGCTCGTCCTGATTAGATTGCACCTCAAAATGACTGGCCAGGCGCTCGAGAACGGCCGGAAAAACCGCGCGCGCCACCAGGATTTTTTTCTTTTCCATATTGAATGCGTTTTCAAGTAATTGATTTATATGACTTTTAAATGGGATAAAACTTATCGGCCGATCGCGACTCCGACAACTGCGTAGCCTAGCACACGGCTAATTTCCGTGTATTTTGTGCATTTTTGCACTATTTAGGATGCGTTTTGCATTTGCTTATTTGGATAGTGTCTAAGTCCGATTTGTTAGAAATACCAATTTATCTTAAAATACAATGCTTTATCGCTGGGCAGCAGCGGCCGCGCACCTCTTGCCGGTTCACCCGCTAAACGCGACGCCCACGCACCACCATACTGATTGATAGGACTGTTATGACCCACGTTGTCACCGAATCTTGCATCCAATGTCGCTACACTGACTGCGTGGATGTCTGCCCGGTAGATTGTTTCCGCGAAGGACCAAATTTCCTGGCCATCGATCCCGACGAGTGTATCGATTGCGCGGTCTGCGTTGCCGAATGCCCGGTCAACGCCATTTTTGCCGAAGAAGACGTGCCTGCCGATCAACAGCAATTCATCAAGATTAACGTCGACCTGGCACGCAGCTGGCCGTCGATCACCAAAACCAAGAGCCCGTTGCCCGAAGCAGACGAATTTAAAGACGTCAAGGACAAGCTGCACCTGCTCAAGCGTTAAACCGGCATCACCGGCCCCTGGCTCCGCAGGCCCGATGTCACGACTTGATTGCGAACTGTTTGCGGCTTGCGCAGCTCTGTCGCAACATCGTGGCACCGGCATTTTCAATGCGGCGCCCTTGTTTATTACCTTACCTTAAACCGGAATTTCCTTCGTATGAATACCAGCGTCACTCAAGATACCGCGGCGGCAGTGCCCGCCACCAACCCAGGCGCCGTAATCGAAGCCGATGCCGTCATCGTCGGCGCCGGCCCGGTCGGCCTGTTCCAGGTGTTCGAACTGGGCTTGCTCGAAATTAAAGCCCACATCATCGATTCCCTGCCGGCCGTCGGCGGCCAATGCGTCGAACTGTATCCCGACAAGCCGATCTACGACATTCCTGCGGTACCGGTGTGCACCGGCCAGGAACTGACCGACAATCTGCTCAAGCAGATCGAACCGTTCGGCCCGACCTTCCATCTGCGCCAGGAAGTGACGAAAGTCGAAAAACGCGAGGACGGCCGCTTCGACCTCGAAACCTCGATTGGCACGCGCTTCATCACCAAGACCATCTTCATCGCCGCCGGCGTCGGCTCCTTCCAGCCGCGCACCATCAAGGTCGACGGCATCGAACAGTTCGAGGGCACGCAAGTGCACTACCGCGTCAAGGATCCGTCGCAGTTCTACGGCAAGAACCTGGTCATTTGCGGCGGCGGCGACTCGGCCCTCGACTGGGCCCTGAACCTGGTCGGCAAGGCCGAATCGGTGGTGCTGCTGCATCGGCGCGAAGACTTCCGCGCGGCGCCGGCCTCGGTCGCCAAGATGAAGCAATTGTGCGAAGAATATGAAATGCAATTCCTGGTCGGCCAGGCCAGCGGCTACGAATCGAAAGACGGCGTGCTCACCGAAATCAAGGTCACCGGCGCCGACGGCGTCACGCGCCGCCTGCCGCTCGACTCGCTGCTGGTATTTTTCGGCCTGTCGCCAAAGCTCGGCCCGATCGCCGACTGGGGCCTGGACATCGAACGCCGCCAACTGAAAGTGGTCGATACCGAAAAATTCGAAACGAATATCCCCGGCATTTTCGCGGTCGGCGATATCAACACCTACCCGGGCAAGAAAAAGCTGATTTTGTCGGGCTTCCATGAAGCCGCGCTGGCCGCGTTCGGTGCCGCACCGTATATCTTCCCTGACAAGAAGATCCACATGCAATACACCACGACCTCGCCCAAACTGCACAAAATCCTCGGCGTCGATACGCCCGTATTCGACTAAACCCGAGCGCCATGGCACACATCGAAGTTGCGTTCGACAGCGCTATGCAGGTCGGCGAATGCCCGCTATGGCATAAGGATGAAGGCGCGCTGTACTGGGTCGACATCCTCGGCTTTGCCGTGCACCGCCTGCACCTGGCGTCGGGCCTGCACCGGCGCTGGCTGATGCCGTCGGAGCCGGCCGCCATCGCGCGCTGCGCGGCCGGCGGTCTGGTAGTGGCGCTGCGCAGCGGCTTTTTCCACCTCGACACCAAGCTCACCGACCTCGGCCAGGAGCGCACCGCCATTCTGGCCGGCGCCCTGACCGCGATTGCCGGCGCCCCATACGACACCAAGACGGCCCGCTTCAACGATGGCCGGGTCGATGGCGCCGGCCGTTTCTGGGTCGGCACACGCAGCGAGTCAGGCGGGCAGCAAGACGCGCAAATGTTTTATCTCGAACGCGGCACCGTGCATCTGGCGTGGTCGGGCGGCATGAGCAGCGCCAACGGCCTGGCGTTTTCGCCCGACCAGCGCACCATGTACCAGGCCGACACCGCCGGCCACACGATCCGCAGGATGGATTTCGATGTCGCCAGCGCCAAGCTCGGTCCGATGCGCGTGTTGCGCCAGTTTCCCGGCGCGCGCGAGGCCGATGACTATCTGGGCCGCCCCGATGGCGCCGCCGTCGATGTCGAGGGCGCGTACTGGTGCGCCATGTACGAAGGCGGTCGCCTGCTGCGCCTGGCTGCCGACGGCAGCGTGCTGCAGGAAGTCTTGCTGCCGCTGCGTTGTCCGACCATGGTGGCCTTCGGCGGCCCCGATCTGCGCACCCTCTTCATCACCAGCGCCAGCGCTGGCCGTCCGGCGGCCGAACTGGCCGAGTATCCGCTCAGCGGCCGCGTGCTGTCGCTGCGCGTCGATGTCGCGGGTCGCACCGAACATGTCTATCTGCCGTAAGCAGAGCGTCTGGCGCGCGCGGTGAAGCGGCGCGCCGGCCAGATGCATTCCGGGCAGTCCCCGCTTATCGCGTGCGGCCACGCATGCACACCATTTTGCTGTGATTTTCCGAATGAATAATTTTTTCGGCGTCGTGCTGAGCGCTGTATTTTTCGGCGCGCTGGCGCTGGCCACCTGCCTGGGGCGGCTGCCGCCGCAAATCATCGCACTGTACGGCGTGGCCAGCGCAGTCTGCTTTGCCCTGTATGCGATCGACAAGGCCAATGCCAAGGCCGGCCGCTGGCGCCTGCCCGAGCATACGCTGCATCTGTGGAGCCTGGCCGGCGGCTGGCCCGGCGCGCTGGCGGCGCAGCAATTGCTGCGCCACAAAACCCGCAAGACCAGCTTTACCGTGATGTTCTGGCTGTGCGTGGCCGTCAACGGCGCCGCATTGTACGGCCTGTGCCATCTGCTTTGACACCACCGGCGCCCCTCGGCTTTACACTCGGCTTTAAACTCGGCTTCCTTGCACCGGGCCATCATTGGCGCGGCCCGGTCGGGCCTCGATCAATTCACGTTCCGCTCACCGGAATGTAGTAAAATCGTCGGCAGACGCTATTTCTCGTAGTAAATTTACATATACCTTTGCATCAGCCGTCCGCAAGCCCGTACCGGCGTGCATGCTCGGGGCGGTTTCCCCTCCTTGGTGGCCTTGATATGACTCTCAACGATTTCGATCTGGTCTTGTTTGGCGGCAGCGGCGATCTGGCGATGCGAAAACTCTTGCCGGCCCTGTATGCGCGCGACGTCGCCAAGGACTTGCCGCCGCAATCGCGCATCATTTGCGTGGCCCGCCATGCCTGGGATCAACAGCAATTCATCGACAGCGTCAACGCCACCTCGAAACCGCATATCAAACCGGGCGCGCTCAACGCCAAGGCCTGGGATAAATTTTGCCAGCGCATCGTCTACGTCGCCTTCGACGGCACCGATGCCGCCAGCTATCAGCCGCTGGTCGATGTGCTGCGCCCCGAGCCGGCGCTCACGCGCGTGTTTTACCTGGCCACGCCGCCGCACCTGTTCGCGCAGATCTGCCACAATCTGGCCGCGCGCGGCCTGGCGACCAGCAACAGCCGCGTGGTGCTCGAAAAGCCGCTCGGACGCGACCTGGCCAGCGCCAAGCAGATCAATGCCGAGGTCGGCGAAGTGTTTGCCGAATCGCAGATTTACCGCATCGATCATTACCTGGGCAAGGAGACCGTGCAAAACCTGCTGGCTCTGCGCTTCGGCAATATCCTGTTCGAGCCGCTCTGGCGCCGCGAGTGGATTTCCGACGTCCAGATCACGATCGCCGAGGAAATTGGCGTGGGCAACCGCATGGGCTATTACGACACCTCGGGCGCGCTGCGCGACATGCTGCAAAACCATTTGCTGCAACTGCTGTGCATCGTGGCCATGGAGCCGCCGACCTCGATCGCGCCCGACGCCGTGCGCGACGAAAAGCTGCAAGTGCTGCGCTCGCTGAAAAAATTCACGCCGACCACGCTGGCGCAAAACGTGGTGCGCGGCCAGTACCGCGCCGGCTATGTCAAAGGCGAGGCGGTCGCCAGCTACCGCGACGAACAGGAAGTGGGCCAGCATTCGCGCACCGAAACCTATGTCGCCCTGAAAGCCGAGATCGACAGCTGGCGCTGGGCCGGCGTGCCGTTCTACCTGCGCACCGGCAAGCGCATGACCGACAGCCTGGCCGAAATCGTGGTGCGCTTCAAATCGATCCCGCACTCGATCTTTACGCAGCCGGTCGGCAGCTTCGCGCCGAACTGCCTGGTGATCCGCCTGCAACCCGACGAAGGCTTGCGCATGAACCTGATGGCCAAGACACCGGGCGACGGCATGCGCCTCAAGCCGGCCGAACTCGAACTGGACTTCCGCGAATCGTTCAAGACCCCGCGCATGGAAGCGTACGAACGGCTGTTGCTCGATATCCTGCGCGGCCAGCTGACGCTATTCATGCGCGGCGACGAACTGGAAGCGGCCTGGGAATGGGTGGAGCCGATTCTCGATTACTGGGAGCAGCAGGAAAGCACGCCGCTGCCATATGCTGCCGGCTCGTGGGGACCGGCTGCGGCCAGCGCCCTGATCGGCCGCGACGGCCTGCAATGGCGCGAAGAAGCGCTGCCGGAGGACTGAGATGCTGCTCGACCTGATCCGCAGCCGCCTCGACACGCTGTCAAAGGCCGAATACAAAGTCGCGCAAGCGGTCCTGCGCCATCCGGCCGACACCGTGCGCGACAATATCACGGCGCTGGCGCACAGCGCCAAGGTATCGGAGCCGACCGTGGTGCGCTTTTGCCGCACGCTCGGCTACGAAGGCTGGCAAGAATTCAAGCTGAAACTGGCGCAAGGCCTGGCGCTGGCGCTGCCCGGCGCCAGCGAACTGCCGATGCAAGACGATCTGGCGTCCGATCTGGTCGACAAGATCTGCAGCCGCTCGATCAATACCCTGCTCGACCTGCGCAACAACCTCGAGCCGCTGGCGATCGAGCGCGCACTGCACATTCTGGGGCGTGCCGCGCGCATCGAATTCTATGGTCATGGCACCTCCGGCATTATCGCCGCCGATGCCCAGCACAAATTTTTCCGCTCGGGCGTGCCGAGCGTGGCCTATGCCGACCCGGCCATCCACGCAATTGCCGCCTCGCTGCTGCGAAGCGGCGATGTGGTGGTGGCCATCTCGCAGCGCGGCACCAATCGCGCCCTGCTGCACAGCGTGGCGCTGGCGCGCCAGGGCGGCGCCGACATCATCGTGCTGGCGCCCAGCGGCACGCCGCTGGCCGAACTGGCGACGGTGCAGATTGCGATCGACCTGGTCTTCAACACCGATCCCTACACGCCGATCTCGGCGCGCCTGGCCTATCTGGTCGTGATCGATATCCTGGCGGTGGGCATGGCCCTGCAGCGCGGGCCGGAATTTCGCAAAAAAATGCAGCACGCCCAAAAAGCGCTGCAAGAACGCGATTTGCAATTCGATTCTTTCATCGGCTAAAGCTGCTTGTCCGCCTGAATTTGCCCCGGGGTCGATCAAAAACACGGATTATCATGCTTGACAAGACACCAACATAATCGGCATCGCTTTCGGTACAATAGATCAAACATTTCTCTACTCATTCCTCCACCTTGTCCGCCATGAACCAATTAGAACAGCTAAAACAATATACGACCGTGGTTGCCGATACCGGCGACTTTCAGAGCATGCTGGCGTTCACCCCGCGCGATGCGACCACCAATCCCTCGCTGATTTTGAAGGCGGCGCAAAAAGACGATTACAAGCCGCTGCTGGCCAGGACCGTGCGCGACAACCGCGGCGCCTCGCTCGAACAGCTGATGGATCGCCTGCTGGTGGCCTTCGGCCTCGAAATCCTGCGCATCGTGCCGGGCCGCGTCTCGACCGAGACCGATGCCCGCCTGTCGTTCGACACCGCCGGCACCATCGCCAAGGGGCGCGAGCTGATCGCCCTGTATCAGGCCCACGGCATCGAGCGCGAACGCATCCTGATCAAGATCGCCTCGACCTGGGAAGGCATCGAGGCCGCCCGCGTGCTCGAGCAGGAAGGTATCCGCTGCAATATGACGCTGCTGTTCGGGCTGCCGCAGGCGGTGGCCTGCGCCGAGGCCGGCGCGCAACTGATCTCGCCGTTCGTCGGCCGCATCTACGACTGGTATAAAAAATCGACCGGCGCCGACTATAGCGGCGCCGACGACCCCGGCGTGCAGTCGGTCAAGCGCATCTACAGCTATTACCGCAAGTTCGGCCATGCCACCGAAGTCATGGGAGCGAGCTTTCGCAACACTTCGCAGATTCTGGAACTGGCCGGTTGCGACCTGCTCACCATCAGCCCGGAACTATTGCAAAAACTGGCAGAAAGCACGGCCAGCGTCGAGCGCAAACTGAGCCCGCAAATCGCCATGCAAAGCAATCTCGACAAATTATCGCTCGACCAAAAAACGTTTCGCGCCATGCTGAACGACGATGCCATGGCGACCGAAAAACTGGCCGAGGGCATTCGCCAATTCTGCGCCGACGCCATCAAACTCGAACAGATTATTGCCGCGTCCTGAGACGGCCGTCACCGACACGTCCAGACCGGCCACCGCCAGACGGGGGCTTGCCCCCCTGCGCCCAGCCGCAGGCAATGACCTGGCGCGCCGCGACTGCAGATAGGTTGAACTACGCGGCAGCGACCGAGTCAAAAATTTCAACATTAACAAGCATGCGTGGCAGCATGCACAGGCCTGGCACGCCGATATGCCCTGGCCGATATGCCCTGGTCGATATGCCGTATGCCTGTATCTTCAAGGCTCTTCTTCGATATTTGCCGTCCGAAAAGGAGTAAATATGATGAGCAATAAAATCCCTTCCAGCATGGCTGCTGCGCTTGCACTGTTCCTGACGACGGCCGTCGCCGCCGCGCAAACCAGCTCGCCGGCAGCGCAAACCAGCACCAGCCAGAACAGCACCAGCGACACGACCGCGACCACCACCAGCAGTACAGCAAGCGGCAGCACCGCCGGCATCAGCACGCGCGACCGCAATTTCATCCGCGAACTGGCGTATCAAAACATGGCTGAAATCGAACTGGCGAAGCTCGCGCAAAGCAAGTCGAAAAATGACTCGGTACTCAGCTTTGCCAATCGTATGCTGACCGATCACAGCAAAGCGCTGGAAGACTTGCAGCAGCTGGCCCTGAAAAAGGGCGTCACGCTGCCAAGCGCTGACGATATCGCCAACAAGACACAGTTAGTGATGTTCAAGGCAATGCCGGTCGCCACTTTCGACAAAAATTACATTAGCAAGGGAGGGATCAGAGACCATGAAAAAACCCACCGCTTATTAAACAATATCAACAACAGGGCACAAGATCCCGACTTGAAGGCACTCAGCGCATCGATGTTGCAGGTGGTGGAACAGCATCAGCAACTGGCGCAACAAATGTCGCAACATCAATCGGTCGTGCGCTAGGCAGGCCTTGTACATCGCGGCCACAGCAAGACGCCATGCACGCCATGGCGTTGCGCCCGCACGGTCAAAAAGCCAACAATAAGTTGCCCAATATTATCTGAGAGATCGCCAACATGGCGGCGCCGGCAATCGCGGTGCCGCTTGTTGTTTTTCATAAATTATTGCCTGCGTAATTTTTTACGCCAATCATGCCTGCCTCTGCATCGTGATCAATACTGAAACCATAGTTTTGATAAACTGCATTGATGAACCCCGCTGCGCCTGAGGTGTGAATTTCAAGTCGCGCGCGGGTAGCACATCAAGGTTTCACCGCCATCCCCATAGTATTGAAATAATGCAATTTACATGTGTCATCGGCGCATGTATATCAACAAGCAATGATGAGCCGGCCCTTGCGCATGCCAACACCGCAGGGCCAATGAGCATGCTTCCGGAGAAAATTCAGGAGCAAATTCATGACAGGACTGCTGATGCAACTCAAGACGAAGCCGACGAGCGCATTCGTGAAAAGACTTTGTTGACCTCGCTGTCATCGCGACGGCGCCCATTCTACGTGCGAGAATATTTATGATCTTGACCAACTCTGCAAAATGCCGGGGCATCTTTGTATTGATCTTGTCGGCGCTGGGAGCATGTGGCGGGAAATCACAGCAAGGGTCGGCCGGTGGCATGCCGCCGCCCCAGGTCTCGATCGTGACCACAGGCGCCCAGCGCCTGACGCTGGAGACGGAATTGCCGGGCAGGCTCGAAGCGTCGCGCATCGCGCAAGTACGGGCGCGCGCTGCCGGCGTGGTGCTGCGGCGCGCCTTTCGCGAAGGCGGCGACGTCCATGCCGGCGAATTGCTGTTTCGCATAGATCCGGCGCCCTTCCAGGCCGCCTACGATAGTGCCAGCGCAGCCGTGCGCAAAGCCGAAGCGAACTTGGCGCAGGCCAGCCTGAAGGTAAAACGCTATACGCCGCTCATCGAACAAAATGCGATCTCGCGCCAGGAATACGACGATGCGCTGACGGCGCAGCAGCAAGCCGCAGCCGACGTCGCATCGAGCAGAGCGGCCCGCCAGAGCGCGGCGCTCAACCTCGGCTATACCACGGTGACGGCGCCGATCTCGGGCCGCATCGGCCGCGCCCTGGTGACCGAAGGCGCGCTGGTCGGCCAGGGCGAGGCGACGCCGCTGGCCACGGTGCAGCAACTCGATCCGATTTTCGTGACCATGTCGCAATCGTCGACAGAAGTGATGCGGCTGCAAAAAATGCTGGCCGACGGCCAACTGGCCAGCGTCGGCAAGCAACAAGCCAGAGTGCGCTTGCTGCTCGACGACGGCAGCATCTATGCGCAAGCCGGAAAGCTGCAATTTTCAGAAAGTACGGTCGACGAAAGCACGGGCGCCATCCTGTTGCGCGCCGAATTTCCGAATCCTAAACATACGCTGCTGCCTGGCACCTATGTTCGCGCCAGGCTCGAACAGGCGGTCAATGTGGCCGCCATCACCGTGCCGCAACAGGCCGTGATCCGCTCGCCGGAAGGCGCTTCGGTATTCGTTGTCGGCGCCGACAACAAGGTGCAGGTGCGCCAGGTGCGCGCCGACACCTTGCAAGGCAATGACTGGGTCGTCAGCTCGGGGCTGAAAGCCGGCGAGCGCGTCATCGTCGACGGCTTCCAAAAGGTCAAGCCGGGCGCGCCCGTGACGCCGATGCCGTGGGCCGGACCAGCCACCGCGCCGGCATTCGCGACACCATCCGCCGCCGCTGCTGTGACTCCTGCTCCTGCTCCTGCTCCGGCCGCACGCGCGCCGGCCGCCGCCTCGGCTGCCGCAAAATCTGTTCCCTGAGCGAAGGAGACGCGGATGGCACAGTTCTTTATCGACCGCCCCGTCTTCGCCTGGGTGATCGCGCTATTTATCATATTGGGCGGCGTGCTGTCGATCCCGCGCTTGCCGGTATCGCAATACCCGACCATTGCGCCGCCTTCGATCGTCATTACCGCCGCCTATCCGGGCGCGACCGCGCAAAACCTCGACGACAGCGTCACCAGCGTGATCGAACAGGAAATGAACGGCGCCGACGGCCTGCAATACATGGAATCGCAAAGCCAGGCCAATGGCCAGGTGCAAATCACGGTCACCTTCCTGCCCGGCACCAATCCCGACCTCGCATCGGTCGATGTGCAAAACCGCATCAAGCGCGTCGAGTCGCGCCTGCCGCAAGCGGTGGTCCAGCAAGGAGTCCAGGTCAACAAGGCGCGCAGCAACATCCTGCTGTTCATCACGCTGTCCTCGACCGACGGCCGGCTCGACCCGGTCGGCCTCGGCGACTATTTGTCGCGCAATGTCGTCAATGAAATCCGGCGCGTGCCCGGCGTCGGCCAGACCTTGCAGTTCGGCACAGAACACGCGATGCGCATCTGGATCGATCCCGCCAAGCTGATTGGCCTCAAACTGAATGCCGACGACATCGCCAATGCCATCCGCGGCCAAAATGCCATCGTCGCCTCCGGCACGCTCGGCGACTTGCCCAGTCCGGGAACGCAGCAAATCTCGGCACCCATCGTGGTGAGCGGCCAGCTGCGCAGCGTCGACGAGTTCGGCGACATCGTCTTGCGCGCCACGCCAAACGGCGCCGTGGCGCGCCTGAAAGACGTGGCCCGCATCGAACTGGGCGGCCAGGCCTATGCGACGGCCGCCCGCCTGAACGGCAACCCGACCTCGGCGATTGCGGTCCAGCTGTCGCCGACCGCCAATGCGCTCGGCACGGCCAAGGCGGTGCGGGCCAAGATGGACGAGCTGGCAAAATATTTTCCGCCCGGCGTCAGCTATGCGATTCCCTACGATACCTCGCTATTCGTCCAGATCTCGATCGAGGAAGTGGTCAAGACGCTGGTCGAAGCGGTCGCGCTGGTATTTCTGGTGATGTATCTGTTCCTGCAAAACATACGCTATACGCTGATTCCGACCATCGTGGTGCCGATTGCCCTGCTCGGCACTTTCGCGATGCTGTCGGCATTCGGCTTTTCGATCAATGTACTCACCATGTTCGGCATGGTGCTGGCGATCGGCATCCTGGTCGACGACGCCATCGTGGTGGTCGAGAACGTCGAACGCATCATGAGCCAGGAGGGACTCGATCCGCGCGCGGCGACGCAAAAGGCGATGTCGCAGATTTCGGGCGCCATCGTCGGCATTACCCTGGTGCTGGTGGCGGTATTCATTCCGATGTCCTTCTTCGGCGGCGCCGTGGGCGCCATCTATCGCCAGTTTTCGCTGTCGATGGTGGCCTCGATGGGCTTTTCGGCGCTGATGGCGCTGTCGCTGACGCCGGCGCTGTGCGCCGCCATCCTCAAACCGATCCCCAAAGGCGAGCACCTCGAGCGCAAGGGATTCTTCGGCTGGTTCAACCGCGGCTTTTCGCGCACCGCCGACAAATACCAGGACGCGGTGGCCGCAATCATCAGAAAGACCGGCCCTTACTTCCTGCTCTACGGCCTGATCGTGCTGTGCGTCGGCCTGCTCTACAGCCGCCTGCCGTCGTCCTTCCTGCCCAACGAAGACCAGGGTTATATCGTCACCAACGTCCAGCTGCCGCCGGGCGCCAGCGCCAGCCGCACGCTGGCGGTAGTCAAGCAGATCGAACAGTATTTTCAAAAGCAGGCCGGCGTGGCGCGCACGATCGGCGTGACCGGTTTCAGCTTTTCCGGCAACGGCCAAAATGCCGGCCTGGTGTTCGTGCCGCTGACCGACTGGTCCGAACGCGGTGCCGCGCAATCGGCCGCCGCCATCGCCGGCAAGGCCTTCGGCGCCTTCATGCAGATTCGCGACGCCATCGTGTTCCCGCTCAGCCCGCCGCCCATCCCCGAACTCGGCAATGCCACCGGCTTCACCTTCCGCCTGCAGGACCGTGGCGCCCTCGGCCACGAGGCCTTGCTGGCTGCCCGCAATCAATTGCTGGGCATGGCCGGCCAGAGCGCCTTGCTGGCGGGCGTGCGGCCGGAAGGCCTGGAAGACGCGCCGGAGCTGCAGGTCGAGATCGACCGCGACAAGGCCAATGCGCTGGGCGTCCCGTTTGCCGACATCAACAGCATGTTGTCGACTGCGCTCGGCTCGAGCTATATCAACGATTTCCAGAGCCAGGGCCGCCAGCAGCGCGTCATCGTCCAGGCCGATGCCCCGCAGCGGCTGCAGCCCGATGATCTGATGCGCCTGAACGTGCGCTCGAGCAGCGGCAGCATGGTGCCGTTTTCCTCGTTCGCCAAAGCGCGCTGGATCGTCGGCCCGGTCCAGCTGATTCGCTACAACGGCTATCCGGCGTTCAAGATATCGGGCGATGCCGCCGCCGGCCGCAGCACCGGCGAGGCGATGGATGAGATGGAAAGACTGGCAGCCCGCCTGCCGGTCGGCTTCGGCTTCGAATGGACCGGCCAGTCGCTCGAAGAAAAAACTTCGGGTTCGCAGGCGCCGGCGCTGTTTGCGCTATCGCTGCTGGCGGTGTTCCTGGTGCTGGCGGCGCTGTACGAGAGCA
This sequence comes from Oxalobacteraceae bacterium, assembly GCA_021768485.1. Taxonomy (GTDB): domain Bacteria; phylum Pseudomonadota; class Gammaproteobacteria; order Burkholderiales; family Burkholderiaceae_D; genus JAIZVZ01. Next base: position 5,233 of record JAIZVZ010000046.1, on the reverse strand, counting down.
CCTCGATTCCGTTATCGGTGCTGCTGGTGGTGCCGCTGGGGATTTTCGGCGCGGTTCTGGCGACCTATTTGCGCGGCATGCCCAACGATGTCTATTTCAAGGTCGGCCTGATCGCCATCATCGGCCTGTCGGCCAAGAACGCGATCCTGATCGTCGAATTCGCCAAGGATTTGCAGGCCGAAGGCCGGGGCCTGATCGATGCCACGCTGGAGGCCGTGCATCTGCGCTTCCGTCCGATTCTGATGACCTCGATGGCCTTCATCCTCGGCGTGCTGCCGCTGGTGGTCGCCAGCGGCGCCGGCTCGGCCAGCCAGCGCGCGATCGGCACCGGCGTCATGGGCGGCATGCTCACGGCAACCGTGCTGGCGGTATTTCTGGTGCCGGTATTTTTTGTCGCGGTGCGCAAGCTGTTTGGCGCCGGCCTGCGGCGCCAGCCGCAGCCGCCGACGGCCGGCAGCGCGCATGAAGATACGGAGCACAAGCATGAATAATTCGACGATTCCGGCAAGCCGCCCCGCCCTCGCCGCCGAACAGAAATTGGTTCCGGGTTTGGTTCCGGGTTTGGCTCTGCAAATGGCCCTGGCCGCGCTGTGCGTCGGCTGCTCGCTGACCCCGCACTATGTGCGGCCGGCAGCGCCGGTTGCCGCAACCTATCCAAGAACCGGCGATGCGCAGCCGGCCCCCGGCGGCGCGGCGGCAAGCCAGATCGCCTGGCGCGCGTTTTTTCCCGATTCGCGCCTGCAACGCTATATTGCGCTGGCACTGGCCAATAACCGCGACCTGCGCGGCAGCGCCTTGCACATCGAGGAAGCGCGCGCCTTGTATCGCGTGCAGGCCGCCGATCGCCTGCCCAACCTGAACCTGAATGCCGGCGGCAGCCGCGCCAGGGTGCCGGCGGTGCAATCGACGACCGGCGCTCCCTACCTCAGCCAGAGCTATACGGTGGGCGCCAATCTGGCCGCGTTCGAACTCGACTTTTTCGGCCGCGTCAAAAGCCTGAGCGATTCGGCGCTGGCCCAATACCTGGCCACGCGCGAGGCGCGCGATGCCTTCCAGATTTCGCTGGTAGCCGAGGTGGCGAAAGCCTATCTGAGCGAGCGCGCCTACGCCGAACAATATGTGCTGGCGCTGCGCACCGCCAGCGGCCGCGATGCCGGCTACCGGCTGACGCAACGACGCTTCGATGCCGGCGCCGCCTCCCGGCTCGACTTGCGCCTGGCCGAGACGCTGCTGTTTTCGGCACGCGCCTCGCTACTGACGCTGGCGCGCCAGCGCGCGCAAAGCGTCAACGCCCTGAGCTTGCTGGTCGGCGCGCCGCTGACCGATATCGAAGCGCTGCCGGCAACGCCCGACAAGGTCGCGTTCGAGGCGGCAGCCGGTTCACCGCTGACGGCGGCAATCGCCGAGATTCCGCCGGGCCTGCCGTCCGCGCTGTTGCAGCAGCGGCCAGACATCCGCGCCGCCGAGCAAAGGCTGATGGCCGCCAATGCCAACATCGGCGCCGCGCGCGCCGCCTTTTTCCCGCGCATAGCGCTGACCGCCGGTGTCGGCAGTTCCAGCAGCGAACTGTCGGGCCTGTTCGACAGCGGCTCGGGGAGCTGGTCGTTTGCGCCGCAGCTGATATTGCCGCTGTTCGACGCCGGGCGCAACCGCGGCAACCTCGAGCTGGCCAAGGTACGCACCGAGCTGGCAGTGGTCGATTATGAAAAAACGATCCAGGTCGCGTTTCGCGAAGTCGCCGATGCGCTGGTGGCGCGCGACCTGCTCGAGCAGCAGGTCGCGGCCCAGCGCGCGGTGCAAGCGGCCGAGGCCGAGCGCCTGATGCTGTCGAATCTGCGCTTCAAGAACGGCATCGCCAGTTCGCTCGATGTCCTCGACGCCGAACGCGAACTGTTCACCGCCGAGCAGACGCTGGTGCAGGTGCAATTGCTGCGCCAGACCAATGCGATCGATTTGTACCGCGCGCTCGGCGGCGGCCTCGAGCAGCGCAGCCAGGCCGAAGCACCGCACAACAAATGAGTCCGTCCATATGAAAAACGGCGGCCGGCAGCGCAGACTGCCCGCGCCGTCCTCAGGTGGCGCGGCGGTCGAGCATGGCGCGCGCAATGGTGCCGGCATCGACATATTCGAGCTCGCCGCCGACCGGCACGCCGCGCGCCAGGCGGCTGACCCGCAACCCGCGCGCCTTCAGCATTTCGCTCAGATAATGCGCGGTCGCTTCACCCTCATTGGTGAAATTGGTGGCCAATACGACTTCGGCAACGCTGCCGTCGGCGGCACGCGAAATCAGCTTGTCGAGGTGTAAATCCTTGGGCCCGATACCGTCGAGCGGCGACAGGCGCCCCATCAGCACGAAGTACAAGCCCTTGAAAGTGAGCGTCTGCTCGATCATCAATTGATCGGCCGGCGTCTCGACCACGCACAGCATGCTCTTGTCGCGCTCGGGGTCGAGACAGGTGTCGCACACCGGATGTTCGGCAAAGGTATTGCACAGCGCACAGTGATGGATGGTATTGACGGCCGTTTCGAGCGCGCGCGCCAGCTGCGCCGCGCCGTCGCGATCGTGCTGCAACATGTGAAAGGCGATGCGCTGGGCCGACTTCGGACCGATGCCGGGCAGGCGCCGCAGCGATTCGGTCAGCAGCTCCAGGCTCGACGGCGTCTTCATCGCACAGCCGTGGCGTACGCCAGCGTCACCATCGCGCTGATCAGAACGGCAGCTTGAAGCCGGGCGGCATTGGCATGCCGGCCGTCAAACCGCTCATTTTTTCTTCGGACGTCGTCAGCGCCTTGCGCGCCGCATCGTTAAAGGCCGCGGCCACCAGATCTTCGAGCATGTCCTTGTCTTCGGCCAGCAGCGACGGATCGATGACGACGCGCTTGACTTCATTCTTGCAAGTCATCGTCACTTTCACCAGACCGGCACCGGACTGGCCCTCGACTTCGATCAGCGCCAGCTGCTCTTGCGCCTTCTTCATGTTCTCTTGCATTGCCTGCGCCTGTTTCATCAAGCCAGCCAGTTGGTTTTTCATCATGATGGGTCCTGTTCTTTTTTCATTATGGGGCATGGCGACGGCCAGAGCCGGCGCCGGTTTCAATACATTGTATTTTATTGTTTATTTCATTGCCATCCAACGGCGCCGTCTGCGCCGCAGCGCAAACGGCGTCAGGGAGATAGCGGTTTGACCGAACCGGGCACGACGATGGCATTAAATTCGCGCATCATCTTTTGCACAAAAGGGTCGCCCTGCACAGTGTCTTCTGCCCGCTGCTGGCGCTGCATGCGTTCGGCCATGATGGTATTGCTGGCCGTATGCGTGACCGCGCCGATCTCGGCCGTGACGGCAATTTTTTTGCCGAAATGCTCGGACAGTGCGGCACCGAGTTTTTCCAGATTGGCGGCCGTACGCCAGGTTTCGATCGGCACCAGCAAGCGAAACGTCGCCATATGGCTGTCGACATCGCAGCCGGCAAATTCGCTTTGCAAAGCCAGTTGCTGGGCGACGCCACGCACCGGCAAAGCGCGCGCCAGGCTTTGCCAGTCGCCATCCCAGGACAGCGATGGCACTGGCGTCAAGACCAGTGGCCTGGCCGGCGCCGCCGGCTGGCGCCGCTCGGGCGCTGCCGGCGCGGCGGCATGGTCGATTCTCGGGTCTGCTTTTGCCTCGGGCTGTTGCATGCTAGCAGCCCCTGTGGCGGCCCCCGCAGCGGCCACGGCTTCAGGCCGCGCGGCGGCAGAGGCATGGCCAAAATCGGTCTCGAGATTCACGTCGGCCGGCGCACCGCTGCTCCAGCCGGCATCGTCGTCCCACGGTGCGGCTGTCGCCCATGGCGGCGGCGCCGCGTCGTCCGACCTGCGCGCGCCAACATTGCCACCGACAGCCTCGGTGGCTTTATGCGTGGTCGACTCAGCAGCCTGATGCATCGCCGCATGCGCGGCCGGATGGCTCGCCGGCGCGGTGCCGGCGGCGCCTTGAGCCGCGCCCGGGCCGGACCGCTGCATGCCCGGCGCGCCTGCGGCAGATGACGCGGAGACAGATGAGGGGGAAACGGTGGAAACGGCAGGCACGCTGGTGCGCGCCGTTGCCCCTGCTGCGCGCGCCTGGCTGGCGGCGCTACCGCCGCGGGCAGCGGCCAGCGCCGCCATGGCGGGACTCAAGCCGGCAGTACGGGCGGCGGCAACATTGCCATGCGATTCGGTTTGCCTGTCCTGCGCGGGCGCGTTGTGCTGGCTGGCGGCAGGACGCGGCGCGGCGGCCGGCATCGCAGACTGCACGGCAGGCGGCACCACGCTGCTGGCGCGCGGCGCCGACGCGGCCGTGGCCGGCATCGCATGCGCGCTGCGCGCCGGTGCGCTGCGTGCGGCCGGCGCCGGGCTGGCTGGGGCAGAACCGGCTGGCGCAGCGCTGCCGGCTGCGGCCACCGGCCGAAATGCCAGCATGCGCAACAAGGTCATGCTGAAACCGGCGAATTCGTCGGGCGCCAGACCTAGGTCATTGCGGCCGTGAACAGCGATCTGATAAAACAGTTGCACTTCCTCGGCATCGAACAGGCCGGCCAGGCGCAAGATATCGGCCAGTTCGGGCAAGTCGTCGGGCACGGCCGACGGCACTGTTTGCGCCAATGCAATGCGATGCAGCAATGTCGCCAGATCTTGCAAGGCGCCATTATAAGAGAGGCTGCGGCTGGCCATATCGTCGGCCACCGCCAGCATATCGGCGCCGTCCTGGCGGGCCAGCGCGTCGAGCACGCGGATCAGATACGATTGATCGAGCGCGCCGAGCATGCCTTGCACCGCATCGAGCGTGACCTTGCCGGCCGCATAAGCGATAGCCTGGTCGGTCAGCGACAGCGCATCGCGCATCGAACCGTGGGCGCCGGCCGCCAGCAAGCGCAGCGCCGGCGTCTCGCATTCGATCTGTTCCTGGCCGAGGATGTCTTCCAGATGACTGATGATCTGGCCGGGCGGCATTTGCTTGAGATTAAATTGCAGACAGCGCGACAATACGGTGACCGGGATTTTTTGCGGGTCGGTGGTCGCCAGAATGAATTTGACATGCTCGGGCGGCTCTTCGAGCGTCTTCAGCATGGAATTGAAGGCGTGATTGGTCAGCATGTGCACTTCGTCGATCATATAGACCTTGAAGCGCGCATTCGACGGCGCATACACGGCCTGCTCGAGCAGGGCCGCCATTTCATCGACGCCGCGATTGCTGGCGGCATCCATTTCGAT
>JAIZVZ010000126.1 GCA_021768485.1 Oxalobacteraceae bacterium | reverse complement strand
CGCCGGCGCGCGCCGGCGCCGGGCCCGGCAGCGGCAGAGCTGAAAAACAGCGCCGGGGCAGGCGGCGCTGTTATACTTTAGTACATGTTTACTTATGTCCGCGCGCCCTCATGACCTCATTCAAGAATCTGCTCCCCATCATTCTGCTTGCCAGCACCGGCCTGACACACGCCGACGAAGGTCAGTGGCAACCCTACCAGCTGCCGCAATTGAAGGCGGAGCTAAAGCGCATCGGCATCACCACTTCGCCCGGCAAACTGGGCGACCTCAGCCGCTCCCCGCTGGGCGCGATCGTCGCCTTGCCCGGCTGTTCGGCCTCTTTTGTCTCGCCCGATGGGCTGGTCGTGACCAACCACCATTGCGGCTACGGTGCCGTGCAGCGCAATTCGAGCGCCGCCCATAATTACATCGCCGATGGCTTCCTGGCCAAAACCCGCGCCGAAGAACTGCCGGCCGGCCCTAACGAACGCATTTACGTCACCGACAAAATCGAGGACGTCACACTCGAGCTCACGCAGGATTTGAAAAGGTCGCTCAGTCCGCGCGCCCGCCACGACGAGATACAGAACCGCATCAAGGCGCTGGTCGCCCAATGCGAAAAAGACCCTTCCTACCGCTGTTCGGTACCGAGCTTTCATCGCGGCCTCGAATATTATCTGATCCGCCAGATGATGATCCGCGACGTGCGCCTGGTCTATGCGCCGGCCGAAGGCATCGGCAATTTCGGCGGCGACATCGACAATTACGAATGGCCGCGCCAGACCGGTGATTTCTCATTCTTGCGCGCCTATGTCGGCAAGGATGGCAAACCGGCCGATCCGTCGCCGGACAATGTGCCCTACCGTTCCAAGAAATTCCTGGTGGTCTCGGCCGAAGGCTTGAAGACCGGCGACCCCGTCCTGCTGGCCGGCTATCCGGGCCGCACCAGCCGCTACAAGCTGCCGGTCGAGATCCGCGCCGCGCGCGACGTTGCCTACCCCTTGCAGGTCGCCGCCTTGCAGGCCGATATCGACACCATCGCCAAGAGCACCGCCGCCAATCCCGAATGGACAGTGCGCTACGCCAGCGTCGAGAAATCGCTGCAAAACCGCATGAAGAAAACCCGCGGCCTGCTCGACGCCTTCGCCCGCAAAGACATCGTCGCGATCAAGGTCAAGCAAGACGCCGAGTTCCGCACCTGGCTCAAGGCCCAGCCGGGCGCCACGCAAATCATGCTGTCCGAGCTCGACCGCACGATTGCCGCCGATATTGCGCTGAGCAATGAGGAATATGCATGGTCGCTGGCGACCAATAGCGAGCTGCTCAAAAGCGCGCACACCGTGTACCGCCTGGCGCTGGAAAAGCAAAAACCCGATGCGCAGCGCGAACCCGGCTATCAACAGCGCGACCAGCCCTTCATCAAGGCCCGCCTGACGCGCCTCGAACAATCGCTGGTCGGAACCGTCGACCAGGCCCGCTGGCAGACCGCCCTGCAGCACTACCGCGCGCTGCCGGCGGCAATGCATCCGGCCGGTCTCGACGCCCTGCTGCCGGCCAACAATGGCCTCGATGCCCTGTACCGCCACTCGCAACTGGCCAACACCGCGCAGCGCCTGGGCTGGATCGATGCCGATGCGGCGACGATCGCCCGGTCCGATGACGCCCTGCTGCAATTGGCAGTCAAGCTGAACGCCATCGCCACCGCACTCGAAGAGCGCCGCAAAGACCTCGACGGCAAGCTCGAACTGGTCACGCCGCGTTATATGCAGGCCATCATCGCCTTCAAGAAATCGCAAGGCAAGCCTGTCTACCCGGATGCCAACTCGACGCTGCGCATCACCTATGGCACCGTGGCGCCCTACGCCGTGCGCGACGGCATACTGAAAAGCCCCTTTACGACCGTCGAGGGCATTCTCGAAAAAGACACCGGCAAAAAACCGTTCAACTCGCCGCCCAAGCTGCTGGCCGCGATCAAGGCCAAACGCTACGGCCAGTTCAGCGATCCGGTGCTCGGCACGGTGCCCGTCAATTTCCTGTCGAGCGCCGATACGACGGGCGGCAATTCCGGCTCGGCCGTGATGAACAAGGATGGCGAGCTGGTCGGTCTCAATTTCGATTCCACCTATGAATCGATTGCCAAGGACTGGTATTTCGACAGTGCGATCACGCGCGCCATCCATGTCGATATCCGTTATATGTTGTGGGTGATGAGCGAAGTCGATCATGCCGACAATTTATTAAAAGAAATGACGATCAAATATAAATAAGAATATCAATAAGCGGAACGGCCATCCGGGCTTGCGCATCGCGCGCAATAGCAAGCATCACGAACGAAAGGAGAATACGATGACAGTCAAAAAAATTGCGGTACTAATCGGCAGTCTGCGCAAGCAATCGTTCAACCGAAAAATGGCGCTGGCGGTCAGCGCACTGGCGCCGGCCGCGCTGCAGCTCGAGATCGTCGAAATCGGCGACTTGCCGCTGTATAACGAGGAGCTCGATGCCGACGGCGCGCCGCCGGCCGCATGGACGGCATTCCGGCAAACCATGCAAGACCGCGACGGCGTCCTGTTTTGCACCGCCGAATACAACCGCTCGGTACCGGCCGTGCTGAAAAATGCGCTCGACGTCGGTTCGCGCCCCTACGGCGCCAGCATCTGGAACGGCAAGCCGGGCGCCATCATCAGCGTCTCGCCGGGCGCGCTCGGCGGTTTCGGCGCCAACCACCATTTGCGGCAATCGCTGATGTCGCTGAACGTGCCATGCATGCAACAACCGGAAGCCTATATCGGCGGCGCCGGCGCCCTGTTTGCGCCTGATGGCAGCCTGAGCAACGACGCCACGCGTCAATTCATGCAGAAATTTATCAATGCTTTTGCGACTTGGGTCGAGCATAACGGCTGATTCCGGAAGCGCGATCACACGGCCAGGCGCGGATGCGCCTGGCTTTTTTTATCCATTCCCGCCGCCGATTTTTCATCGCGAGTTCAGCCTTATTTAATCCGCCTCATTTAATCCGCCTCATTTAATCCGCCTTATTTAATCCATCCTATTTTTCACCTCATTTTTCACCATTTCCCTTAATCCGATAGAGGTAGCAATGCGTCGTTCCTTCATTTCCGCGCTGGTTTTCACAATCGTCGGTGCCACGGCCCTGCCCGCGCTGGCCTCGGCGCCTGCGGTCACCACGCAATTGCCGCGCACCGTGCGCCCCAGCCATTACGATCTGGCGCTGACGCCCGATGCGCAAAAAATGACGTTTGCCGCCAGCGTGACGATCTCGATCGAGGTCGTGCAAACAACCGATACCATCACGCTCAATGCCGCCGACCTCACCTTCAAGGCCGCGCGCCTGTCGGGAAGACATGGACACTTCCACGCGCCGCGCATCACGCTCGACCCGGCCCTGCAAACGGCCAGCTTCAGATTCGAGCGCCCGCTGCCCAAAGGCAGTTATCGCCTGACGCTCGACTATACCGGCAAGATCGGCACCCAGGCCGCCGGCCTGTTCGCGGTCGATTACCAGACTGCCGCCGGCAGCAAGCGGGCTTTGTTTACCCAATTTGAAAACTCCGACGCCCGCGACATGATTCCGTCATGGGACGAACCGGCCTACAAAGCCACGTTCACGCTGACAGCCACGGTCCCGAGCGGCGATCTGGCCGTCAGCAATATGCCGGCAGCCAAGACCACCGTGCTCGGCAACGGCCTGACGCGCGTGCAATTTCCGCCATCGCCGAAAATGTCGAGTTATCTGCTGTTTTTCGCCAGCGGCGATTTCGAGCGCGCCACGCAACAGGCCGGCAGCACCGAACTGGGCGTCATCACCAAGAAAGGCGCAGGCGCACAGGCAGCTTATGCGCTGGCTTCCTCGGCCGAGGTGCTGCGCGAATATAACGATTATTTTGCGATTCCGTTCCCGCTGCCCAAGCTCGACAATATCGCCGCTCCGGGCACCAGCCAGTTTTTCAGCGCGATGGAAAACTGGGGCGCCATCTTCACCTTCGAACATACGCTCTTGCTCGACCCGGCCATCTCGACCCAGGCCGACAAACAACGCGTCTTTTCGGTGGCGGCCCACGAAATGGCGCACCAATGGTTCGGCGACCTGGTGACCATGCGCTGGTGGGACGACATCTGGCTCAATGAGGGCTTCGCCTCGTGGATGGAAAGTCGGACCACCGCCCGTCTGCGTCCGCAATGGCATACCGAGCTGGCCAATATCGATGGCCGCGAGTATGCGATGGCGCGCGACGCCGGCGCCGGGACCCATCCTGTGGTGCAGCGCATTCGGACGGTCGAACAGGCCAGCCAAGCCTTCGATGAAATCACCTACCAGAAAGGCGAAGCGGTTATCCGCATGCTCGAATCCTATGTCGGTTCGGATGCCTGGCGCGCCGGGGTGCGCGCCTACATGAAACAGCACGCCTACGGCAATACGGTGTCCGACGATCTGTGGCGCGCCATCGAAGCGGCCGCCAACAAGCCGATCCGCACGATTGCCCACGATTTCACGCTGCAGGCCGGCGTTCCGCTGGTCGAAGTCGGCGATACCGTCTGCCGCGACGGCGATACCCATGTCACGCTGACCCAGGGCGAATTCACCAAAAACGAGCCTGAGCGCAAGGCGCAGCACTGGAACGTGCCGGTGATCGCCCAGACGCTCGGCCATCCGACGCCGGTGCGCACCCTGCTCAGCAGCGGCAAGGCCGAATTGCGCGTGCCGGGCTGCGGCGCACTGATCGTCAATGCCGGCCAGAGCGCATATTTCCGCACCCTGTATTCGGCGCGCGATTTCGCCGCCCTCTCGCGCGACATCAATGCGCTGCCGGCCATCGATCAACTCGGCATTCTGGCCGATAGCTGGTCGCTGGGCGTGGCCGGAAAACAGGACATCGGCGCCGTCCTTGACCTCGCGCGCGCCATCGCGCCCGGCGCAGAGCCGCAAATCTGGGACAAGATGGCGTCGATATTTGCCGCCATCGACAATTATTACCGCGACGACCAGCCGGGTCGGGCGAACTGGCGCCGCTTTGCAATCGCCCGCCTGGCGCCGAAGCTGGCCCAGGTCGGCTGGAAGCCGCAAGCCGAGGAAGCCGAGCCGGTGGCGATCTTGCGCACCAATCTGATTCGCACCCTGAGCGCCTTGAACGATGCCGATGTGATTGCCGAGGCACGCCGCCGTTACGCTTCGGCCGATCCGCAGGCCATGCCGCCCGACTTGCGCATGACGCTGCTGGCAGTCGTGGCGCGCCACGCCGACGCCACGACCTGGGAAGGCCTGCATGCGGCCGCCATCGCCGAAACCACGCCGCTGATCAAGGATGGGCTATATACCTTGCTGGCGACAAGCAGCGACCAGACTCTGGCGCGGCGCGCCCTCGATCTGGCCTTGACGGCCGAGCCCGGCGCGACCAAAAGTTCGGGCATGATTGCCGCCGTCGCCGCCCTGCATCCGGATCTGGCTTTCGATTACGCCCTCGCGCATCTGCCGGCGGTTGAAGAGCGGGTCGATGCCGCCTCGCGCAGCCGCTACATTCCGGCCCTGGCCAGCGGCTCTGCCAACGCCGCCATGCCGGCCAAGGTGCGGGCCTACGCGCAGGCGCACCTGGCGCCCGCTGCGCGCCGCTCGGCCGAAATTGCCATTGCCGACATCGAATACCGGATCACGGTGCGCCAGCGGCGCCTGCCGCAGATCAGCGCCTGGCTCAGCCGTCAAACGCCGCCCCAGGCAGCAACTCAGGCAGCAACTCAGGCAGCAACTCAGCGGACAACAGCGACAGCGGCTCAATTGGCCAGTCCTGCGGCCGATTCATCGCATAAGCAACAGCCTGTGCAATATTAATTAAATTAACAGAAAGCGCGGCTAACTGCCGTCTTATAATGCGAGATGGCTCCGACGATGGCTTAGCGCACCGCTAAGCCATCGCTTTATTCGACTTCTTTTTTATTTTTTCTGCGCAATGAACGATACGCTGTCCTTGCTTGGCTTAACAACAACTCCGCTGGAGCTGCTTTCCTTCGTCCTCGCCCTTGCCAATGTGTGGCTCAACATCCGGCAAAACCACTGGGCCTGGCTGTTTGCCATCGTTTCCTCCGCCACCTATGCCGGCGTATTTTTCAGCTCGCGCCTGTACGGTGACGTCGGCTTGCAATTCGTGTTCATCATCGCTTCGCTGTGGGGCTGGTACAAGTGGCTGTCCGGCAGCCGCGCCGAACGCAAACTGCGGCTCTCGCACCTGCCGCCGCTGGCCATGATCATCTGCGGCATCGGCTGGCTGGCGGCTTTCGGCCTGCTGTCGCTATTTTTAAAATATTATACAAATACCGACGTCCCCTACGCCGACGGCTTTCTGACGGCCGGCAGCCTGATCGGCACCTTGCTGCTGTCAAACAAGAAGATCGAAAACTGGCATGTCTGGATCGTTGTCGATGTCCTCTATATCGCGCTATACACATACAAGCATCTGTGGCTGACCGCCCTCCTGTATGGCGTCTTCGTCCTCATGGCGCTGGCCGGCCTGCGGGCCTGGACCAAGGACCTCGACTACGATTCGCTGACCCCCGTCGATTTGCGGGGCCTGTAATGCCGGCCAAGGTGCAAGCCAGGGCGCCAACCTTGTATCGGGTTGCCATCGTCGGCGCTTCCTCGACCGGCAAGTCGACGCTGGCGCAAGCGCTGGCTGCACATCATCAAACGCTGTGGGTCCCCGAATACCTGCGCGAATTCGTCGATACCTTGCAGCGCACGCCGCAAGAACATGAGCAGATCAGCATCGCCACCACCCAGGTGCGGCGCGAGAGCCTGATGGCAAGCGAGCTCGAGCAAGTGTCGCTGCGGCTGCCGGGCGGCGCTTCGCAATTCCTGTTTTGCGATACCACGCCCTTGATGACGGCCATCTACAGCCAGATTTATTTTGGGGCCGTCGACGCCGAACTGGCGCAGCTCACGCGCAGCCACCGCTACGATTTCACCCTGGTGACGGCGCCCGAGCTGGGCTGGACGCCCGATGGCCTGCAGCGCGACAGCACGGTCAGCATGCAGCACCTGCACGGCGCGGTGATCGCCATGCTCGCGGACTTGCAAACACCCTATCAACTGATATCGGGCAGCGTCGAGCAGCGCCTGAGGCAGGCCCTGGACTATCTGGCCGATGCCGTGAAAGCATAAAAAAACCAGCGCTCAGGCTGGTTTTTTTATCTTCCCATTTCAAACCCTGCCGGAGACGGCATAGTCCCCGGCAAAGGCTGTCGCTAGCGCATCAAAAGTCATATTGAACGGAAAGCCGGGCCGTTCTCGGGGCCCCGACATGCAGGTAAGAGTCGCCGCCCGATTCGCCCACATCTTTCCAGTAG
>JAIZVZ010000045.1 GCA_021768485.1 Oxalobacteraceae bacterium | reverse complement strand
TAATACGGGACATCGCAGAATTATACCTACGAATTGGCATTTTTCAACACATTCTTTTAATTTGCCAATATTTAAAATAAGCAACTAATTAATGGACGCGGGACCCTATCCCGTGAATTTACCCAAGTAAAAACAGCAAAAACATCGTGAAAATTTGGCTTCCCAGGATTTCATGATGGTCTTTTTCTGTTAATTTTTGAAAAAATAGCTACCAAACGCAATCGATTGCGAACAATTTTAAATAGTGAAAATTTTGAATGGACGTTTTTACTAAATCATAGCAGGGCCGAAAAAAAGCACCGTGATATCTCTAGTTAAGCAACTTGCATGCCATGCGGCGCGCTTGCGGCAGTGCAGCAATATGCCCCATTGTATGCCCAAGAATTTGGTTCGCGCTAGTGTTATTTTGGCATTTCGATATACGTAAAGGTGCAGGCGCACCAATTTAGGGCAGGCGATTGCGCTTTTCTCGCTTGCATTCGACGGTGTCGACCAGAATGCCTTCGGGCGTAATTGTTTCTAGTCGAACATCAAATCCCCACAGTCTGGCCACATGTTTCAAGACTTCGCCGGTATCCTTGTTCAAGGGGCGACGCTGAAACTGCGTGTGGCGCAAGGTCAGGGCGCGGTCGTCGCGGGTATTGACCGACCATACTTGAATATTCGGTTCGCGATTGCCGAGATTATATTGGTTGGCCAATTGCTGGCGTACATAGCGGTAGCCGTCTTCGTCATGGATGGCGGAGATGTTGAGCTTGTCGTCGCGGTCGTCGTCGAGCACTGAAAAAAAGTGGAAGTCGCGGATCAGCTTTGGCGACAGGTACTGGACGATGAAGCTCTCGTCCTTGAAGTTACGCATCGCAAAATCGAGCGTGCGGCGCCAGTCGCTGCCGGCGATCTCGGGAAACCAGAGCCGGTCTTCGGCGGTCGGATGCTCGCACATGCGGCGAATGTCGGACATCATCGCAAAACCGAGCGCATAAGGGTTGATGCCGTTGTAATGCGGACTGTCGATCGGCGGTTGATAAATGACGTTGGTATGGCTTTTCAGAAATTCCATCATGAAGCCTTCGCCCACCACGCCCTCATCGTAGAGCTGGTTCAGTATCGTGTAATGCCAGAACGTGGCCCAGCCTTCGTTCATGACCTGGGTCTGGCGTTGCGGATAGAAATACTGGGAAATCTTGCGCGCGATACGCACGGTTTCGCGCTGCCATGGCTCCAGCAGGGGGGCGTATTTCTCTACGAAATACAGCAGGTTTTCTTCGGGTTCGGGCGGAAAACGGTGATTTGCTTCGCCCTCGTCGACTTTGTCGTGTTGCGGCAGCGTGCGCCACAAATCGTTGATTTGCGATTGGCGATAGATTTCGCGTTCGTCGCGCCGCGCCTGTTCCTGGGCCAGCGACAGCTTGGCCGGGCGTTTATAGCGGTCGACGCCATAATTTTGCAGCGCATGGCAAGAGTCGAGCAGCAATTCGACGGCTTCGACGCCATACCGCTGCTCGCAATCGGCAATATAGTTTTTGGCGAACAACATATAGTCGACGATGGCATCGGCGTCGGTCCAGGTCCGGAACAGATAATTGCCTTTGAAGAAAGAATTATGGCCGTAAGCGGCATGGGCGATGACCAGTGTTTGCATCGTCAGGCTGTTTTCTTCCATCAGATAGGCGATGCAGGGATTGGAATTGATGACGATTTCATAGGCGAGCCCCATCTGGCCGCGTTTGTAGTTTTTTTCAGTGGACAGGAAATGTTTGCCGAAGGACCAGTGGTGATACGACACCGGCAAGCCGACCGAGGCGTAGGCATCCATCATCTGTTCGGCCGAAATGATCTCGAGCTGGTTCGGGTAGGTATCGAGGCCGAATTGGCGCGCCACGCGGCGGATTTCCTCGTGTGCCTGTTCGATCAGCTCGAAAGTCCATTCCGACTGCGCCGGCAGGCTGCGCGGGATGGTGTCGACGGGAGCGTTCATCGGGACTCCTGTTTCTTGAAGAGTTCGCGGAAAACCGGGTAAATATCAGCCATGTCCTCGATCTTTTGCATCGCAAAGTGCGGATGCGTGTGATGGACCTCGGCATATTGCTGCCACAGATTTTGCGGCGGACCGTCGGTGATTTCGACATAGGTGTAATACTGCACCAGCGGCATGACGCGCTCGACCAGCAGATTGCGGCACTGGACCGAATCGTTGTCCCAGTTGTCGCCGTCGGAGGCCTGGGCGACATAGGCATTCCAGTCGCCGCCGGCATAGCGTTCGTTTAATATCTTCAGCAGCAGATGAAGGGCCGACGACACGACCGTGCCGCCCGACTCGCGCGAATGGAAAAATTCGTCTTCGCTCACTTCCGAGGCTTGCGTATGGTGGCGGATGAAGACCACTTCGATCCGGTCGTAGGCGCGCGTCAAGAACAGATACAGCAAGATGAAGAAGCGCTTGGCGATATCCTTGCGGTTCTGGTCCATCGAGCCGGAGACGTCCATGACACAGAACATGACGGCCTGGCTCATGGGCTTGGGCAACTTAATGCGGTTGCTGTAGCGCAAATCGAACGGATCGATGAAGGGAATGGCCAGCAGCTTGTTGCGCAGCCGGCGGATTTCTTCGGTCAGCAGCAGGATTTGCGCCTTGTCCTGCGGTTCCTGCCGTAATTGTTCGGCCAGTTCGTTTTCGCAGGCGCGCAGGCGCACGCGCGAACTGCCGCCGACGGCAATGCGCCGGCCGAGCGCGCCGCGCAGCGAGCGCAGCAAATGGATATTCGATGGCGTCCCCGACATATTGTAGCCGGCGCGCTGGTTGCGCATGTCGGTGGTGACGGTCAGCTGGGTCTTGACCATGTTCGGCAGGGCGAGGTCTTCAAAGAAATAATTCATGAATTCTTCGCGCGACAGCTCGAAAATGAAATCGTCCTCGCCGATCTCATCGCTATTGCTGGCCTGACTGCCGCCGCCGCCGCCGCCGCGTTTCGGCCGCGCCACCTTGTCGCCCTTGACGTATTCGCGATTGCCGGGATTGACGGTCTCGAAGATGCCGCCGTGTTTGTGGCCGAACGTCGGTTCGCCGACATCGCGGGCGGGAATCGATATTTTCTCGCCATTTTCGATGTCGGTAATCGAACGGCCCTTGACCGCGCGCCCGACCGCCTCCTTGATTTGCGCTTTGTAACGACGCAGGAAGCGTTCGCGATTGATCGCGGATTTGTTTTTACCCTGTAATCGACGGTCTATCAGATAAGTCAAAGCACACTCCCGCTCAAGCCAGGCTGGTTGAGCCTTTATGACGATTTACGAACGCGCAGATACCATTCGCATAACAGGCGCACCTGCTTGGCGGTATACCCTTTTTTGACCATGCGCTCGACGAAATTGGCGTGCTTGGTTGCATCGTCGGCACTGGCTTTGGCATTGAAGGAGATGACCGGCAACAGTTCCTCGGTATTGGAAAACATTTTTTTCTCAATAACGCTGCGGAACTTTTCATAGCTGGTCCAGGTTGGATTCTTGCCGCCATTATGGGCACGGGCCCGCAAACTGAAATTGACGATTTCGTTGCGGAAGTCCTTGGGATTGGAAATGCCGGCCGGTTTTTCGATTTTTTCGAGTTCGGTATTGAGCGAATCGCGGTCGAAACTCTCGCCGGTATCGGGATCGCGGTATTCCTGATCCTGAATCCAGAAGTCGGCAAACGTGACGTAGCGGTCGAATATGTTTTGTCCATACTCGGAATAACTCTCCAGATAGGCGGTCTGTATTTCCTTGCCTATGAATTCGACGTAGCGCTGCGCCAGATGTTCCTTGATATAGGCAAAATACTTTTGCTCGAGTTCGGGCGGGAATTGCTCGCGTTCGATCTGCTGTTCGAGTACATACAGCAGGTGCACGGGATTGGCCGCCACTTCGGTCGAGTCGAAATTGAATACCTTGGACAGGATCTTGAAGGCGAAACGCGTCGACAGCCCGTTCATGCCTTCGTCGACCCCGGCGTAATCGGTGTATTCGTGGATCGACTTGGCCTTGGGGTCGGTATCCTTGAGGTTTTCACCGTCATAGACGAGCATCTTGCTGAAGATATTCGAATTTTCGGGTTCTTTCAGGCGCGACAGGATGGCCAGCTGCGCCATCATTTTCAGGGTGCCGGGCGCGCATGGCGCTTCTTCCAGCGAGGAATTGCGCACGAGTTTTTCATAGATCTTGATTTCCTCGGACACGCGCAGGCAATATGGGACCTTGACGATATAGATCCGGTCGAGAAAAGCCTCGTTGTTCTTGTTGTTCTTGAACGACTTCCATTCCGATTCGTTCGAGTGGGCCAGGATGATGCCATCGAACGGAATCGCGCCGAAGCCTTCGGTGCCCTTGAAGTTGCCTTCCTGCGTGGCCGTCAGCAGCGGATGCAGGACCTTGATCGGGGCCTTGAACATTTCGACGAATTCCATCAGGCCCTGGTTGGCCAGGCACAGGCCGCCCGAATAGCTGTAGGCATCGGGATCGTCCTGCGCATAATCTTCGAGCTTGCGGATGTCGACCTTGCCGACCAGCGAAGAGATGTCCTGGTTGTTTTCGTCGCCGGGCTCGGTTTTCGAGATCGCGATCTGCTTGAGCACCGACGGATAGCGCCGCACCACCTTGAACTGGTTGATGTCGCCGTTGAATTCGTGCAGGCGCTTGACTGCCCACGGGCTTGGTATTGTGCGCAGATAGCGGCGCGGGATGCCGTAGTCTTCTTCGAGCAGCTGGCCGTCCTCCTCTTCGTTGAACAGGCCCAGCGGCGATTCGTTGACCGGCGAACCCTTGATGCAATAGAAGGGGATCTTCTCCATCAGGTATTTGAGTTTTTCGGCGATCGACGATTTGCCGCCGCCGACCGGGCCGAGCAGATACAGGATCTGCTTGCGTTCCTCGAGGCCTTGCGCGGCATGCCGGAAGTACGACACGACCTGCTCGATCACGTCCTCGGTGCCGTAGAACTCGCGAAACGCCGGATAGACCTTGATCACCTTATTGGAAAAGATGCGCGACAGACGCGTATCGTGGCGCGTGTCGACCATTTGCGGCTCGCCGATCGCGGCCAGCATCCGTTCCGAGGCGCTGGCATAGGTCAGGGGATCGCTCTTGCACAGATCGAGGTATTGCGCCAGCGTGAACTCTTCCTCACGGGTACGCTCGTAGCGCGCCACGTAATTATCAAAGATGGTCATGACGATGTCCTTATCGTTTAGGCCGGGCTAAACACCCGGACTCAATGTCTATCGGGATGAGGCGCTATTCTTTTTGATCTTTGCGGGCGGCACGGGCCGTCCGGTAAATTTAACGGCCAACTGCAGGCCTCGACTAAACTATTACAAAGCGTTGCACTTTATAAATTACGTTTTCTGCCGCGTTAGATTCGCGAAGTTTTTATTGGAAGGTTGAGCAATATTACACCATGTATTATTTTGCCGTGTGGTGTGCATTGAATGCTTATTGAATGCTCATTGAATGAGCCGCTTGGATGCCGCCTTGACCGGCGCATTGAACAGCTCATTGGCGGATTTATTATCGCCCTAAAAATTGTCGCTGTCAAAGACCCTTCGAAAATCAAAAATACGAGTAACACATTGATTAATAACAAAAAAATATTAAATTTTGCGACAATGGCAAAGATTTGTCGCGCCTTGCACCGCAAATCGGCACATCCGATGTTTTTACGTTAATCTGCTGGATTGATCTGTCTTCTTTTTAGTGAGCAAATATGTTTATGCAATCGCTGCGCATGACGCAACGGGACTGGCGCGCCGGCGAACTGCGTTTTTTATTGATTGCGCTGATCGTGGCTGTGGCCGCCCTGTCGTCGGTCGGCTTTTTCGTCGACCGCATGCGCACCGGCCTGGCGCGCGATGCGCATCAGTTGCTGGGCGCCGATCTGGTGCTGGCCGGCGACCAGCCGCTTGACCCGCTGTTTGCTGCCGAAGCGCGGCGGCGCGGCCTGCTGCTGAGCGAAACCGTGAATTTTCCGAGCATGGCGCAAGCCGGCGAGGGTGCGCAGGCGATGTCGCAGCTGGTGTCGCTGAAGGCGGTGGCCAGCGGTTACCCGCTGCGCGGCAGCATGTCGGTCGCCGATGGCGTGGGCGCCGACGATGAGGTGCGCGGCACGCCGACCCGTGCCACGCCGGCGCCGGGCACGGTCTGGGTCGATCCCTCGGTGCTGAGCGGGATCAAGGTTCAGCCGGGCGGCTTTTTGAAGCTCGGCGAGCGCCTCTTGCGCATCGAAAAAGTGATTGCCAGCGAACCCGATCGCGGCACCTCGTTCATGAATCTGGCGCCGCGCGTGATGCTGTCGATGGCCGACCTGCCGGCCACCAGGCTGATCCAGAACGGCTCGCGCGTGACGTACCGGCTGCTGGTGGCGGCCCGCACGGCAGGCGATGGCGCGGCGCTGCGCCAGTACGGGAAATGGCTGGCGGCGCGCATCGAGGCCGGCGGCCCGAAAGGGCTGCGCATGGAAACGCTGGAGAGCGGCCGCCCCGAAATGCGCGCCACGCTCGATCGCGCCGAGCGCTTTTTGTCGCTGGTCGGCCTGCTGTCGGCGATGCTGGCGGCGGTGGCCGTGGCGATGGCGGCGCGCCGCTTCATGCTGCGCCACCTCGATGCCTGCGCCATGCTGCGCTGTCTGGGCCTGACCCAAAATCAAGTCACCGTCATGTATCTGAGCGAATTCTTGCTGGTCGGCCTGGCGGCGTGCGCGGCCGGCTTGCTGCTCGGCTTTGCCGCCCACTTCGTGCTGCTCGAGTGGCTCGGCAAACTGGTCACCAGCGATCTGCCGCCGGCCTCCGCATTGCCGGCGCTGCAGTCTGGCCTGACCGGCATGATTTTATTGCTCGGCTTTGCCTTGCCGCCGGTCTTACAACTGCGCAATGTGCCGTATAACCGCGTGGCGCGGCGCGAACAGGAGGCGCCAAAGCCGATGGCTCTGCTGACTTACGGACTTGGAACTGCCGTCTTCGTCGGCCTGCTGGTCTGGCAGACCGGCGACCTCAAGCTCGGTCTGCTGACGGCCGGTGCCTTCCTCGGCGGTTTTGCGCTGTTTGCGCTGATCGCCTGGCTCAGCCTGAAGAGCCTGCAACAGTTGCGCGGCCTGTTCGCCCATCCGAGCTGGCGCTTTGCGATCACTTCGCTGCAACGGCGCCCCGGCGCCACCGTGGTGCAAGTGGTGGCGCTGGCGCTCGGTCTGATGGCCTTGCTGTTGTTGACGGTGGTGCGCGGCGACTTGATCGGCGCCTGGCGCCAATCGACCCCGGCCGATGCGCCGAACCGCTTCGTGATCAATATCCTGCCCGAGCAAAAAGATGCGGTGCAGGCGCTGTTGATGAAAAACCAGATTCCACAGGCATTGCTGTTTCCCATGATACGCGGCCGCCTGAGCGCCATCAACGGCCGCGAAGTCAGGCCCGACAGCTTTGCCGACGACAAGGCCCGGCGTCTGGTCGAGCGCGAATTCAATCTGTCGACGATGAAGGCGCCGCCGCCGCAAAATACGATTGTCGAGGGGCGCTGGTATGTCGACGGCCCCGGCGTTGCCGAAGCTTCGGTCGAAGCCGGCCTGGCCAAGACCTTGCACCTCAAGCTCGGCGACCGGCTGCGCTTCGATATCGGCGGCATGAGCACCGAAGCGCGCGTGAGCAGCCTGCGCAAACTCGACTGGAGTTCGATGCGGGTCAATTTTTTCGTCATCATCAATCCGCAGGCCATGCAGGACATGCCGCAGACCTGGATCACGGCCTTTCATTTGCCGCCGGCGCAGCGCAGTTTCGGCTATGCCTTGATTCGCGATTATCCGAACCTGACGATGTTCGATATCGGTAGCGTTTTGCGGCAAATTCAGGCGGTGCTCGATCAGGTGGTGGCGGCGGTCGAATTCCTGTTCCTGTTTACGCTGGTCTCGGGGGTGCTGGTGCTGTATGCGGCATTGATGGGCTCGCAGCAGGAGCGCACCCGCGAATCGGCCCTGCTGCGCGCGCTTGGCGCGACCCGCGCGCAATTGTCGCAGGCGCAGTGGATCGAGTTTTCGCTGGTCGGCGCGCTGGCCGGTTTGCTGGCGGCCAGCGGCGCCGCCGCGTGCGGCTGGGCCCTGGCCACCTATGCCTTCAATTTCGAGTGGGCGT
Organism: Oxalobacteraceae bacterium; assembly: GCA_021768485.1. Lineage (GTDB taxonomy): Bacteria > Pseudomonadota > Gammaproteobacteria > Burkholderiales > Burkholderiaceae_D > JAIZVZ01. Next base: position 22,644 of record JAIZVZ010000045.1, on the reverse strand, counting down.
TCGAACCGGGCGTCTGGCTGGCCGGGATTGCGGCCGGCGCCGTGTGCGCGCTGGCTGGCGGCTGGTTCGGTTTGCGCAATGTGCTGACGCAGTCGCCGCTGTCGACGCTGCGCGAGGCGTGAAGCGGTGAGCCGGGGGCGCGGCCGGCGCGGCGATTAACGGGCTTATCCGAGTGCCTGGTCGTGCAGATACTGGGTGTAGGAATACAGCGGCCCTTGCAGATAGCGTGCCGGCAGGTCGAACAGCGCCCAGTAATACGTCTGGCGGCCGCGGCAGGTCTGCGCCGGCAGGCAGTATGAGAGCCAGTCGTTGCCGATGCCGGGCGCATACCAGCCGTCGTGGTCGAAAAAAAACGGCACGACCTGGCATTGCACCAGGCTGGCCAGCAGTTCAGGCGGGGCATTGTTGTCGCGCGCCACTTCAAAATGGGAAATCAGGCTCGATTCGGTTTCCATGACCAAGAGCGTAGCCCGACCATTTTTATCGAGAAACAAAATGCCGCTCGGGTTAGGGAACAGATAGTGTTCGACAAAGCCGTAGCGCGCCGACAGGCTTGACACCAGGCGGGCGACGGCGGCGTCGGATAAAAAGGAAAAACTGTGCAACACCAATAGCTGGCGCAGCGATTCCGATTGCCCCGAAAAAAACTGCTGCTGCAAATCAAGAATTTCCGATTCGAGACGATCAAGGGCGTCGTCGTCGCCTTTTTTGAGAAAACGGTCGATCAAGCCGCGGTTGAAGGCGTCGACCGCCACTTTTTCATCGCCCTCGCCGGTAAACATGATTTTTTTACATGGCAGATGCTGGACTGCCTGGCAAAACTGCAGGCCGTTCATTTGCGGCATCGCATAATCGATGACCAGGACCGACGGCGTTGAAAAGCGGTGCGGGTTGCGCGCCTGCCGGTATAGCTGATCGATATCGACGGCGATCGTGCAGCGGTCTTGCGATAACACTTGTTCATCGTAATTGACGCGCAGGGACAGATTGTTTGCATCTTGCTGGTGCAGCCGCAGCAGGCTGGCCAGCGCCTCTTCGGCATCGCGGAAGGTGCGGCTGACAATTTTCGGATCGAGCTGGAACGACAGACTTTTCAGGAATATCGGACTGTCGTCGATGAGAAAAGTCAGTGTCGGATGTTGATAGATCGGAAATTGGATAGTCATGAGCGCGTTAAGTAGGCAGTGGGACGACAGGTGACATATCGCAAGGATTGTTATATCGGGCTGTCAATTTAGCAGTAATCCCTGGAATACCAATACCCAAATTTTGTTATCTTGCTTTAAGTTTGCGTTAAATCAATGTGTAGACCAATTGCAGTTTGATGGTCTCAATTGTTAATTATATTGTCAATCATTACATTGTTGGTTTTTTTACAAAATATCGGATTGTGCCTCTTCGCCAGCCATGGCCGGGGGCCGGCATGGGCCGCAAATGGGAAAAGATGCTTCCCTTAGTCTGCGCCATTGCCGGCCGCCGGTGTTGATGGCAGATCATTGCGTGCGGCGGAATTTTGCCTGTCTGCGCCGGCTCGGGGTACACTGCGCGCAGATGCCGCTCAGCCATCGGTGGGCCGTCGGCAGCATTTCTTATTCGTTTTAAAAAGTTAAAAACAGCCATGAATCAAATCGAGATCGTCATTGTCCTGATGCTGGGACTGGTATTGCTGCTGCAAGTTGTCGTGCTGGTGCGCGGGCACAGGCAGAACGGCGGCGAAGGCCTGCAGCAATTGCAGCTTTTGCAGCAGCAATTAGTGCTGCAGCATCAACAGGCCGAAGACGGCATCGCGCGCATCGAGCGCAATTTGCGCGAACAGGTGCAGAGCACCGCGCAGAGCACGCGCCAGGAATTGGGCAGTAATTTTTTACAGTTTCAGCAAGGCCTGGCGGCCCAGCTGACCAGTGTGGCGACCTTGCAAAGCGGTCAGATCGACGGCTTTGCCCAGCAACTGGCCAAGCTCAGCGAAGCCAACGCCGCGCAGCTCGATGCCATGCGGCAAGCGATGTCGCTGGCGGCGCAAGAGGCGCGGCAAGAACAGTCGCTGACGCTGACGCGTTTTGGCGACACCCTCAATCAGACGCTGTCGGCGCTGACCGAATCGAATGCGCAGCGCATGACCGAGGTGCGGGCTACGCTGGAAAGCAAGATCCGCGATCTGCAGACCGATAACGGCGCCCGGCTCGAAGAGATGCGCAAGACGGTCGATGAAAAACTGCACGCCACGCTCGAGCAGCGCCTTGGCGAATCGTTCAAGCTGGTCTCCGACCGCCTCGAAAAAGTGCATCAGGGCCTGGGCGAGATGCAGCAGCTGGCGATCGGTGTCGGCGACCTCAAGCGCGTGCTGACCAATGTGAAGACGCGCGGCACCTGGGGCGAGGTGCAACTGGCGATGCTGCTGGAGCAGGTCCTGACGCCAGAACAATATGCCAAGAATGTCGAAACCATCCCCGGCACCGGCGCCCGCGTCGAGTTCGCGCTGAAATTGCCGGGCCATGCCGACAACGGCGTGCCGCTGTGGCTGCCGATCGATGCCAAATTCCCGAAAGAGCAATACGAGCGCCTGGCCGACTGCGCCGACCGCGCCGATGGCGACGGCGTCATCGTGGCCGGCCGCGAGCTCGAGCGGGCCGTGCGACTGGAAGCCAAGACGATTGCCGAAAAATACCTGTCGCCGCCGCTGACAACCGATTTTGCGATCCTGTTCTTGCCGACCGAAGGCCTGTATGCCGAAGTCATGCGCCGCCCCGGCCTGGCCGACGATGTCCAGCGCCAGCACCGGGTCAGCATTGCCGGGCCGTCGACCTTGTCGGCCCTGCTCAACAGCCTGCAAATGGGCTTTCGCACGCTGGCGCTGGAAAAACGCTCGTCCGAGGTATGGCAAGTGCTGGGCGCGGTCAAGACCGAGTTCGGCAAGTTCGGCGATGTGCTGGCGGCGACCCGGCAGACGCTCGAGCGCGCCGCCAAGAATATCGACCAGGCCGAAGTGCGCAGCCGCCAGATGGAGCGCAAGCTCAAATCGGTCGAAGCCTTGCCGAGCGAGGTTGCGCAGCAATTGCTGGGGCCCGCGGTGGCTGGCGTGGCGGCCTCGGAAGCGCTGGAGGACTGAGCAGGGCTACGAGGTCCCCGCTCAAGGTTCGATCGTGCTGTTTTCGGGGGCCGGCGTGCCGCGACTGACATTGTCACCGTCTTGCGGGCGCAGGCTCCAGAATGTCAGCGATGAGGCGATGGTCATGGCGCCGAGCGTCAGAAAGGCATAGTGCAGCGCTTGCGTGACCAGCAGCTGGTCGTTTTGCGGCGCCCGGCCGAGGTACCAGCCGGCGATCAGCGAACCGCAGGCCAGGCCGAAGCTCATCGACATCTGCTGCATCGAACTGGCGATGGTGCTGGCCATGCTGGAATTGGCATCGTCGATGTCGGCGTAGGCCATGGTGTTCATGCTCGAAAATTGCAGCGAATTGAAAAAGCCGAGCGACAGCCCGCACAGCACGATCAGGGCAATCGGCGTGCCGGGGCCGATCAGCGCGAACAGGCTGATGACGAGGCCGATGCAAACCGTGTTGACCACCAAAACCCGGCGGTAGCCAAAGCGGCGCAGCACGCGCGAGACGATCAGTTTCATGGTCATCGCGGCCGCCGCGGCCGGCATCATCAACAGGCCCGACTTCCAGGGCGGGAAACCAAGGCCCAGCTGGTATAGCAGCGGCAGCAGAAAGGGCAGGCCGCCCAGGCCCAGGCGCGTGATGAAACCGCCGCCCACCGCGACGCGGAAAGTACGTACCCTGAACAGTGCCAGGCGCAGCAGCGGATGTTCGATACGACGGGCGTGCCAGCCGTAGCCGGCCAGCAGCGCCAGCGCCAGCAGCAGCAGGACGGCGGCCGAGGTGACGTCGATGGTGTGCTCGCCGAAAATCTCGAGCAGCCACGACAGCAGGGCAACGCCGGCGCCGAACAGGATCAGGCCGACCACATCGAGCGGGCGCGCCGCCGCGCCGTGATAATCGGGCATGTGGCGATGGATCAGCCACAGCGCCACCAGACCGACCGGCACATTGACGAAAAAAATGCCGCGCCATGACCAGTGCACGATCAGGCCGCCGATGGTCGGTCCCAGCAGCGGCCCGATCAGTGCCGGGATGATGACAAAGTTCATCGCCACCAGCAGTTCGCTCTTGCTGAAGGTGCGGATGATGGCCAGGCGTCCGACCGGCATCATCATCGCCGCGCCCAGGCCTTGCACGATGCGCGAGGCCACCAGCATCGGCGCGTTCTGCGCCAGTCCGCACAGGATCGAGGCGGCCGTAAATATCGAGACGGCGATGCCGAACACGCGCCGGGTCCCGAAGCGGTCCGCCATCCAGCCGCTGACCGGAATGCAGACCGCCAGGCTCAGGATGTAGCTGGTGACGACCGCTTTCAGGCTCAAGGGCGTCACGTGCAAGTCCAGCGCCATGCTTGGGATGGCGGTGTTGACGATGGTCGAGTCGAGCTGTTCCATGAATAGCGCGATCGCCACCACCCACGGCAGATACGTCTTGATCGCGCTGCTGCTGAGCGGCTGCTTGCTCGTCATGTCAGCCGCCGATATACGACATTTCGACCTTGCCGGCGGCCGGCCGGGTTTGTTCGGTTCGTAATTGCGAATAGCGGTCGCCGCGCGCACGCCAGATCTGGGCGATGGTGCTGCTGATTTCCAGGTCCGACGCATTGCCGCGCAGGAGAGCCCGCAAGTCGTGGCCGTGCGAGGCGAACAGGCAGGTGAACAGCTTGCCTTCGGTCGATAGCCGGGCTCGCGAGCAATCGTCGCAAAACGCTTGCGTGACGCTGGAAATGACGCCGATCTCGCCGCCGCCGTCGCGATAGCGCCAGCGGTTTGCCGTCTCGCCGACATAATTGGCAGGCAGGGCGTCGAGCGGCATGACGTCGGCGATGCGCCGTATCACTTCTTGCGAGGCAATCACCTGGTCCATTTTCCAGCCGTTCGAGGCGCCTACGTCCATGTATTCGATGAAGCGCAAAATCGATGGCGTGTTCTTGAAGTGACGCGCCATCGGCACGATCTGGTCGTCGTTCATGCCGGCCTTGACCACCATATTGACCTTGACCGGCCCCAACCCGGCCCGGTGCGCGGCATCGATGCCGCGCAAGACGTCGGCGACGGCGAAATCGACATCGTTCATGCGTTTGAAGACGGCATCGTCGAGCGCATCGAGCGAGACCGTGATGCGTTGCAGGCCGGCGGCCTTCAATGCCCTGGCTTTTTTCTCGAGCAGCGAACCGTTGGTGGTCAGGGTCAGATCGAGCGTGCGGCCGTCGGTGGTGCGGATGGCGGCCAGTTGCGCGATCAGCCGCTCGACATTCTTGCGCAGCAGCGGTTCGCCTCCGGTCAGGCGCAGCTTTTCGACGCCGTGGGCGGCAAAGATGCGCGCCACGCGCGTGATTTCCTCAAATGACAGCAGGGCTGCGTGCGGCTGATACGGATAATCCTTGCCGAATATTTCTTTCGGCATGCAGTAGACGCAGCGAAAATTGCAGCGGTCGGTGACCGAGATGCGCAGATCGTGCAGGCGCCGTGCCCGCGTATCTTGCAGTTCGCCGTTGGCCTGTTCCAGTAGCAATGGCGCCGTGCTTGCCGGCAGCGCGCGGCGTTCGAAAATGGGGATGATTTTTTCTGTCATTGAGAATGGCAAATTATATTTTTGAGAGTCTCTGTTTTTATTGTTTGTGCAGGCCGACTCGAGGGCAGTGCAGGCCGAGCGCGCCGCCGGGCATCGGTGAATTGTTCACGGCGGCTCACGGCGCAAAGCGGCCCGTTCGGACAGGCTCTTCATATTCTCTTAGCGTAGATACGATAGCACGAGTCCGGCTGCAGCGCAGGCCGCGATCAAGGGGATGGTGCCGAGATGCAGGCGCAGGACGGCGGCGGTGGCCGCCAGCATCATACCAATTGCAGTCCAGTCCCAATGCGCGGCTGCGCCGCCACCTACCTGCCAGGCGAAAAACAGTGCCAGGCTCATGATCACGCCGACCACGGCCGCTGAAATGGCGCTGAGCGGGGCTGTCAGATGGATATTGCCGCGCGTTGATTCGATCAGCGGCGCGCCAGCCAGGATAAATAAAAACGATGGCAAAAAGGTAAAAAAAGTGGCTACTGCGGCGCCGAGCATGCCGGCCGCCAGCAATTGCAGCGGACTGTGGCCAAACAGTGCAGCAGCATGGCTGCCGACAAAGCCGACAAAGGCGACGATCATGATCAGCGGTCCGGGCGTGGTTTCGCCCAGCGCCAGGCCGTCGATCATCTGGGCCGGCGTCAGCCAGTGGAAATGCGCGATCGCGCCCTGATATACATAAGGCAAGACTGCATAAGCGCCGCCGAAGGTCAGCAGCGCCGCTTTCGTAAAAAAGCCCGCCATCTGCGTCAGCGTGCCCTGCTTGCCGAATAGCGCCGCCAGCGTCAGCCAACCGCCCAGGCCGAGGATCGCGCAGGTGCCGCCAGTACAGGCCAGGCGCCGCCAGGAAAATAGCGCGTGGGACGGGGTCGGGCTGTCGTCGTCGATCAGCGCCGGGCCATAGGTATTGTTCTGCAGTTGCTTGGCCAGAGCCTCGGGCACGGCGCCGCCGAGCGCAAAGCGGTGCGGGCAGAGGCGAGCGCCGATTACGCCGCTCAGGGCGGCGCCGGCGACGACGAAGGGAAAGGGGAGGCCGAACACGGCGATGGCGCAAAAAGCAGCCACGGCAATGCCGCTCAGCAGCCAGTTTTTCAGGGTGCGGCGGCCGATGTGTATGGCCGCGCCGATGACGATGGCCACGATCGCCGGTTTGATGCCATACAACAGACCGGCAATCAGCGGCACGTCGCCATATGACAGATAGATGGCCGACAAGGCGGTCAGCAAGGCAAGCGAAGGCAGGACGAACAGGACGCCGGCCAGCACGCCGCCGCGGGTCTTGTGCAATAGCCAGCCGATATAGATTGCCAGCTGGGTTGCCTCTGGACCGGGCAGCAACATGCAGTAATTAAGCGCATGTAAAAAACGGCGCTCGGAAATCCAGCGCCGTTTTTCGACCAGTTCGCTATGCATCATGGCAATTTGCCCGGCCGGCCCGCCAAAGCTGATCACGCCTAGCCTGAGCCAATACCAGAATGCAGTCTTGAGAGGAATCGGGGCGGGCGGCAGTGTCATCAAGATATTTTCTTTAAAAAAAAGGAGCACGCAGCTCCTTTTTTGTCTCAGTCATTACCTGTATCAGCGGCCCGTCATGGCGGTCCGGCAAGGCGCCGGACCGCCGCTGAACGTCACGAGCGGGTCGTGTTGACCTGAATCAGTGGTTCATCGCTGATGACCGGTGCCGGTTTGCGTTCGCGCGGCACGCGCACCGGCGCAACCGCCTTGGCCGCTGCTTCTTGCGCTGCACGCAGCTTTTCCGGATCGGTAGCAGCCAGGCTCAGGCCGGCCGATTGCAGGATCTGGCTCAAGTCTTCGGCCACGGCCGGCGTTGCTGGCCGCGGCGCTGTGACGACAGGCGCAACAGGCGCAACAGGCACTGGTGCGGCGGCGACTGGGGCTGCAGGCACAGGTACAGCAGGCACAGGTACAACAGGCACCGGTGCAGCAGCGGCTGTCTGCACTGGCGCCGGCTGCGGTGCGACGGCAACGGCCGCCGGTACTGCGGCGATGACTGGCGCCGGATGAGGCGCCGGGCTTGCCGCAGCCGTGTCGGCCACCGGCATGTCGGCCGCAGGTGCCGGCGTGCTGACCACTTCGACGCTGGCGGCGACCGGTGCTTGCACCGGTGCGGAGACCGGAATGAAGACGGCCTCGGCCACTGTCGGCGCCGCTTCGCCGGCGGTTGCCGGCATGGCGACTGCTGCTATCGGTTCAGCCGCGGCGACCGCTACCGCCGGCGCTTGCGGGGCAGGCGTGGCGTGGATCACTGCCGGCGTCAGCGGTTCCCTGGCGGCCATATCGGCCACTGGTGCGAAGACCGGAGTGGCATCGCCGCCATCGCCGCCATTGACTGCGTCGAGGTTGTCGCCTTGCTCACGGTCGCGGCGATTGCGGTTGCGGCCGCCACGGCGGCGGCGACGACGCGGTTCTTCGCCTTCGGTCTCGGCTTCTTCGCCTGCCGGGCCATTCAGCAAGATTGGTGCGGCGTTCGATACCGGGCTGGCCGCGGTGCTGGCCGCATAGCCTGGCGCTGCCGCCACGACGTTGTCGGCGATGAGTTCGTCGCTTGCCGCCAGCCGTTCTTCGCGTGGTTCGCGCGCTGCGCGCGGCGTCCGGTCGCGGCCTTCGCGTGGTTCGCGGCCTTCGCGCGTGTCACGGCTTTCGCGTGGTTCACGCGGTTCGCGCGGCTCACGGACTTCCTTGGCCTCTCGCGGTTCGCGCTGCACTTCGACGCCGTCACGCGCAGGGCGTGGTGTGCGTTGCGGCCGCTGGCCCTTGACTTCGCCAGTCCTGGCGTCGACCGCCGGCTTGACGCTGTTTTCCATGTTGGCTGTTGCCGGGCGATCTTCGCGTTCTTTTTGATTGCGGCCGTTACGCGAGCGACCGCGGGCACCGCGACCGTTGCGTTCGCCGCGCTCGGCGCTGGCCTTGCTGTCGCTGTTGCCCGGTCCATTGCTTGCAGGACTGGCCGGCTTGGCACGGAAAAAGCCCATGATCTTGGCAAAGAAACCTTCTTCGGCCACCGCCACGGCTGCGTTGGCGGCAACGGCGCGGTCGATCAACGGCGCCGGCTGGTCACGGGCGATGCTCTTGACCATGGCTTCCTGGCGCGGCTTGAGTTCTTCCTTGCTGCGTTTGGCGTAGCCGATATCGGTTTCGGCCGTCTCGGCCATGGCATAGCTGGCCTGCGCTTCTTCCAGGCGCGGATCGTCGTGCTTGATCCGTTCGAGCTTGTAGTGGGGCGTTTCCAGATGCTTGTTCGGAATCAGGATGACCGTGATCTGATGGCGGTTTTCGATCTTCAGCACTTCGCCGCGTTTTTCGTTGAGCAGGAATGCGGCGACGTCGACCGGCACTTGAACGTGGATCGTGGCCGAATTTTCCTTCATCGCTTCTTCCTGGATGATGCGCAATACTTGCAGCGCGGAAGACTCGGTGTCGCGGATATGGCCGGTGCCGCTGCAACGCGGGCATGTTACATGGCTGCCTTCGGACAGCGATGGCCGCAGGCGCTGGCGCGACAGTTCCATCAGGCCGAAGCGCGAAATCTTGCCCATTTGTACGCGGGCGCGGTCATGGTGCAGCGCATCTTTCAAGCGCGTTTCGACTTCGCGCTGGTTCTTGGCCACTTCCATGTCGATAAAGTCGATCACGATCAGGCCGCCCAGATCGCGCAGGCGCAATTGACGCGCCACTTCTTCGGCCGCTTCGCAATTGGTATTGAAGGCCGTGGTTTCGATATCGCCGCCGCGCGTGGCACGCGCCGAGTTGACGTCGACCGAAACCAGCGCTTCGGTATGGTCGATGACGATCGCGCCGCCCGATGGCAGCGGGACCGTGCGCGAATACGCGGTTTCGATCTGGTGCTCGATCTGGAAGCGCGAGAACAGCGGCACATCGTCGCTGTAGCGCTTGACGCGATGGACCATGTCGGGCATCACGTGGCTCATGAACTGGTGCGCTTGTTCGTAGATATCGTCGGTATCGATCAGGATCTCGCCGATATCGGGCTGGAAGTAATCGCGGATGGCGCGGATTACCAGCGACGATTCCTGATAGATCAGGAAGGCGCCCGAGGCCGATTTGCCGGCGCCTTCGATGGCGCGCCACAATTGCATCAGATAATTCAAATCCCATTGCAATTCATCGACATTGCGGCCGATGCCGGCGGTGCGGGCAATCACGGAAGTACCGGTAGGCAAGTCGAGCTTGTCCATGGTTTCGCGCAATTCCTGACGCTCTTCGCCTTCGACACGGCGCGAGACGCCGCCGCCGCGTGGATTGTTTGGCATCAAGACCAGATAGCGGCCGGCCAGCGAGACGAAGGAAGTCAGTGCCGCGCCTTTATTGCCGCGTTCTTCCTTTTCGACCTGGACCATGATTTCCTGGCCTTCGCGCAGCGCTTCCTTGATGGTGGCGGTGCGCACATCGACGCCTTCGCGGAAATACGTGCGGGCCACTTCCTTGAACGGCAGGAAGCCGTGGCGTTCTTCGCCGTAATTGACGAAGCACGCTTCCAGCGACGGTTCGATACGGGTGATGACGCCCTGGTAGATGTTCGATTTGCGCTGTTCGCGGCCCGTGGTTTCAATATCTATATCGATCAGCTTTTGGCCGTCGACAATGGCTACGCGCAGTTCTTCTTGCTGCGTAGCATTAAACAACATTCGTTTCATTTTTCGCTCCGTGGCTCGAGGCCATTTTTATTTTGCCGCCATAAAAAGGGCAGGCAAGTAGTACAGGGATGTACGCGAGGAGCTGGAGGTTTGGCGGGCGGTATGCCTGTCTGTGCGGGTCGCCGCGCGTATGGCGCGGCGCCAGCAACGGGGCGCGGATGACGTCAAACGGGTGACTGCATCCGCGCCAGCGAGCACGATGCCAAGCGCTGCAGGGCACTGAGGTTTATTGGCGAGCTTGCCGGCAGCCCGACGGGCATGGCAACAGCAAACGACTTGCGCAGGACTCAACACACAGTCATTCAAAACAATAAACAGTCAATGTCACATATGCGGTCCGTTTGCGGCGGTAATGACTTCGCGCACAACGGTCAGCATCAGGCAGTGCAGGCAAAGGCTTAGCGAAACGGCACCTTGGCAACTACATCAACCAGCGAGCATGCATAAAGCCTTGCTTGCCGGACTTATCCTTACAATCCAAACTTTCTTGTCCCACATCTTCTCGCGGACCGATTACAACAACGGTGCAACCTTGAACGCGTGTTAATGCTGCGTACACATTTTTTCCATCGAATTTGCAAATTGGCGAGGCTGGTGGAGACGCCCCTGTGTAGAATGTCTTCTTTATTCACACAGCACCGGTTTTATACCTGTGCAGAACGATTATATATTCAAAATGAAGGACTTAGACAGATTTTCTCTGGCAAGAGAGCAAACCAGGAGCGGGCGCCCGATTTTGCCCCCGTCTGCCTTGCCCGAGGCGCATGCTGTTTTGCCACAAGTGCAAATGCTGACAATAGGGGAAGAGGAGGCTGGACAGCGTATCGACAACTATTTGTTGCGTATTTGCAAAGGCGTGCCAAAAAGTCACATTTACCGTGTTTTGCGGTCTGGCGAGGTCCGTGTCAACAAGGGGCGCATCGCGCAGACTTACCGCTTGGTCCTTGGCGATGTTGTCAGATTGCCACCAATTCGCGTCTCGGAAAAAACGGCGCCGAGCGCCCCCGCTGCCGAATTTGCGGTCATTTACGAAGATGCGCATTTGCTCATTATCGACAAACCGGCTGGCGTTGCCGTTCATGGCGGCTCGGGTGTGTCCTATGGGGTGATCGAGCAATTGCGGGCGGCGCGCCCCGATGCCAAGTTTCTTGAACTCGTGCATCGACTTGATCGTGAAACTTCTGGTATCTTGTTATTGGCGAAAAAACGTTCGGCTTTGACCCATTTGCATGCGCAAATGCGCGACAATCAGACTGACAAGCGTTATCTGGTGATGGTGCATGGGGACTGGAAAAATGCGCGCCAACATGTTAAGTTGCCTTTACGGAAATATACAACGGCAGAGGGCGAACGCCGGGTCAGCGTCCAGGCCGGCGGCCAGGAATCGCATACCGTGTTCAGCCTGTTGCGTAAGTATCCCGACTATGCCTTGCTGGAAGCGGAATTGAAGACCGGTCGCACGCATCAGATTCGGGTTCATCTGGCTTCGTCCGGCTTTGCCATCGCCGGCGATGACAAATATGGCGATTTCGCCTTGAACCGGATGTTGTTGAAAGCTACTGAGACGCGTGGCGTCCTGAAAAGAATGTTTTTGCATGCACATCAAATTACATTTACGCATCCAGACACAGGCAAGGAAATGACGCTGAGAGCGCCTTTGCCGGCTGAATGCGAGCGTTTTGTCAAAAGTTTGGGCAAGGCGCTTAACTAGTTCTTAAGAAATACGGGAGACGGCAGCAGCCGGCCAACATGGCAAGAAAGCAATATGATCTAATTGTCTTCGACTGGGACGGTACGTTGATGGACAGCACTGGCGCGATTGTCCGATGCATTCAGGCATCGGCGCGCGATCTCGGATTGCCGGTGCCAAACGACAGTGCCGCTGCCCATGTCATTGGATTGGGACTGACTGAAGCGCTACAACTGGCCATGCCCGGACTTGATCCGGTCTGGTACCCGAAAATTCTCGAGCGCTTTCGCCATCATTATCTGAGCAGCAACAACAAGCTCGTCCTGTTCGACGGCGTGCGCGAAATGCTGGCCGACTTGTCGCAGCAGGGCTATTTTCTGGCCATTGCCACCGGCAAGAGTCGCGTCGGCCTCAATCGTGCACTCGATAGCCTCAATTTATTGTCGCTGTTTGATGCCACGCGTTGCGCCGACGAGACATTTTCCAAGCCGCATCCAGCCATGTTGCAAGAACTGACGCGCGAATTGGGGCAGGACATGAAGCGCACCGTCATGATCGGCGATACCACTCATGACTTGCAAATGGCACTCAATGCCGGCGCTCAAGGCATTGGCGTTCAATATGGCGCTCACCCTGCCCATCAATTGCTCGCCTTGCAACCGGTCGCGGTAGTGGAGTCGATTGCCCAGTTGCACAAATGGCTGAACGAAAACGGCTGACCGGCCGTCATGCCAGTCATACCCATGTCACAGGCGCACGGTACAACAGCAAGTGAGCAGGACGGCACCGCTGGCGGCGACATTTTCATTTGCCGCTCCGATGCACTGCAAGAGGCCGGCAAAGGTGTGGTTTTTGCGCTGCAAGCCGGCAGCGATTGCGGCAGCGGTTTTGTCGTGCGTTACAATGGCAAGGTGCATGCTTATCTGAATCGCTGCGCCCATGTCCCCATCGAGCTCGATTGGGAACGCGGCGTTTTTTTTGAATCGTCCGGTCTATATTTGATGTGTTCCACCCACGGGGCGATCTACCTGCCCGACAGCGGCCAGTGCGCCGGCGGTCCTTGCCGCGGCGGGCGCCTGCTTGCCATCAGCGTATTCGAAACAGACGCCGGTGTGTTTTGGCGCCCCGACAATTATTTTCATGCGCCCCCCGCCATCGAGGTCAGACCGCCCGGCAGCGCACCGTCCTAGACTTTCCGCAATGCGCGGCAGATTGCGGCAGGCCTGGCGGATGGCGGTTTGGCGAGCAGTTTGGTGAGCAGTTCGATCAGCAATTGCTCGCCTGTTCAGTTGCCCGCCTGTGCCGCCACCGCTGTTGCCCAGCTTTGGCATGACGCACCGTTTCGATCAATTTCAAATTTAAAAAGCATTACACCATGACTGAACATAGTAAGGACGACGCCGCTTCCGCCCCGGCCGACAAGGACGGCCTGCCGCCGCAGGCAGCAAGCCAGGCCGCCAAAGACGGCTGGGAGCGCGGCGTGCTCGAACAGCTGGCGCTGGCCACCGTGACCGAACAGCGGTTGCGGCGGCGCTGGGGCATCTTTTTCAAAAGCGCCACCCTGGTGCTGGCGGCATTCGCGCTGTGGAATCTGTTCGATCTCGGCGGCGGCGACATGGAAACGCTGGGCCGTCACACGGCCCTGATCGAAATCGATGGCGAAATCGATGCCGAGGGCAGCGCCGCCGCCTCCGTCATCATGCCGGCCCTGAATAAAGCATATGCCGATGCCGGCTCGGTTGGCATCATCATGCATATCAACAGTCCGGGCGGCAGCCCGGTGCAGGCCGGCATGATCAACGATGAAATGACGCGCCTGCGCAAACTGTATCCGCAAAAGCCACTGTATGTGGTGGTCGATGAAATCTGCGCCTCGGGCGGCTATTATATTGCCGCCGGCGCCGATCGTATTTACGTCAACAAGGCCAGCATCGTCGGTTCGATCGGCGTGCTGATGGATGGCTTTGGCTTTACCGGCCTGATGGACAAGCTCGGGGTCGAACGGCGCCTGATGACGGCCGGCGAAAACAAGGGCTTTCTTGATCCTTTCAGCCCGCAGACCGACAAGCACAAGGCTTATGCGCAGTTGATGCTCAATGAAATCCATCAGCAATTCATCGGCGCCGTGCGGGCCGGTCGCGGCAAGCGGCTCAAGGAAACGCCGGAAATGTTTTCAGGCCTGTTCTGGAGCGGCAGTAAGGCCGTTGAAATGGGGCTGGCCGATGGTTTCGGCAGCGTCGACAGCGTCGCCCGCGACGTTCTCAATGCCGAAGACGTGATCGATTACACGCCGCATGAAGGCTTGCCGGAACGCGTGCTGCGCAAATTCGGCGCCGCGGTCGGCGCCGGTGCGGTCAAGACCACGTTCCACGGCTTCAAGCCTAGCCTGCACTGAGTCGCCGCCCGCTGCGTTGCACGGTTTTATGCCTCCCCCGTCCCAAGATCCTAAGGCTCTAAGGATCTAAGGATCTAAGGATCTAAGGATCTAAGGCAGGCAAAACCGTTCGACCCAGCTTGAAATCGCTGCTCCCGGGTCTGGCGCCGTCGCCGCCTGCAAGCGGCACCGCATGGCCGGCACGCCATCGGCGCCGGCCATCGGCGTCAGCTGCAGCGCCATGCGATGTTCATGCAACCAGATTAAAAAAGCCAGCCAGGCGACATGGCGCGGCGACACCGCGGTGCCGGCGGCCGTGCTCAGAAATTCGGAAAACAGCGCGCGTTCCGCAATCACGAGCTCGCCGGCGCCGTGGCTGCCGCCCACGACTTCAGCCAGTACCGTCAAGCCGTCTTCGCCGCGATAGTCGCGATAACGCTGCGCGAGGGCGGCCAGCGCGGTGGCCAGCGCATGGCCGAAGTGCGCGCCGCGCAGCGCTTCGGCGGCGGTGGTTTCGGCAAAGTCGAAGCGCAGCCAGTCGGCACCCGCGGCCTCGACCCCGGCGGCCGCCGCCCCGGCCAGATAGTTTGCCGCGGCGCAGTTTGCCACCTCGCTTGCGGCGACGGCGTCCGGGGCGGCGGCCAGGCAGGCACATAAGGTGTGCAGCATGCCGAGGCGGTTGGCGACGATCTGTTTTTGCTGCACAGCCAATTTTTCCTGCAACAGCCTGGCATGGTCGCGGCGCAGCAGCGACCATTCGAGCGCCTGCTTCAACTCCATGCGCAAGGCATTGATGTCCCACGGCTTCTGGATATAGCGGTGGATCTGCCCCTGGTTGACGGCCTCGACCGTATGCTCGATCTCGGAATACGCGGTGGTCAGGATGCGCGTGATCTGCGGATGGCGTTCGCGGGCATAGCGCAATAATTCATTGCCATAAGCGCCCGGCATGCGTTGGTCCGACACCAGCACCAGCAGGCTGCCGGCGTGCAGGTCGAGCAGGCGCTTGCCTTCCTCGACCGAACAGGCGCTGAGGACCGAGGCCATCGAGTCAATGGCTCTTTGGAAATATTTGACGGCTGTCGCTTCATCGTCGACGAACAAAATCAAGGGCGCAGCCTTGTCAGGAACGGTCATCGATCACTCCTCTCGGTTTGTTGCTTTGAAAGTCGGAAAATTCAATATGACGGTTGTACCTTGTCCCGGTGACGACTGCACTTCGATATCGCCGCCGAACGATTGCATGATGCGCTTGCAAAAAATCATGCCCCAGCCGTTGCCGTCGCCATGCGTGGTGACCGGGTCTTGCAACAGGCGCTGCAAAATTTCGGGCGCGATGCCGGGGCCGTTATCGCGAATCCGGATCTGGGCCCGTTCGCCGACCGCGACGGTAAAACATAAAAACGGCGCCCGATGGTTTTGCAGCGCGCGCAAGGCGTTGCCGAGGATGGAAGACAGGACCAGGGAGACGCAATTGCGCAGTGCCGTGATCGGGAAATCCTGTTCGATCTCGACGCGCACCGCGGCGCGCTGGGCCGCCGCGATCGGATACATGTCGAGCAGCGACAAAATCATCGTGTGGGCACTGGTCTGTTCGGCGATGGCGTGCGCGGAAGGCGTCTTTTGCACCGACTCGCCAAAGGCCGACAACAGCGACAGGCAGTAGCGGGCGCAATCCTGGGTAGCCAGCGCGGCGGTGCCGATTTCGGCCCGCTGCTCGCCTGCGGCGATGCCGTCGCCGAGCCGGCGCTGTATGCCGCGCGAAAAATTGACGATGGCGGCCAGCGGCGTGGTCAATTCATGGGCCAGAAAGGCCAGTGTCTCATCGATGGCCATCAGACGCTGCTGGCGCGTGATGCGCTCTTGCGCCAATTGCTGCGCCTGGCGCAACACATGCCTGATATTGTCGATGTCGAACGGTTTTTCGATGATGCGAAACAGGGCGCCCGAGTTGACGGTATCGAGCAGCATCTTGCTGTCGGCAAAGGCGGTGACCAGGATCCGGATAATGTGCGGGAACTGCTGTTCGACCTGGCGCAGCAGATCGCCGCCGTTGCGGCCCGGCATGCGGTAATCGGTCACCATGATGGCGATATTGTCGCTGGCGGCCGCCAGGATGGCAATTGCGGTATCGACGCTGTTGGCGGTGATGACATGATAGCCGGGGCCGATCGCGCGCGCAAAGTACTTGCAGGCGATATCTTCATCGTCGACATACAGAATCGTCATGGCGTCATCTTCGCTGCGGATCATCTGTCCTCCTCAGTTTGCACGTGGCAAATCGAAAATCATTGTGGTCCAGGCCCCCAGTTCGCTGTCGGCGCTCAGGATGCCGCCGTGGCGCTGGATGATGCCGTAACAGATCGACAGCCCCAGCCCGAGGCCTTTGCCGATTTCGCGCGTCGTGAAAAACGGTTCAAAGACGCGCGCCAGGTTTTCGGCGGCGATGCCGGGGCCGTTGTCGCTGACCGATACCTGCAGCCGCTCGCCATGCCAGACGGCGCCGATATGAATCGTCAGCGTGTTGCGGGCCACGCTGCGCAGGGCCAGCGCGGCATTGCTGAGCAAATTGATCAGCACGCCGATGATGGCCGCTTCGTCGCCATGCACCAGCGTATCGTCGGGCAGCGCGCGCGTGATCGTGATTCCCTTGGTTTCGTGGCTGACCAGACGCACCGAGGAATCGATCGCCTTTTCCATCATGAAGTCGCTCTCGGCATTGACGCCATTGCCGCGATAGGCGAAGGTCTTCAGGTCGGAAACGATGTATTGCACGCGCTTCATGCCGAGCCTGGCATCGACCAGGCATTCGGTCAGCCCGGCGCTGCCGGCTGCGACCGGATCTTCCATCGCAATCTCGATTGCCATCAGACAGAAATTGACCGGGTTGTTTACTTCATGCAGCAAGCCGGCGGCCAGCGTGCCGATCGCGGCCATTTTTTCCTGTTGCAGCATGTGGCCTTTTATCTCGGCAAGATCGCGATTGGTTTGTTCGAGTTCGCGGTTTTTTTCAGCTACTTCAGCTTTCAGTTGAAACAGCATGAAGCGGGCGCGCTCGTTAAACATGGTAAATATCGCGCATACAGTCACCGCCATCAACAAGAACAAGGAATTGACCACGAACGGGCCATGCAATACAAAGCTCTCCGGATGCGTCGAACACGCGAGCACGTATAGCGCATATGAGGTCAGGCCATACACGATATTTTGGCGCAGACTGAAGGCTAGCACGATTCCTGAGCCGTAAATTGCCAGATTGAGGCCTGCGTAATAAATCGAGTTTGCGCCTTCTGTCGTCGCAATCATCCAGGCGATCATGATTTGCGGCTGTAACATCCAAAGAAAGGTCAGCCACTTGAAATAGCGTTTCCCCGATGTTGTTTTCATCAAGACGACGACGCCAAGTATAAACGACGCCGCGATGACCCGGGCGGCCGCAAATTCCTGCTGTTTCTGCGGGTATAGAGCATAGTCGAGGCCGACCCCGAGCAGAATGAGGGTCATGCAAACGTACGCGGCGCCAATGCTGAACGAAAAGCGGAATTGTTCGATATCGCTCGCATATTCGACGAAAAGTTGCCTGGTCATTTAACGCATTTCCATTCCATTGCGTCAAACAATGGATGCTTGCGCAAACACGTTGACGCCGGTTGCATCGACATAAATCCGATGCTCGACGGTATTGCTGGGAAGTAAGGACAACAATTTTTCTTCATCGCGATAAATCAGATACCACTCCATTAAATGCTCCATGCCATAGCGCACCGGATTATTAGTATGGACGTTGGTAACCAATAGTGTGCCACCGAGGCGAATGTTCGCCGCGAAATGTTGCATCAGACGGGTACAAACCTTATCGGACAGATAGTCGAACAAGCCTGCGCAATACACCGCATCGAATGGGCGCATGGCAGGCGCTTCATCATCGATGCGGCGCTTGAGCATGTGGTGTACCGAATCTTGCACATAGTCGATCTGGACCTGTGTGTTCAGTGTGCGCTGAATCTGTGTCAACTTGTCGCGCGTCCAGTTCAAGGTCTCGACATTGAAATCCATCAATTCGAACGACAGCCATTCCGGTTGCTGATAAGTTTGCAAAAAGCGCGCGATTTCGATGGCCGGTCCGCAGCCGACATTGAGGATGCGAAATGGCCGGCCTGCCAGTTTCGCCGCGTCGGCAAGCCGCGCTAAAAAGCCGGCCAGCATATCGATGCGGTTGCGATGGGCGGCTACCACGGCTTCTTGCAAGAAGGCGACATTGACCATCTGAAAATACGTGTTGGGTCCCTGCCGCGGCTCGCCGACGATCTGGTTGACCATCTGATAGTCGCCGGCATAACCGAGCGGCTTGGCAAAGGTGCGAAATACAAAGGGCGCGCCGAGCAATAGCGGATGCAGCGCCGCTTGCGCATAAGCCCGATGCGGCGGGGCGGCGTCGGCGGCGATGCGCGCCGCCTCGCGCTCGAGTGCGGCGAAATAATATTGCGTTTTTTCGATCAGCGGCGCGGCCAGTTCGTAAAAGACATCGTTGCGTAATTGTCCATTTTCGCGCGGCAAGGAGTCCGACAGATCGATCTGGCCAACCCAGCGCGCGGCGTCGGCCAGAAAGGTCCGCATCTCATTGACCACGACCAGGTAGCGCGCCTCGATCCGGGAATTGTCGGACCATTGGCGCACAAAGTCTTGCGCCGCCTGCCTGGCGGCAGCAGGTGCGATGACGATGGCGCCCAGTTCGTGCCAGTCGTCGATCAGGCTTACGCTGACGACTGCGGTCAGGCCGGTATTGACGAGGCTGGTGACGATGGCCTTGCCCGAATAGAGCGGCGTGATGCCGATGCGGATGGTCAGTTCGGTGAGCAGTTCGCTGAGCTGGCCGACGGCATCGGGCTTGTAGATTTCCATCGCCAGCGAAGTGCGCTGCACATGGAGAATCGTGCCGTGAACAGCATCGCCGGCGCTGTTACGAAAATTAACGAGGGGGTCAATTTGGGCTTGAGCGTGCAAAATAAGTTCCTGGTGGAATGTCAGATTTATGCCCGGGCAAGGCGGTGCCTGATTACGATACCAGAAAGATTACATATGCAAAATTATTGTAAAACGCGGCCACATTTTCTGTGTCTTGCCAGATATTCCTTGAAAATTTTCTATATTGTTCTATATTGAAATCACAGCAGTTTAATATTGCATTTTTATGAGGAGTTCGCTATCGACCACACCATGACAATGCATCCTCTACATTTTTGGACAAGTTAAGATACAGTATGCCGCGCAGCGGCCTTGAGAGGCCTAAGTCCTTTCACAAACATTGCCTCCTCGGGGGCAGACACGGTGGCTGGGCCACCGTTTTGTTTTGTCGGGCCGTTTTGCCGAAGCGTTTTTTTGGCCCGTCCTGCCGATCTGTTTTATCCCCGCCCTTACTCGTTCGCCGCCGCCAGTCATGCGGGCCGGCGCTGCGCCAGGAAAGGCCGTCTGCGCTTACATCTGCTTGAACAGATGTAAAAAGCTGCGGCTCACTTCGAGCTTTTCATTATTGCCTTTGACCATGACCAGGTGGCGTCCGCGCAAATCGCGCGTCACGCCTTCGATGGCGTTGACATTGACCAGCGTCGAGCGATGAATTTGCCAGAATAAATCGGGGTTCAGTTCATTGGCCAGATCGCGCACCGGCTTGCGGATCAGCGCTTCGTAGCGCGCCGTCTGCACGCACGTGTATTTATCGTCCGAGCGGAAAAACAGGATGTCTTCGACCGGGATCATGCGCAAGTCCTGGCCGACGCTGGCCTGTATCCATTGCAGATAGGCCGGCTTCGGCGCCAGTCCCATTTGCTGCGCCAGCTGCGACAGCACGGCCGTCATGTCGGGCGGGTTGCTCGAGGACAGGCGCGCTTTCAGGCGCTCGACCGTGGTGCGCAAGCGTTCCGGTTCGGCCGGCTTGAGCAGGTAATCGATGGCGCCGCGTTCGAAGGCTTCGATCGCATATTGATTGTAGGCCGTGATGAAGACGATATGGCTTTGCTTGCCGATGGTGGCGGCCGCTTCCAGTCCCGTCTTGCCCGGCATGCGGATATCGAGAAAGGTGAAATCGGGGCGGTGTTCCTGCACCAGTTCGATCGCCTCGTCGCCATTTCTGGCTTCGCCGACGATCTCGAGTTCGGGCCAGATTTCGGCCAGGCGCAGGCGCAGTTGGTCGCGCATCAGTCTTTCGTCGTCGGCAATGATGGCACTAGGCATAGGCATACAGTCGTGGCAAGAGTGGTTGGCCTGCAGTAGGGTTCATGATAGCGCAAGGCGCTGCGCGGCGCCAGACGGCGCAGGCACGCGCCCTGAGGAACTGCGCACCGCCTGATCGGGCATCGGGCTATCACGCATGGGGCTGTGCTGCAGGGGGCTGTGCTGCATGTGCGGGCTGCGCGTGTGCGAGTTGATAAGGCACTTCGATGGTGGCGCAGACACCGTTTGGCAGATTGGGCGCAATCGTCAATTGCGACTGCTCGCCATGCAGCAGCTTGAGGCGTTCGCGTATGCTTTGCAAACCGAGGCCGGTGCCGTCGCTGGGCATGACGCCGAAGCCGACGCCATCGTCGCATACGCTGACCTGCAATTTATTGTGCGCCACCTCGGCGCTGATGCGCAGGCTGCCGCCTTCGGGTTTGCATTCGAGTCCATGCTTGATCGCGTTTTCGACCAGCGATTGCAGCATCATCGGCGGGAAGGCTGCGCTGCGCAAGCCATCGGGGATGTGGCAATCGATTTGCAGGCGTTCTTCCATGCGCATCTTGAGCAGGTCCAGATAGGCCTTGACGATATCGGCTTCGCGTCCGAGATTGGTGACGCTGGCGTTTTCTCGCATTTGCGGCAGCACCGCGCGCAGATATTTGATCAGGTTGCGCTGCATGCGCGAGGCGCGCGGCGGATCGGTCTCGATCAGATGCTCGACCGAAGCCAGGGTGTTGAATAGGAAATGCGGTTCGACTTGCGCCTGCATCATCTGCATTTTCGCTTCGCTGACCTGGCGCTGCATCGATTCGCGTTCCGCCGTTTCGTGGGCGCTGACTGCGTCGGCTTCGGCGCGCTTTTTCCCCCCCATCAAAACTTTCATGCCGAACAGGCCGATCAGCAGTAGCAGAACGAAATTCATGAACCATTCCGAACTTTGCTTGCGGTAGTGAATGACCTTTTTTTCGGCGGCATTGTCGACGGCTTCTTCGATGGCGTCGCTGACCTGCTCGCCGATTTCGGGCGGCAAGGCGATGTGGATGGCGTCGCTGTTCGCTTCCAATTTGATTGGCGCCGCCGGCGTTTGCGGCGCCGTCATGTGGCTGCCGCCTGGCGCGGCCGGAGCCGCGGGGGCCGCCGGGGCCGCCGGTGCAGCGGGGGCGGCCGGGGCCGGCAAACTCTGCTCGGCGATCGCCTGTTCGACCGGATCCTTGGCCGCTTTTTCGTTTTGTCTGATGTGGATGCCGGCGTCGTCAATACTGATGGCGGTCCCGGCCCCGCCTTGCGTGTTGGGACGGATCGCCTTCTTGATGCGCTCGTTGACCACTTCGGGGACCGTATCGGACTTGAGCAGGCTGTCTTGCGTGATTTTTCCAGCGAGCAGTAGCAGCATGGCCAGCATGACAAATTTCCACCACGATAGTGTGGCCAGCCAGCCTGCAGTCTTTTCAAACAGATGTCCCAGCGTCTCTAATATCAGTAGCAATGTCTGTTTTAATTTGTCGACTGTATTCATGGAAGTCCGTTTAATCATGCTGATATTGGGATGGTGCAACTGTATGCAAAAATGGCGGTGGCCGCCAGCAGCTTGCGACAGGCCGCTGAAATCGCCGCTTCAAGTCCGCAATTGACGGCTTGAAATGCAGGGCCATCTGCCCGCGGCCGTTTGCGCACAGGCCTTGTTGGCGCGGCTGGCCGGCCGCGACAGATACCTGAGCATGATGTCACTTAAAACCGACATCATGAACTATTCTTGCATAAAGTTTGGCGTGCGGCGCCCACGGGTTTGGCCTCGCCGGGCGTGGCGAAGGTTACAATTTCATGGGTAATGAGCGGCGATTTAAGCGCTGTTTTTGATTTATGGCGAAAAATACCGTGTTTTTATTGTTTTTTTGTAAAAAGACAAAGTCGTTTGTAACAGCGCCGATTTATGTTATAGTCGGCCTCGCTAGGGGTCCTGGGACGATATTTCCGGGTGAGAAAATACCCTTTGTACCTGATCTGGATAATGCCAGCGCAGGG
>JAIZVZ010000174.1 GCA_021768485.1 Oxalobacteraceae bacterium | reverse complement strand
CAGGTTGATGACGCCCTTGATGAAGTCGGGCGCATTGGCGATGCGGGTGACGGCTTCATAACCGCGGATTTCCTGCACTTTCAGGATGTCGATGCCGTACTCTTCCTGACCGAGCGTAAAAGCCAGAAATTCGTTGCCCGCAAGTTCGCCGCTCGCGGTGGTTTGCTGCGTCGCGTTCGATGTCTCTTGATTCATGATAGGCCCTTAATGCAGAAAAATTGAAGATCAAAAAACCGTCCAGACCGCGGCACCGCCCGGACCTCCATGCTATTTCAGCAGCAACGACTCCTCGGCCAGCTGACGACTCGAGCGCAGCAGCGCCGAAACATCGAGAATCAGCGACACGCCGCCGTCGCCGAGAATGGTGGCGCCCGAAATGCCGGTCACCTTGCGGTAATTCGATTCGAGATTCTTGACTACCACCTGCTGTTGCCCTACCAGGTCATCGACAAACAAACCGGCTTTTTTACCGTCGGCCTCGAGAATGACGATGATGCCCTGGCACGGATCGGTATGCCGCGGCTCGATCCCGAACATCTGATACAGCGGGATCAATGGCAGGTATTCGCCGCGGACCTTGATCACGCTGCCCTTGCCGCTGATTTCCCTGATGTCGGCGGCCACCGGCTGCAGCGATTCGACCACGAAGCCAAGCGGCAGGATATACACCTCTTCGCCGACGCGAATCGACATGCCGTCGAGAATTGCCAGCGTCAGCGGCAGCGAGATCGACATCGTGGTGCCGAAACCCTTGGCCGAACGGATATCGATGGTGCCGCCCATGGCCGTGATATTGCGTCGCACGACATCCATGCCGACCCCGCGGCCGGAAACGTCGGTGACGATTTCAGCGGTCGAGAAACCGGGCGCGAAAATCAGTTGCCACACATCGCTGTCGCTCATGGTGTCCGACACCGGCAAGCCGTTTTGCCGGGCCTTGGCCAGAATCCGTTCGCGATTCAGGCCGCCGCCATCGTCGGCCACTTCGATCACTATATTGCCGCCCTGATGACCGGCCGACAGGAACAGCCGCCCGGTCTCGGATTTGCCGGCGGCGGCGCGGGCGGCCGGCATCTCGATACCATGGTCGATGCTGTTGCGGACCAGATGCGTCAGGGGATCGACGATGCGCTCGATCAGGCCCTTGTCCAGTTCGGTCGCCGCGCCGTGGGTGATGAAATCGACCTTCTTGCCGAGCTTGGCGGCGACGTCGCGCACCATGCGCGGAAAGCGCGAAAACACGAAATCCATCGGCATCATGCGGATCGACATCACCGCTTCCTGCAAATCGCGGGTATTGCGCGTCAGCTGGCTGACGCTATTGAGCAGGCGCTCATGCGCCATGGGGTCGAGAGTGTCGGTGCGCTGCTCGATCATCGCCTGGGTGATGACGAGCTCACCGATCAGATTGATCAGCTGATCGACTTTTTCGATCGAAACCCGGATCGACGACGACTCGGCAATACGGTCGGCGGCCCCTTTCGCCACTACCGGCTTATGTTCGGTCAGATCGTCGCCGGCTCTGTCGGCGGCCGTGCCGGCCTTCGGCTCGGCGGGCCTAACACTGGCCGCATCGGCGCGGATTTTTTCGAGCGGCTGAAAAAAACCGTATCCGCGCTGTTCCTCGCTTTGTTCGTGCGGCTCGACCGGGTCGAAAAAGCCGTAGCCTTGCGCGTTTTCCTGTTTGGCGCGCGCCGCTGCCGCGTCCTGCCCTGCTTCCTCGCTCGTTTGCGGCGCCAGTTCGGTAATTTTCAGCTGGTCGGGGTCAAGAATGAATGAACAGATGGCGATGATGTCTTCGGCCGTTTCGTCGGTCGACAGCGTCATCACAAA
>JAIZVZ010000173.1 GCA_021768485.1 Oxalobacteraceae bacterium | reverse complement strand
CGGAGAAGTCCTTATTTCTCTCCAGCTCTTTGTCAACAATTCGCAATATGTCGCGGACTCTGTTGACTGGAGTGTCGGATTAGGTTTTTGAAAAAAGTTCTTTTCGAACTGATTTCTAGTCCTCTATATATAGGCCAAATAAGACTTTTTTTGCAAAGTTTTTATTTGGGGGCGATTCAAGGCGGAAACACCTAATACCGTTCCAGGATACCTATGTGGCAAAGGATGGTCGTTTTTTGCCACTTTTTGCAAAAGTCGAAATTGTACGTACGTTTTCGGACTTAGAGTATTTTTGGAAAAAAGTTTAACCCCTTCCGACCGACGTAGCTCATCACGTGTATGATCACTGGTGACATGCGACACAGATTTGGATAGCATTTTACATGTACTTTCAGATGAGATTAGTATGATTGCTGATAACTTACTTTGTAGAAGGGTCACTCACTAAGCGAATGCAAAAAGTGATCTACTTGAGTTCCAAAGTACATGTAGTTTGACCAGTATCGACTTGTACGATAAACAACATACAGTTCGTGATAGTATTTATATGTTCTAGCAACTTGACACTTTCACTGGACCATCGTATCACTCAATATCTGGAGCTAGGATGGCTCAAAGTGGTCAACTTTCTAATATGGGGAAACTGTAAATTTGGAATAACATCTCAGGTTCCACGATTCAGAGGTCACCCCAAGCAAACAAATTGCTCACCGTACTCGTATTGGGGTGCTGGAACTATTCCTTGCCTGGGTCATCCCCTATATTCTTGAGTTTAGGGCCCTCAAACGGCAAGTTTTCATTGGACCGATCATATAGGTAGAACACATAATATATAATAATCCCATGTAATAACACGGTAATACATCGCCAATATGAGTCATCTGAAGACATTGAAACTAAAGTAGACTAATATTGACGTGTAGAACGCGATGCGCTAGTCGTACGCGGGTGCTGGTAAGGTCAGTAAAAACTTTTCTCAGACGACCAAGTCCGTCGGTCATCTATTTGACTGGGAGAAGTACTGAGGGCTACTTTGTGTGCTTATGAAAGTCTGCCCACATCGAACCAATCATCCAACCACATAGTTTCCCGAACAGGGCACACACATATGTTCTTTACGACACCCTTAACTCCATTGGATTCAACGTATTGGCTGAGCAGTGACGTCCGCCGTCCAACCCTACCCGGGGAGAAACCCTAGCTGAACCCACCATATATAATACTGAAATATTAACAAGGTTTCCCCGCGTCGATACGAGTACAGCATAAGGTTGAAGGCTTGGGTAACCCCAAATCCAGGGTGTAGATCACGAATCCAGTAAGAAGTTTGGGGGTTAGCAGGGTGGATAAAAAGTTTACCCGGGCGGACAAGTTTTCCTAAGGTAACTGGACTGGGAAGGCGTCCGAGGCCCGGGGTCAACTTGTCCGAGGGGGGTCTGACCGGCCAAAGTCCATGAAAATTGACCGACTCCAAATCGAGTCCCAGTCATGTTTCCAGTCATAACACACTCTTGGGCGACTGGAAACCGACCGCGGAGGCCCTGGGGCGACCAAAAATTTTCATGTACTTTTTTCGGACTTAGAGAAATTTTCGATGACCAAAAATTTTTTTGTCTCCGAACCGAGAACAAACCCCGGCTCCGGTCTTGTAAATGACCGGGGAGACCCAGGCCAACTCCCCGGGCCCGACCGAGACCCTCGGACGATCGAGACCGGAAATAGCATATGATCATACATGTAACTGAAGTACTTAGATTTTTTGGGGGTTTTGTTTTTTGTTTTTGGATAGTTGTTAGTTATCGGGGGTGTTTTTGTTTTTGTTTTTTGTGTTTGTTTG
>JAIZVZ010000044.1 GCA_021768485.1 Oxalobacteraceae bacterium | reverse complement strand
CACGCGGCCGGCATCAACCGCCCCGACGTCTTGCAACGTTCCGGCAATTACCCCGTTCCGCCGGGCGCATCGGACCTGCCCGGCCTCGAGATCGCCGGCGAAATCGTCGATGGCGACCTCACCGGCAGCAGCTTTAGCAAGGGCGACCTCGTGTGCGCTCTGGTGCAAGGCGGCGGCTATGCCGAATATTGCGCGGCACCGCTGGCGCTATGCCTGCCGGTACCGAAAGGCTTGAGCGCGCTGGAAGCGGCCACGCTGCCGGAAACCTTTTTTACAGTCTGGAGCAATGTGGTCGACCGCGGCCAGCTGGCTGAAGGCGAAACAGTGCTGGTTCAGGGCGGCTCCTCGGGCATCGGCGTGACGGCCATCCAGCTCCTGACCGCGATGGGCCACCGGGTGTTCGCCACCGCCGGCTCGGACGACAAATGCCGCGCCTGCGAACAACTCGGCGCCGAACGCGCGATCAATTACCGCAACGAAGATTTTGTGGAAATCGTCAAGGCCGCCACCGGTGGCAAGGGGGTCGACGTCATTCTCGACATGGTCGGCGGCGATTATGTGCAGCGCGAACTGAGCTGCCTGGCCGATGACGGCCGCCTGGTCTTTATCGCCCTGCTCGGCGGCGGCAAAGGCACGATCGGCCTCGGCCAGATCCTGATCCGGCGCCTGACGGTCACCGGCTCGACACTGCGTCCGCGTCCGGTCGCCTTCAAGGCAAAGATTGCCGAACAATTGCGCCTGCATGCGTGGCCGCTGATCGAAGCCGGCGCCATCAAGCCCGTCATTTACCAGAGCTTCCCGCTGGAACAGGCCGCGCAAGCGCACGCCCTGATGGAAACCAGCACCCACGTCGGCAAAATCGTTCTCGATCTGCTCTAAGCACAATCACCGCCGCCCCGCGCCGCCTCGGGCGCCTGGCGGCGGCCGCCGCTGCTGCTGCCGCTGCTGCCAGGCAGAATATTGCAATAAAGCATAGCCGCAATAAAGCATGGCCATATCGCTGTATGGAATATTTTTAACGACAAAAACCCGCATCACCACCGGTGTGCGGGTTTTTTATCGAAAGCAATACACTGCGGCGGCAATGCCGGCTTAGCCCGGAAGTCGATTCCGGAGCCGGTAGTGCTCGCCCGCCAAGTACGGAAATTAAACCGACAAGGCCTTCAAGGCAGCAGCCAGACGGCTCTTATGACGTGCTGCTTTGTTTTTGTGAATGATTTTCTTGTCAGCAATGCGGTCGATGGTCGAAACCGATGCCTGGAAAATTGCGGTAGCAGCCGCTTTATCGCCGCCCTGAATCGCTTTGCGAACAGCTTTGATAGCCGTACGCAAGGTCGAACGTTGGCTGGAGTTGTGAGCGTTTTGCTTGACTGCTTGACGAGCGCGTTTGCGCGCTTGTGCGGTATTTGCCATGATATTTCCTAAAACAGGGTCTAAGTGCGTCTGCGTATCTAAGCCAGGCAATATGCCAAGCCGGCCGTACGTGACAAAGGATAAAAATTCTGTACAGCCAATAATTATAGCGGGTTTTTCAAAAACGGGCAAATCAAAATAGCATGGCCGCCGCGCTTTTCCCCTCGGTACGCCGCGATTTGCCGCCAGGTACGCTTTATTTCCAAAAAGATAATCTCTGTCCGGCAAACCGGGATTCCAGACTTGTTCAGGCGACGGGCCCTGCGCGCGCGTTTTCGTATTACAATTTCCGCCCGATAAGCAAGGATCTCCGCTGTCGATGACGCGCTCGGCGCCGCCACCCTTGTCCGGCGCCGATCCTGGCACATGCACTGCCCCACTCACCTTGCATACTGTAGACCATTTGCTCCATGAATCTGCTTAAAACCCTGGCCGCCATTTCCAGCCTGACCATGCTCTCGCGCGTGACGGGCTTGCTGCGCGAAAGCCTGTTTGCGCGCGCCTTCGGCGCCTCGATCTATACCGATGCCTTCATTGTCGCTTTTCGCATCCCCAATCTGCTGCGCCGCCTGTTTGCCGAAGGCGCGTTTTCGCAGGCTTTCGTGCCGATTCTGTCCGAATACAAAAACCGCCAGGGCGAGGCTGCCAGCAAGGCGCTGGCCGACCATGTCGCCACCACGCTGGTCTGGGCCACGGTCCTGACCTGCCTGGTCGGCATTCTCGCCACGCCGGCCATTCTGTACGCGATCGCCACCGGCCTGGCCAATCACGGGCCGGCCTTCGATGCCTCGGTGCTCATGACGCGCATCATGTTCCCGTATATCGCCTTCATGTCCTTTGTCGCCCTGGCCGGCGGCATCCTCAACACCTGGCGCGAATTCAAGATCCCGGCTTTTACGCCAGTCTTGCTGAACGTCTCCTTCATCGTCGCCTCGCTGTTTGTCGCGCCTCACATGGCGCAACCGATTTATGCCATGGCCTTTGCCGTCGTCGCCGGCGGCCTGCTGCAGGTCGGCATACAGATTCCGGCGCTGATGAAGATCGGCATGCTGCCGCGCATCGGCCTCAATCCGCTGGCCAGCCTGCGCGACGCCGGCGTACGGCAAGTGCTGCGCAAGATGGGGCCGGCCGTGTTTGCGGTCTCGGCCGCGCAAATCAGCCTGATGATCAACACCAATATCGCCTCGTCGCTCACGGCCGGCAGCATTTCCTGGCTCTCTTATGCCGACCGCCTGATGGAATTTCCAACCGCGATGCTGGGCGTGGCGCTCGGCACGATCTTGCTGCCAAGCCTGTCCAAGGCCAAGGCCGACGACAACCACACCGAATATTCAGCCCTGCTCGACTGGGGCTTGCGCCTGACGTTTCTGCTGGCCTTGCCGGCCGCCGTCGGCATGGCGACCCTGGCCGTGCCGCTGATCGCAACCCTGTTCCATTACGGTAAATTCAGCGCGCTGGCCGTGACCATGTCGGCCCAACCGCTGATTGCCTATAGCCTCGGCTTGATCGGCATTATCCTGGTCAAGATTCTGGCGCCGGCATTTTATGCGCGCCAGGACATCAAGACGCCGGTCAAGATTGCCATCGGCGTGCTGGTCGCCACGCAATTGATGAATTTCGTGTTCGTGCCGTACTTCGCGGTGGCCGGCCTGGCGCTGTCGATCGGCCTCGGCGCTTGCCTGAACGCGATATTTTTATTCTGGAGCCTGCGCCGGCGCGGCATTTATGTCGCCCACAAAGGATGGCTGGCCTTTCTGGCCAAACTAAGCGTGGCGCTGGCCGCGATGGCAGCCGTGGCGCTGGCCTGCGCGCGCCAGATCGACTGGATCGGCATGCATGCGCATCCCCTGCTGCGCATCGCCACCCTGGCGCTCGTCATCGCCGTCTGCGCCCTGTGCTATTTCGGCGTGCTGTTTGCCATGGGATTGCGGTTCCGCGACTTCAAACGCGTGGCCCTCTGACGCAATGCAAACGGGCAGCCGGTATTGACCGACTGCCCGGCAGAACTTGTCGATATTTTGCAAGTCTATCTATTTACAGAAAATCCATGGCATCATATGACCATGACGTCCGGACCGCATCTGCCGCTCGATTACTTTGCCTGCCTGGTTCAGGATGACGACGCTATTTTATTGTTCGAGGCGGCGCTCGTCATTGCCCACTGCACCGAGCCCGATTTCGATATCGCCGCCACCCAGAACCAGGTCGATACCTTGGCCGAACGCCTGGTCCGGCGCCTGCCGCCCGATGTCGGCAATGTCCAGAAGCTGCGCATGCTGAACCACTTCTTCTTCAGGGAGCTCGGCTTTGGCATGAATCTCAACGATTTTTACGATCCGGCCAACACCTATTTGCACCAGGTACTCGAAACCCGGCGCGGCATTCCGATCTCGCTGGCGGTGCTGTACATGGAGCTGGCGCAGCGCATCGGCCTGCAAGTGGCGGGGGTCGCCTTTCCCGGTCATTTCCTGATGAAGCTGTCGGTGCGCTCGGGCGACATCATCATCGATCCGCTCGACGGCAGCAGTCTGTCGCGCGAAACGCTGGACCAAAGGCTGTCGATGGCGCAACCCGACTATCAGCACCAGGCCACGCTGTCGAGCTTTCTGCAGGCGGCCTCGCCGCGCGAAATCCTCGTGCGCATGCTGCGCAACCTGAAAGTGATTTTCTCGCAAAATGAAAATTGGCAGGCCTTGCTCGAAGTCCAGCAGCGCCTGCTGATCCTGATGCCCAACGACGCGGGCGAGCGGCGCGACCGCGGCCTCACGTATGCCAAGCTTGGCTGTCCGCTGGCCGCGCTCGAGGATTTTGAAATTTACCTGAACCGCCATCCGCATGCCAACGATGCGACCGTGCTGCGCGCCCGCCTGCCCGAATTGCGCAGCGCCGCCCGCCGCTTCAACTGAGCTTCGACTGAGCTTAGACTGAGCTTAGACTGAGCTTAGACTGAGTTCGCTCCCGTTTTCCACTGAAATCGGGCCACGCTCCGCCGGAGCACGACATGCGCGCCGCCGAGACCGTCGCGGCAGACGCTAAGACGGATCCAGAAGCGGCGGCAGGCGCGGATCGAAATCGACCCAGTCGCCATTCTCGATGGTGCCGAAAGCATGTTCGATGGCTAGCGCGCCGCACTCGCGAAAAATGGCCACGGCACGCGCTTCCTGCTCGCCGGCGACAACGCCGACCGCGACCAGCATGCCGGCATGGCGTTGCGGCAGCATGTTTTCCTGTCCATTGCCGGCCTCTTCCTCGCCGCTCTCCTTGAGCCTCGACAAACTGCCGATCAGGGAACCGATATGGGCGCCCAGCAAAGCGCCGACCGCCGGTCCGACCGGGCCGGTGACGGCCACCGTCGACAGCCCGAGCGCCGCCCCGAGCACGCCGCCGCTGGCGGCTCCGGCCACCATGCCGCTGTCGCTTTGCTTGGCTCCGGGCGACTTGTCGCGATCGCCGCCCAACGGGTACAAATCGTGCTGGCCGGCCGGATTGACATAAAAGCTGTTGATCTGTTCACGGGCAAAGCCGGCGCTGCGCAGGCTGTCGAGCGCACGCTGGACCTGATCTTGAAGGGCGAAGTGCCCGGCGATGATTTTCGACATGCTGTTCCCCTTGAAGCGAAAAGCAGCTGACAGCATGCACCGGGCCTCGGCGCGGCTCTGTACGGGTGCCCACATTGGCGCCGCGATTGCGGCGCCAATGTGGGCGCGGGCGTCAAGAGGCCGCGCGCGCCTCGATCGCTTCCCACTTCTCCATGGCCGCCAGCAACAAATCATCGAGTTCGGCATGGCGGTCGTTGAGGGCCTTGACTTCGGCCGGCTTGCGCTTGTAGAGGTCGCCATCGAGCAATTGCGCGGCAATCGCGGCCTGCTCCTCTTCCATCTTGCTAATCAGGAGCGGCAATTCCTCGAGCTCGCGCTGCTCTTTGTAGCTGAGTTTCTTCGGCTTGGCCGCCGGCGCCGGCGCCTGTGCCGGCGCGCTGACGGCTGCCGGCGCCGCCTTGCTGGCCGCCTTGGCCGTGAGCTGGGCCGCATCGCGCACGCGTTCCCAATCGGTATAGCCGCCGACATATTCGCGCCACTTGCCCTCGCCTTCGGCGACGATCACCTGCGTCACGACATTGTCGAGGAAGGTGCGGTCATGGCTGACCAGGAATACGGTGCCGGTATATTCCTCCAATAATTCTTCGAGCAATTCGAGCGTGTCGATATCGAGGTCATTGGTCGGTTCGTCGAGCACCAGCACATTGGCCGGCTTGGCGAACAGGCGCGCCAGCAACAGGCGGTTGCGTTCGCCGCCGGACAGCGACTTGACCGGCGAGCGCGCGCGCTCCGGTGCAAACAGGAAGTCGTTCAGATAGGTCATCACGTGCTTGCGCTGACCGTTGATTTCGACCCAGTCGCTGCCCGGCGCAATGGTTTCCATCAGATTGGCTTCTTCATTGAGCTGGGCCCGCATCTGATCGAAATACGCTACCTGCAGCTTGGTGCCGAGCTTGATGGTGCCGGCATCGGCCGCCTCTTCGCCGAGAATCAGCTTGAGCAAGGTCGTCTTGCCGGCGCCGTTGGCGCCGATCAGGCCGACTTTATCGCCGCGCAAAATCGTGGCGCTGAAATTGTTGACGATGACATGCTCGCCATAGCTCTTGCTGACGTTTTCGAGTTCGGCCACGATCTTGCCCGACCGTTCGCCGGCCGACACATCGAGCTTGACCTGGCCTTGCTGCTCGCGGCGCGCCTGGCGTGTCAGGCGCAAGGCTTCCAGGCGCCGCACACGGCCTTCGTCACGCACGCGGCGCGCCTTGACACCCTTGCGGATCCAGACTTCTTCCTGCGCCAGGAATTTGTCGAACTTGGCGTTTTCCACTTCTTCGATTTCGAGCTGTTCGCTCTTGCGCACCTGATAGGCAGTGAAATTGCCGGGATAGGACAGCAGGCGGCCGCGGTCGAGTTCGATGATGCGGGTGGCGACGTTGTCGAGAAAGCTGCGGTCATGGGTGATGAACAGGACGCTGCCCTTGAAGTCGCGCAGCAAGCCTTCGAGCCACAGAATCGAGGTGAAATCGAGGTGGTTGGTCGGTTCGTCGAGCAGCAAGACGTCCGGCGCCGACACCAGCGCGCAGGCCAGCGCCACGCGCTTTTGCATGCCGCCCGACAGCGTGCCCATCAGCGAGGCCGCGGTCAGATCGAGTCGTTGCAGCGTGGTCTCGACCTTGTTCGACAGGCTCCAGGCATCGGCCGCATCGAGCTTGACCTGGATATCATGCATGCGCTCCATCAGCGCCTCGTCGTCGTCGCCGCCGAACTGGCCGGTCAAGGCTTCGTATTCGGCCAGCAGCGCCGCCATCTCGCCCATGCCCGAAGCGACCGCATCGAACACCGACATGGCCGGGTCGAAATACGGCTCTTGTTCGACATAGGCGATTTTCAAACCCTGCTGCATGACCAGCAAGCCGTCGTCGAGCTTGAAGGTCCCCGAAATGATTTTCAACAGCGACGATTTACCGGTGCCGTTACGGCCGATCAGACCGACTCGCTCGCCCGGTTCGAGAGAAAATTCTGCATGATCGAGCAGGGCGACGTGACCGAACGCAAGCTGCGCCGAAGAGAGAGAAATGACTGCCATAATTAAATAAAAAAGTCGGCAAAGCGCCCGGCGCGCTTCACAACTACGCCGGAGAAAGGCCTGATTGGATGGATGAAGAGCGCATTGTACCGGAAGCGGACCGACTGCAGGCGATCGCCACGATGACAGATAGTTTCACCATGGAAATTTTATGCTGATAATTGGGGCGCAATAAATAACTCGGAGCATATTCAAGCGCGTTATAGTATTTAACATTTATTACAACAAGCAATTGCTGGCATTGATGGGGAAATTGGCATGTCCAAGCATCAGAATACAAATGAAAATATTGCCGCCTCATCGCCAGGCAAACAACTGCAAGAGCCCTCTTCGGCCATCTACAAATGGCTGCGCTCCTGCGTGCTCAAGCCCATGTTTTCCGACTACGATAATTTTCAGGCGACGCGCCTGATATGGATCGGCGGCATCGCCATTTTCGGTTTTCCGCTCTACGGCTGGATCTGGTCGGTCGTCTTTCCTCAGCACTATGAAAACGCTTTTTTGCGCTTGCTCGGCATACTGCTCGGAATTCCCTTTCTGTTTGCGCGTTGTATCAAAAATAAGGAATTCATCCGCGCATATTCTTTTGCCGCGCTGACGTATATGCTGCCGTTTTTCTTCACTTTCATGTTTTTAATGAATGAGGGCTCGTCGGTCTGGTCGCAGTCCTTGCTGATCGCCACCGTCGCCATATTTCAGTTCGGCGCCTTGTTTGCCAGCATGGCATGGCTCAGCGGCACCGCCCTGGCCTACCTGATTTATTCCGCGCTCGCCGGACATTTCAGCTGGCCCAGCGCCGCCATTATGGTCAATATCCCTATCGATTTATTTGCGATCCTGCTCGTTTCGATTACCAAAACGGGGAATCAAATTTTCGAGGAAAAGTTAAACGGCATGGCTGCCGCGCTCAGCAGTATTTCTCACGAGCTGCGCACGCCGCTGTTAAGCATCCAGGCTTCGGCCCGCGGCCTGAAGCAATATATTCCGCCGCTGCTCGATTATTACAATAAAAATAAAAACACCGTCGCGCCCGCTGAATGCATGTCCGACAGGCATCTCGAGCTGACGCTGCCGGCAATCGATCATATCCAGGCCGAAGTGCGCAGCATGAATAGTGCCATCGACCTCTTGCTGGCCAATACCGGGCAGATGTCAAACCGGCCGCAACTGGTCGAAATTTTTTCAATCAAAAAATTGATCGAAAACACGGTGGCGCGCTATCCCTTCGACGACGAGAGCTCGCGGGCGCTGGTCAGGGCGACGACGGGCCCGGACTTCGAGGTAAAGGCCAACAAGAACTTGATGGCGATGGTAATCGTCAACCTCCTCAAAAATGCATTAAAGGCAATAAAAAAGGCAAAAAAAGGCGAGATCAGCATCACCCTGGTCACCGGCCCCCGCGATGACGCGCATCTCATCATCCGCGACACGGGCTGCGGCATTCCACGCTCGCAACTACGCCATATTTTCACGCGCTTTCATTCTTACCCGGCGCATGAAGGAACCGGAATCGGCCTGGCATTTTGCCGCGAATCGCTGGCGTGCTGGGGCGCGAAAATCTCCTGCAAATCAAAAGAAGGCGAGTACTGCGAATTCGTCATCGCCTTCAAGACAGCGAGCAAGGCAATAAACGGGAGCGTGAACAAGCCGGTGCACAAGACCGCGGCCAGCTGAAGCCGGCCCCGGGCGCCGGCACCGATTTCTTTGCGCTTCCAAGATTGGCCGGAAAGCCTTTATAATGCTGGGCTTGGGTCGCCATCGCACAATGGATAGTGCAATCCCCTCCTAAGGGATAGATACAGGTTCGATTCCTGTTGGCGATACCATTGACACCCTCATCCCGGCCGCCATGGCCTCGCACCGCTGGCCGCCGTCCTCACTACCCGATTCGCCGCCCCGCCCCTGGCTCACGCATTGAAAAACGCCAGCACATCGTCGCGCCGCGCCAGCGTATCTTTTTTGCCGAGCGCGATCAGCTCGTTGGCATAACTGGCCTCGAACAGCAGATAGGACGCCAGCGCCGCGCCGCGCGTTTCCATCGCACCGATCCCGCCCAGCATGGCGCGCAGCGGCCCCGGCAGGCTGCCGACATGGCGGCTGGCGATATCGTCGAGGCGTTCGGACGGCGCAATCACCAGAATCTCGACCGGACGCAATGGCGTCTTGGCGCGCAATTCCTCGGGCAATACCGACAGCGTCAGGTTGATGCGGTTCAGGCGCTCGATATCGACCGCCAGGCTATCGAGAAAAATGCTCGACATCGCATGGCCGGCGATCTGCGCCAGGCTCGGGTATTGCGGACTCTGGTCGGCATAGCGGCTCGGTTCGGTCAGGCGGCCGGCACCGACCACCAGCACCTTGTCCGCGCCCAGATGGATGGCCGGCGAAATCGGCGCCAGCTGGCGCATCGAACCGTCGCCGCAAAATTCGCGGCGACCGCCGAAATACAGAGGCACCGCCGGAAAAATGAAGGGGATGGCAGCCGACGCCAGCAGATGATCGACGCCGATCTGGTCTTGCAAGGCGATACGCTGCATGCGCACCCACGGCTCGATTTCCTGCGCGCTCTGATAAAACGTCACATGCTGGCCGCCCGTATAGGACGAGGCCGTGACGGCGACCGCATGCAGCAGGCCTTCGGCCAATACCGTGTCGAGGCGCGGCAGATCGAGCATGCGATGCAGCAAGCCGACCAGCGGCGTATTGTCGAGCAGCGAATTGGGCGGCTGCGCATGCCATTTGCGCAGCAGCCAGCCGAACGACAACAGCGACAGCCAGCGCGCGCCGGAACGGATCATGCCCAGCGAATCGGCACGGTAGACCTGTTCGACCGCGATGTTTTGCCAGACATCGAGCAGGGTCTGCACGCCTTCGCCGAAATTGTCGGCCCGGCAGGCCAGCGCGGTGGCATTGATGGCGCCGGCCGAGGTGCCGCAAATGATCTCGAACGGGTTGCGCGCCGGCGGCCAGCCCGACTCCCACAACAGCGCCGAAATGGCTTGCAGCACGCCGACCTGATAGGCCGCGCGCGCCCCGCCGCCGGTCAGAATCAATCCTGTCTTGCTTTTTTTCTTCATGAGACTCAACAATGATTTTAGCTATCACCGCGCCATGCTCGCCGCCCGCACCCGTCACCGTGCCTGCCGCCCGCTGCCCGTACTTTACCCGTGCATTACCCGTGCCGGCGTCCTCAGTCGCCCCTGACGCTGCCTTCGCGGCGCGGATCGGCGCCCCCCATCCACAACTGCCCGGCGCCGGTCTTGACCCGCATGATGCCCTGCAGGCCGGAGTTTTGGTCGGCTTCGTAAATGACATGCCCGCGCTCTTTCAATTGTTCGATCAGCAGCGGCGAAAAACGCCCTTTCTCCAGCTCTGTCGGGCCGTTGCGGCTGCCGAAATTGGGCAGGCTGATCGCCTGCTGGATATCGAGCTTCCAGTCCAGCGTGCCGACCACCACCTTGGCGACGTAATTGATGATGGCCGAGCCGCCCGGCGAGCCGGTCGATAGCAGCAGCGTCTTGCCGCCCTTGGCAAACACCAGCGTCGGCGACATCGCGCTGCGCGGACGTTTGCCGGGCTGCACCCGATTGGCGACCGGCCCGAGTTCGTCGCGCGAGACGAAGGAAAAATCGGTCAACTGGTTGTTGAGCATGAAACCGTCGACCATCTGGCGCGAACCGAAACCGTCCTCGACCGAGGTCGTCATCGACAGCGCCCGGCCATCGGCATCGACGATAGACAGGTGCGAAGTCGAATGAAATTCGAGCGAGCGATCGAGGCCCCAGGCCAGCGGCAGGCCGGCCGGCTCGCCGTAACGGGCGGTGCCCATCGATTTCTCGGAAATCAGGCCGGCCCGCGCGGCCAGGTAGCGCTTGTCGAGCAGCGCCTCGATGCCGCCGCCCGGCAGCGGCACAAAATCGGTATCGGCCACGTAACGCGCACGGTCGGCATAGGCCAGCCTTCCGACTTCGGAAAACAGGTGCACTGCGGCGGCCGGCAATTGCCCGGCTACCGGCGCATAAGGCGCGATGTCTTTGGTTTCGAGCATGCCCAGCATTTGCGCGATCGCGATGCCGCCCGACGACGGCGGCGGCATGCCGCACACGGTATAGGCTTTATAGTCGCTGCAAACGGCAGGCCTGATCCGGGCCCGGTAAGCGCGGATATCTTGCGCGCTCAAGACGCCCGGATTGCTCGGATGGCTCTTGACCTTGGCTTCGATATCGCGCGCGATATGCCCGAGGTAAAACGCATCGGCGCCGCCGGCGGCGATCTCGCGCAAAGTCCCGGCCAGCTGCGGATTTTTCAGCAGATGGCCGACCGCCCAGGCCTTGCCCTCGCTGTCGTAAAAATAGGCCCGCGCAGTCGGATCGGTTTTCAGGTATTTGATCGATTCCAGCGCGCCGTGCAGGCGCGGCGTGACCGCAAAGCCGTTTTCGGCCAGATTGATGGCCGGCGCAAACAGCGACGACCAGGGCAGTTTTCCGTATTTTTTATGCGCCAGCTCCAGCATGCGCAGCACGCCCGGCACGCCGACCGAACGGCCGCCAATGACCGCCTCGTAATAGGCCAGCGGCTTGCCTTGCGCGTCCTGGAACAGCGCCTCGGTGACCGCCGACGGCGCCGTCTCGCGGCCGTCGAACGCTTCGACCTTGCCATCGGCAAAATGCAGCATGAAGGCGCCGCCGCCGATGCCCGACGATTGCGGCTCGACCAGCGTCAGCACCATTTGCGTGGCGATCGCGGCGTCGACCGCGCTGCCGCCCTTCTTCAATATCTGATACCCGGCATCGGCCGCCAGCGGATTGGCGGCCGCCACCATGAATTTTTTGGCGAGAATCGCGGTCTTTTCGGTATAGCCGGAACTGCCCTCTGGCGCGCGCAGCAAGGCGGCGTTGTCTTGCGCCGATGCCTGGATGGATGTCAGCGACAGCGCTGCCGCCAGCGCAAGAATTTTCAATTTGGTCATCGGGCTATGTGTCTGCATTCTGATTAATGTGGAAATGGGAATAAGAACAGGAGAAAAAATCGTGGCTGTTGTCATTTCGGCTGCATGCGGATGGCGCCATCGAGACGAATCGTCTCACCGTTGAGCATGACGTTTTCGATGATGGCTCGCACCAGATGCGCATATTCGGCAGGATGGCCAAGGCGCGGCGGAAACGGCACCATCTGGCCCAGCGCTTCGCGCACCGCCTGCGGCATGTCGAGCAGCATCGGGGTCTCGAAAATACCGGGCGCAATCGCCATCACGCGGATGCCGCTGCGCGCCAGGTCGCGCGCCATCGGCAGGGTCAGGCCGACCACCGCGGCCTTCGAGGCGCCGTACGCGGCCTGCCCCACCTGGCCATCATAGGCGGCCACCGATGCCGTGTTGACGATCACGCCGCGTTCGCCGTCGGCGCTTGCCGGGCCGGCGGCCATGGCCTCGGCGGCCAGCCGGGCCATATTGAAGGTGCCGACCAGATTGATATCGACGGTACGCCGAAACAGATCCAATGGATGCGGGCCGTCTTTGCCGACCGTGCGCGCGGCCGGCGCGATGCCGGCGCAATTGACCAGGCCGCGCAGCGGGCCGAGGGCCAGCGCCGCCGCCACCACGGCCTCGGCATCCTTTTCGCGGGTGACGTCGCAGCGCACAAAACCGCACTGCAATTGCCGGGCCAGTGCGGCGCCGGCCCCGGCCTGCACATCGGCCAGCACCAGCTTGCCGCCGGCCTCGGCAAGCATGCAGGCGGTCGCCGCGCCCAGGCCGGAAGCGCCGCCGCTAACGATAAACACATTATCTCGAAT
The DNA here is from genome assembly GCA_021768485.1 of Oxalobacteraceae bacterium. Lineage (GTDB taxonomy): Bacteria > Pseudomonadota > Gammaproteobacteria > Burkholderiales > Burkholderiaceae_D > JAIZVZ01. Next base: position 18,284 of record JAIZVZ010000044.1, on the reverse strand, counting down.
CTGCATGCCAGCTCCTTGCCATGGATGGGGGCAACAATCTCAAATCAGGTGGCGCCGATGCGCAGCGCCCGATCATCGGATCGACGGATCGTTGATTGTAACGATTTTTCGCGGCAATCCCGCAAAATGACAGGCAAAAAAAAGCAGCCGCCTACAACATGGCGGCTGCGATTGAACCACGCCGGACAATGCCGGCCGGCTTTAATGCGGCGTACCGGGCGCTGCCGCAGGGGCGGCAGATGGCGCGGCCGATGCTGCCGGCAACTGCGGTGCAAGCTTGGCCGCACGTGTTGCCGAAGCGCCGGCGGCGCCGCGTCCGACATCAACCGTATGCACCGTGCGGTCGCCGACGTTGAGCGGCTCGGACTTGATGTCGCTAGCCGCGGCATTGTTGGCCGGCGCATCCTGGCTCAGCTGTGCGGCCGGCTGGTGGATGGCCGTCGGCGTCGCCTGCGCCATCACGGCCGGCGGCGGCAGCAAGGGCACCAGCAAGAGAGCGACGATGTTGATGATCTTGATCAAAGGATTGACGGCCGGGCCGGCAGTATCCTTGTACGGATCGCCAACCGTATCGCCGGTGACCGCGGCCTTGTGGGTTTCCGAACCCTTGCCGCCGAAATTGCCGTCCTCGATATATTTTTTGGCGTTGTCCCAGGCGCCGCCACCGGTCGTCATCGAAATGGCCACGAACAGGCCGGTGACAATCGTTCCCATCAACATGCCGCCGAGGGCGGCCGGCCCCAGCAGCATGCCGACCAGAATCGGCACGATGACCGGCAACAGCGATGGCAAAATCATTTCCTTGATGGCCGAGGCGGTCAGCATGTCGACGGCCTTGTCATATTCGGGACGCGCAGTGCCTTCCATGATGCCCTTGATGTCGCGGAACTGGCGCCGCACTTCGACCACCACGGCACCGGCGGCGCGGCCGACCGCTTCCATCGCCATGGCCCCGAACAGATAGGGAATCAGGCCGCCGATGAACAGGCCGACGATCACCATCGGATTAGAGAGGTCGAAAGTCGTGCTCTTGTTGACCGCATCGAGCGCATGGGTGTAATCGGCAAACAGGACCAGCGCGGCCAGACCGGCCGAACCGATGGCATAGCCCTTGGTGACGGCCTTGGTGGTGTTGCCGACCGCATCGAGCGGATCGGTGACGGCTCGTACCGATTCGGGCATGCCGGCCATTTCGGCGATACCGCCGGCATTATCGGTAATCGGACCGTAGGCGTCGAGGGCGACGATGATGCCGGCCATCGACAGCATCGAGGTGGCGGCAATCGCAATGCCGTACAGGCCGCCGAGGCGGTAGGCGACCAGGATTGCCACGCACACCGCCAGCACCGGGTAAGCCGTCGACTTCATCGAGACCCCGAGGCCGGCGATGATGTTGGTGCCGTGGCCGGTGGTCGAGGCTTCGGCGATATGGCGCACCGGCTTGAAATCGGTGCCTGTGTAATATTCGGTGATGTACACCATCAGGCCGGTCAGCACGATGCCGACCACGGTTGCGCCCATCATGTTGATGCGCATCGCATCGTCGCTCCAGATGTGCCAGGTGACGATGGCAAAACCGACCAGCGACAAGCCGGCAGCCCACCACAGCCCGGTATACAGCGCCGACATGATTTTCTTGCCCGGTTGGGCCTTGACCATCGAGCAGCCGACGATGGAGGCGAGAATCGAGACCGCGCCGAGCAGCAAGGGATAGACAATGGCCTGGGTCGGCATTTCCGGCAGCATCAGGGCGCCCAGCAGCATGGTGGCAATCAGCGTGACGACATAGGTCTCGAACAGATCGGCGGCCATACCGGCGCAGTCGCCGACATTGTCGCCGACGTTGTCGGCGATCACCGCCGGATTGCGCGGATCATCTTCGGGAATGCCGGCTTCGACCTTGCCGACCAGATCGGCGCCGACGTCGGCGCCCTTGGTGAAAATACCGCCGCCGAGCCGCGCGAAAATCGAGATCAGCGAAGCGCCGAAGGCCAGCCCGATCATCGGCTTGATGACGTCATGCGGGTTCAGCGGCCCGCCCGAAGCCAGCACCACCAGCAGCCAGTAAAAGCCGGTCACGCCGAGCAGGCCGAGGCCGACCACCAGCATGCCGGTAATGGCGCCGCCGCGAAAGGCGATGTCGAGCGCGCGCGACAAGCCGCTGGCGGCGGCCTGCGCCGTGCGCACATTGGCGCGCACCGAGACATTCATGCCGATGAAGCCGCACGCGCCCGACAGGAAAGCGCCGAGCAGAAAGCCGAGCGCGGTAATCCAGCCCAGGCCCGGCAACAGGCCGATCAGCAAAAACAGTATTACCCCGACCAGGGCAATGGTGCGGTACTGGCGCGACAGATAGGCGCCGGCGCCCTGCTGGATGGCCAGTGCAATTTCCTGCATCTTGGCGTTACCGGCATCCTGGCGCAAAATCCAGCTTCGTGAAACCAATCCATAAATCACTGCGACAATACCGCAGGCAAGCGCAAACCAAAGATCAATTGTCATGCTATCCCCTCTGTGGAAACATCGTGTCAAAACACCTGATTTTTCTTCTTTCACATACACATTGATTTTCTACTGCTGCTGGGCCTCTTGTGCCGGGCCTCTGTTCTTCTTCTTCGAGAGCTCTTCTACCGCAAAACTGCAAACAAAAAAAAAGCGGACCATGCGGTCCGCCGTTTCTTCGATTTAACCGACCAGCGCGGCAAACGCGCTGTCGCGGATTTCATCGACCAGTCCGACCCCGGTGATCTTGCGATACTTCGGCGCCCCCGGCAGGCTGGAATTGGCCCACTGGTTGTAATAACCGACCAGCACTTCGGTCTGTTCGTGATAGACCTTCAGGCGCTTGGCCACGGTTTCGGCCTTGTCGTCTTCGCGCAAGATCAATGGCTCGCCGGTGATATCGTCGACGCCCTCGACCTTGGGAGGGTTGAAAACCGTGTGATAGACGCGTCCCGAAGCCGGGTGCACGCGGCGTCCGCTCATGCGCTCGACGATGGCTTCGTCGGGGACATCAATCTCAAGCACATAATCGATCGCCACGCCGGCATCCTTCATGGCATCGGCCTGGCCGATGGTGCGCGGAAAGCCGTCGAACAGATAACCGCGCGCGCAGTCAGGCTGGGTCAGGCGATCCTTGACCAGACCGATGATGATGTCGTCCGATACCAGGCCGCCGGCGTCCATGACTTTTTTCGCCGCCAGTCCCATCGGCGTGCCGGCCTTGATGGCCGCGCGCAGCATGTCGCCGGTCGAAATTTGCGGGATTTGGTATTTCTCTTTAATAAAGTTGGCTTGGGTACCCTTGCCTGCGCCGGGCGCACCCAGAAGGATTAAACGCATGTAAATTTCCTGATGATTTGAATCTATATGTTAATGATTAGCGGTAGCCATCGTATTCGTACGAAACTTACCACAAAATATAGGCGTCTTGGTGCTTTGGCATTAAATCGTTTTTTTAACATTTCCTTCGTGACGCAGGTCAATGTCTTGTTCGAATAACTACGCTATATGGCAAATTTACAGATTGAATTTATCGTCAATAAAAACGACGCACGCGGGCCAGATCTTCAGGCGTATCGACGCCGGGCGCCGGCGCGCTGGCAGTCACATGGACCGCAATCGGATAGCCATGCCACAGGGCGCGCAACTGTTCGAGCGCTTCGATGCTCTCGAGCGGCGAGACCGGCAAGAATGGGTAAGCCTGTAAAAAGGCATTGCTGTAGGCATACAGGCCGATATGGCGCAGCGCACCATAACTGGCCGGCAAACTGGCCTGGCTGGCCGCAAAGCCGTCGCGGTGCCAGGGGATGGCCGCCCGCGAAAAATACAGCGCGCGTCCAGCCTTGTCGAGCACCACCTTGACCACGTTCGGATTGAAGACATCGGCCGCCTCGTGCAAGGGATGGGCGCAGGTGGCCATCGGCACGCTGTCCGAAATCTGCGCCGCCGCGGCCGCGATCAGCTGCGGATCGATCAGCGGCTCATCGCCCTGCACATTGACCACCACCGCGTCGGCCGCCAGGCCCAGCGCCTGCGCCACTTCGGCGATGCGGTCGGTGCCGCTCGGATGGTCGGAACGCGTCATCGCCACTTCCACCCCGTGCTGGCGGCAAGCGTCGAAAATGCGGGCATGGTCGGTGGCGACAATCACGCGCCCGGCGCCCGAGCCGGCGGCGCGCTCGGCCACCCGCACCACCATCGGCTTGCCGCCGAGGTCGGCCAGCGGCTTGTCGGGCAGGCGGGTCGAGGCCAGGCGGGCCGGAATAATGACGGTAAAGGCCATCGTTCTCAGGACGCCGTGGCGCCAGGCGCGGCGGCGTCAGAGGCGCCCGTGCCCAGCGTGCGCGCCTCTTGCGCCCACATGATCGGTATGCCGTCGCGCACCGGATAAGCCAGCTTGTCACCGCGGCAAATCAATTCTTGCGCAGCCTTGTCGTATTCGAGCGGCCCCTTGCACAAGGGGCACACCAGAATTTCAAGTAATTTTGCATCCACGGAGTTTCTCCACTATCTGTTCGGCCAATGCGGCCTCGATCTGCGCCGTCACCGCCACGACCCATAAGCGCGGATCGCTGTTCAATTGTTCAATTTGCCTACATTTTACTGCATCCTTCTCGGTGATCAGAATGAAATCGGCACGGCAATCGAGAAATGGATTATTTGCATAGTCGTAATGGTCAGGCAGTGGCATGGCGCGAAAATGCAAACCGGCGTCGCCCAGCATGCTGAAAAACCGCTCGGGGTTGCCGATGCCGGCGGCGGCCACGATGGCCGGACCAGCGGCTGCGCCCGCGCCCCCGGCAGCACCGGCGGCCAGCGAGGACAGCGCGCGCCGCTCGCCGTCGCACAGGCGCTGCGCCAGGCTGCCCTGCAACTGCATCCAGAACGGTTCGCTCCCGGCCGCCAGCCAGGACGGCGCCGGCCGGTGCACGTTGCCATCCCGGCTGCCATGGTGGCCGCTGTTAATGACGGTGAAATCGCGGCGCCGGCCCGGCGCTTCGCGCAGCGGCCCGGCCGGCAAGGTCCAGCCATTGCCGACGCCGCGCTGATCGAACAGCAGAATTTCGAGGTCGCGCTGCAAGCCGTAATGCTGCATGCCGTCATCGCAGACAATGACGTCGACTTCGGGATGGGCGGCCAGCAGCGCCAGCGCCGCGGCCGAGCGATCGCGGCCGACCATCACCGGGCAGGCGCCATGTTCGGCAATCAAAAGCGGTTCGTCGCCGACGTTTTGCGCCCTCGCCTGCGGCGTTACCAGCTGGCTGCCGGCGCCGGCGCTGCCATAGCCGCGCGAGACCACGCCCGGCGAGCGGCCGGCGCGCCGCAAGGCCTGCACCAGCCAGATCGTCAGCGGCGTCTTGCCGGTCCCGCCGATGAAAATATTGCCGACCACGATGACCGGCACCGGCAAGCGGGTCGACCTGAAAACGCCGAGCCGGTAGGCGGCCCGGCGCACTGCGCTCAGCAGGCGAAACAGCAGCGACAAGGGCCACAGCAGCCGCGCCAGCAGTCCGCGCCGCAGCCAGTTGCGCATCAAGGTGGTGGCCAGCGGCGACGCCGGCGAAACGCTTGCCATCTCAGGGCTTCCGGCCGGCGATCACTTCTTGCCGCTGGCCTGAGCCGCAAAGGTGATTTTTTCGAGACCGGCCATGCGCGCCGCTTCGAGCACGTTGATGACCATCTGGTGTTGCGCAAACTGATCGGCGTTGATGACCACGACCGGCGTCGGCGCGCCATCGACCGCCGCCCCGGCAGCCAATTGCAGCTGCTGCACCAGGGCGCCGACTTCCTGCCCCGGCACCGCCACCTGGTTGACCGTGTAAAGCCCCTTGGCATCGACGGTGACGCTGATCTCGCGCGGCCGGTCCTTGGCCTTGTCGGCATCGGCCGTCGGCAGCGTGATGTGCAATTCGGTAAATTTGCTGTAGGTCGTGGTGACCATCAAAAAGATCAGGATCACCAGCAAGACGTCGATGAAGGGGATCAGATTGATCTCGGGTTCGTCGCGGCCACGTTTTTTTCGGAAATTCATGATGCTCCCTGGCGCCGCCTACTTGCGGTCGGCGTGCACGGTGTCGACAAACTTGACCGCCTGCTGTTCCATTTCAATCACGAAGCTATCGATCAGGGCCCGGAAATGACGGTAAAACACGAGTGCCGGCATGGCGATCAGCAAGCCGAAGGCGGTGTTATACAGCGCCACCGAGATACCGTGCGCCAGTTGCGCCGGATTGGCGCCGGAGCCGTTCTGGGCGCCGAAAATTTCGATCATGCCGACCACGGTGCCGAACAAACCCATCAGCGGCGCCAGCGAGGCAATGGTGCCGATCGTCGTCAAGAAACGCTCGAGCACATGGGCCACGCCGAGCCCGGCCTCTTCAATCGATTCGCGCATCACTTCGCGCGGGGCATCGACATTGCGCAGGCCGGCCGCCAATACGCGGCCGAGCGGCGAATTTTCTTCGAGCTTGTCGATGATATCGGGCGTTACCTTGCCATTATGAAAAACCCGGATCACTTCACTGAGCAATTGCGCTGGCAGGATCCGGCTGCGGCGCAAATACATCAGGCGCTCCAGTATCAGGGCGGTCGCAATCACGGAGGCAACCAGCAAAAACCAGATTGGCCAGCCTGCAGCTTGAAGTATGGCGAACAAAAGACACTCCTTGGATGAATAACATGGCGGTGCATGACGCCCGCGCAAGCGCAGCGGGCGGATGCGGCAATGTAACGTGTTGCTGAGGAACCGGCAAGGGGTCTGGCAAAAATTGCTTGTCGGAACGGTAAAGTTTTACACACAATTTGTGGATAACATTGTGCACAAGAAGGTTGATCTAACGCAAAGTGCTTGATTTATAAACTCTTTTTATTGAAGCTCAATATTCTGGCAATCGATTTTCTCTCTAAGAATCAAGTATCTATAGCAATTTCCTATGCCGCGATTCATTGGCGTTCAATTTGATGTTTCTAAAAAACAATGATTTTTCAATAAAGTTCTTCACATTTTCTGTGGATAACTTTGTGAGTAAAGTGCGCAATCACACATTGGAAGCCTGATAGGCTTGCGTGCGCTTTGATCTGCCCACAAATGTTGCAACCAAGACATTTTAAACAATGCATTAGCTGTGGACAACTTTGTGAACAACTCTTAAGAGTCGCCTGAAAGTGCTTGATAAATAAGGATATTTTTCTACAGCACTGAAAATGACACGCCAATTTTTCGTTTAAAATCAATGACTTATAAAATTCGATTTCTTTGTGGAAATAAAAATCAATTTCCACAAATTCCTGTGCCCGCCTGTGGACAGATTGCCCGCAGTCCGCTATAAGGAGGGCGCGGCACCTTGTCCGCGCCCCTCTGAAACCGTCTTGTTGAGCCCCCTCGATGCCTGATTTTTTGCCGCCTGCGCCCGCCCCCGTCCTTACCGTGTCCGCCCTCAATCAGGCGGTCGCCCGCATGCTCGAACAGAGTTTTGCCCTGACCTGGATCGGCGGCGAAGTTTCCAACTTTACCCGGGCCGCCTCCGGCCACTGGTATTTCACGCTCAAGGACAGTGCCGCGCAGGTGCGTGCGGTGATGTTTCGCGGCCGCGCCCAATATGCCGGCTTCATGCCGCGCGAAGGCGACAAGGTCGAAGTGCGCGCGCAAGTGAGCCTGTACGCGCCGCGCGGCGACTACCAGCTCGGCGTGGAGGCGATCCGCCGCGCCGGCGTCGGCTCGCTGTTCGAGGCCTTCGTGCAGCTCAAGGAAAAGCTGACCCGGGAAGGCCTGTTTGCCGCCGAAAAAAAACGCCCGCTGCCGTTTTTCGTCAAGACCATCGGCATCGTCACCAGCCTGCAGGCGGCCGCGCTGCGCGACGTCCTCAGTGCGCTCGCACGGCGCGCGCCGCATGTCGGCGTGATCATCTATCCAAGCCCGGTGCAAGGGGCCGGCGCCGCCGACAAAATCGCTGCCGCCATCAGCCTGGCTTCGCGCCGCGCCGAATGCGAAGTGCTGCTGGTATGCCGCGGCGGCGGCAGCATCGAGGATTTATGGTCGTTCAATGAAGAGGTGGTGGCGCGCGCCATCGCCGCCGCCAGCATGCCGGTGATTTCCGGCGTCGGCCACGAAACCGATTTCACGATCGCCGATTTCAGCGCCGATCTGCGCGCCCCGACCCCGACCGCCGCCGCCGAGATGGCCACCGTGCCGACGGCAGACTGGCGCGCCGCGCTGGCCGGGCATGCCGGCGACATGCGGCGCGCCACGGTGCGCGCGCTGGCGACGGCGCAGCAGACGCTCGACCGCCATGCGCGCGGCCTGATCAGTCCGGCCGCCTATATCGGACGCGAACGCGCCAAACTGCAGGTTCTGGCGCTGCGCATCCGCCAGGCGCAGCGCCATCCGCTGCATGCGGCCCGGCAGACGCTGCAGCATTTGCGCCTGCGGCTGGCGCCGCCCGACACCCGGTTGTGGCGGCAGGCGCTGCTCAGCCTGCAAAGCCGCGCGCAAGCCAGCACGCAAAGAACCGTCGGCCAGCGGCGGCTGGCGCTGGCGGCGCTCTCGGCGCAGCTCGAACTGCTCAACCCGCAACGCACGCTCGAACGCGGCTATGCCATCGTCACCGACCACAAGGGGCAGATTGTGCGCGCGCGCACGCAGTTGCAGGCGCGGCAGACGATCCATCTGCGGCTGGCCGACGGCAGCGCCCAGGTGGACATTGCAAATGTACAATCAGAACTCGATTAAGGCGCGAGGGAAGCGCGATTGAACTTCGGCAGGCGCCGGTTCCGGCGGCCGCCAACGCCGTGTTTGCGACCGCTGGCGGCCAAATTCGGGCGTGCCGTGCAAGCCTTTCTTATCCGTTTTACAATGAGGAAGATTTAAAAGTAAAACCATCCCTGAAAGGACATAATATGGAACATACATTGCCACCACTGCCTTATGCCATCGACGCACTGGCACCGCATATTTCCAAGGAGACGCTCGAATACCACTACGGCAAGCACCATCAGACCTATGTGACGAATCTGAACAATCTGATCAAGGGCACCGAATTCGAAAACGCGACGCTCGAAGAGATCATCAAGAAATCGAGCGGCGGCGTATTCAACAATGCCGCCCAGGTCTGGAACCATACGTTTTACTGGAACGGCATGAAGCCGGCCGGCGGCGGTGCGCCAAGCGGCAAGCTGGCTGACGCCATCACGGCCAAATGGGGCAGTTTCGACAAGTTCAAGGAAGAATTTACCAAATCGTGCCTCGGCAATTTCGGCTCGGGCTGGACCTGGCTCGTCAAAAAGGCCGACGGCAGCGTCGATATCGCCAATACATCGAACGCCGGCAGCCCGCTGACCGGCAGCGACAAGCCTTTGCTGACCTGCGACGTGTGGGAACATGCCTATTACATCGACTATCGCAATGCCCGCGCAAAATATGTCGAGACCTTCTGGGGTCTGGTCAACTGGGATTTCGTGGCCGCCAATTTCGCCTGAATGTAGCGCTCCGGCCGCGCGTCCGGCCGAAAACCCGGCCGGACGCACGGCAAAGCCGCAAGGGAAGCCAGCGCAGCATTGCGCGGCTTCCTTTTTTTTGCCTCGGGCGCCGTGGCGCAGGCCGCCCCAGGCCGATTTGCGCCGTTTTCTCACAAAAATTGCGTAATTAAAAGTAAATTACCGGCAAAAAGGCGAATTGCTTGCTATTATGAGCAAATATAGGATAACTATAAGGACGGATTCACATGGACCTCGTATCCAACCAATTGACTGATTCGGCATCGGTGGCCGCGAGCTCGCCGCTGACCAAACCATCAAGTCGGACCATCCCCGTCGCCACTGATAGCTCCGCCACGACCACCCCAAGCACCACCGTCACCGCGACTGCCGCCGCCAGCACCGGCGCCACGCCATCGACTGCGGACAATCCGACCAAGGACAATCCGGCCGACCGCGCCGCCCTGAAAAAATCGGTCGATACCATCAACAGTTTTTTACAGCCGCATGCCGGCACGATCGAATTCAGCGTCGACGAGGATAGCGGCAAGATGCTCCTGAAAGTCGTCGATCACGAAACCAATACGGTCTTGATGCAGATTCCATCGAAAGAAGCGCTGATCCTGTCGCAAACCATCGGCCAGACCGGGCAGACAAAAGGCTTCCTGATCCAGGATACCGCCTGAGCCGGCGGCGCCGGCCCTGACCGGGCCTGAATGGCCCGCGCCGGCCTCGGCACAGCGGCGTATCGCCGCGCGAACCAGGCCCCGGCGCGCATCCGCCCATCCGCCCATCAGCCCTTTTCTCACATGGCAGAAACCAGACGCGTCACCTGGTCGAGCGCCGCCAGCGCCTCGGCCAGCACCGCCTCGCCCTGGCCGTCGCGGCAGGCGCGCACCAGCATCGGCGCGCTGACGCACAAGCGCAGCGCACTGACGGCGACGCCGCCGCGCTCGCCGCAAGCGACCGGCTGCCCCAGCTGGAAGCGGCGCGCAGCACCTGTGGCCTGCGGCTCGCGCAATTGCCGATATAATTTTTCGGTTTCCTCGCGCCGCAAGGGCCGGCGTCCGCCGTCGCCGTCCGGCGCATAAAACAGGAAGGGGAAAATCGTCTGCCGCAGATCCCAGCTGTCGCCGGCAGCCAGGGCGGCGCGCTGCAAAGGCGCAATCGCCACCGCTTCGAAGCAGCGATTGGCGGCCAGATGGGTCGTGATCGCCCGCCCGAAGCTCTGCAAAAAGGCATCAACCAACTTGTCAGGCAGGGCCGCGAATGCCCGCAACTGGGTCAGCGCCGCTTCCCAGCGCAGCAGCAGGCCGAAATTCGGTGCCCCGCGCAAGGCACGCGCGGCCTGCCAGTCGGCGGGCCAGTCGGCGGCATCGCTATAAGCCTGCGCGCCGCTATGCAGGACCGCGTCGCGGTAACGCGCCGCGGTGGCCGGCCCGATCAGCAAGGCGCCGCAAAAAGTCGGCCCGGCCATGAATTTGGAACCGGTCAGCGCCACCATGAAATCGCAATCGAGATAAGCGCGGATGGTCGTGGCCGCCAGCCGGAACTGGCAAGCATCGACCAGCACCTGCACCTGCGCCGGCCAGCGCTGCTTCAAGGCCAGCACGGCGGCGATGCCGGGCACGATCAAGCCGGTCTTGCTGACATCGGTCAGAATCAGCAGCACCGACTGTCCGGCCTGCGCCGCCGCATCCACGGCGGCGATGCAATCGGCATCGATGGCGGCGGCGCTGCGCATCGCCCCATCTTCTTCGCGCACCGCCAGCGTCAGCAGTTCGCCGTTCCAGCTGCCGACCAGTGAACCGATCGGCACCTCGCAGCCGCAGGCCGCGCGCGCATTGAAGTGGCGCCCCTGCACCGCTGCCTGGACCCCGCTGCCGGTTTCCTGCGGCGAAATCATGACCGTGCGCTGCGGCTGCAACCACTGCGCCACCAGCAGGTGCAAGTCGGTGCCGGAAGCTGCCAGCAGCGCCTGCACGCCGGAGTCGGGAGCGATGCCGCACAATTCCAGCAATTGCGAGCGCTGGCGTTGCACATGATCCGCATACACCGCAGCCGGAGTCGCTTGCCGCAACTGCTCGGCGCAGCGCTGGCGCAGGCTCTCGGCGGCGGCAAAGCCCTCTTCGGAAATGATCGAAGCGGTCGACGAGCCGAGCGCCACCAGCTCGGGATCGGGATACGGCCGGCAGCCATAGACCGAGGTTCCCGATTGCGCATCGAGCATGATGCGGGTATCGCCGCCGCTGGTAAGCAGGCTGGCGGTGTCGGGCAACAGAGTGCTTGGCATATCGTCAGGCATCGCGGTTCAGTCCTTGGGCGCAGCCAGGCGCCGGTTTTCCAGCATCTGGCGGAAGGCGGCGAACAGTTTCTGCATCACCGGTTTCTTGTACGGATAAGTTTCGACCGGATCCATCGCGTGCACGATCATCGCATTGTCGACTTCGAAAATGAGCAGCTCGCCGGACGCCGTTTCGGCGCAATCGATGCCCAGATAAGGCAGATCCATGCGTTCGTTGATGACCTGCAGCGCGGCCGCGTGGCGCAGCGCGAACTGCTGGTCGAAACTGGCCATGCAGGCCGCCTCTTCGGCGCGCTTTTCGGCGCTCTCGCCCATGCCCGCATTGAGGTAATGGATCATCCAGTGCGACGACACGGCAAAGTGGCAGATGAAGGGCTGGCCGTCCACCAGGGCCACACGATATTTTCGAAACAGGCCGTCGGCGCTGCGATAATCGACAAAGCGCGAAAGATAAAAGTATTCGGCATCGACTTGCTCAAGATAGGCGGCAAGCGCGGCCGGCGCATCCATCTTTTGCAGATTCTGCCCGGCGTGCGAGCCGGTCGGCCGCACGATCAGCGGAAAATCGTCACCGGCCAGCAGCGCATCGACCGCGAGCGTGCCGGCCGCCAGCGCCTGCAGCTGCGCGCGGGCGACACGCACGGTGACCGGCATGTCGATTCCCGGCACGCCGCCCAGAGCGGCGCACACGCCGTTGCGCGACAATTGCGCGATCCGCTCGGGACGGTTGATCACCGGCCGCGGCCAATCGGCCACCACCGGAATCAGGCGCTGCAGCAGCGGATGATTGGCGTCGCACTCGGCGATCGCCACCATCATCACATCGTGGTCCGGCACGCTCTCCGGCCATTCGGTGTCGAGCGTCAGATACAGCAGATCGAGCGCCACATCGGAATCTTCCACCAGCAGTTCCAGCGGCGTATTGGCCATCAGGTCGCCCGGCCCCATGATGACCAGCAGACGCAGGCCCGGCTCGCCGTTCTGGGCCGACAGGCGCTGCGCCGGCAAATGATACAGCTGCCGGGCGGCGATGGCCTGCGCCTGCACCGCCAGCGCAACCTCGCGGTCGCCGCGCAACTGCAGCACGGTCGAACAATCGAGCAAGGCGTTGGCGTCGTTCAGATCGTTCTTTGCCCGCGCCAGCAGCTGCAAGCCCAGCGGCGACAGATCCTGCTGCAGAAAAGCGCGCCGCATCAGCGGCGCAAAGCCGATCAGGGGCGCAAACGGCTGAGCTGCGGATTCGAATCTGTCTGACATCATGGTTCCGATCTAGGGTCAGGCGCTGCGGGCAGCGCCGAATTTATGTATGGCAGCCAGCAAGGCATCGATGTCTTGCGCAGCGGTGCGGTGATTGACGATTGCGACCCGGATCACCAGACTGCCCTTGACCGTGGTGGTCGACGGCACCGCGATGCCCGACTCATGCAGATCGGCCACCAGCTCGCGATTGAAGGCGTCGCTGTCGCCAGCGCAGCGATAGCGGAAGCAGACGATGTTGAGCATGACCGGCGACATCAGTTCCAGCGCCGGCGCAGCCTGCACCTGCTGCGCCAGATAACGCGCCAGCTGGCAGGTCTGGGAAATCACCTGCCCCAGGCGGTCGGCGCCGTAGACCTTGAGCGCAAACCAGGTCTTGAGCGCACGAAAGCCGCGCGACAGATCAGGCCCGAAATCGCACGGCCAAGGCGAACCGGCCGCCACCCCGCGCGCCTCGCGCCGCAGATAGGCGACCGGCGCCGCGAACGCATCCATATGGCGGGCGCCGTCGCGCACCAGCAGGAAGCCGGCGTCGTACGGCACCTGCCCCCATTTGTGAAAATCGAAAGCCAGCGAATCGGCCCGCTCGATACCGGCCAGCAGCGGCGCCACGTCGGGTGCCAGCATGCCCAGCGCGCCATAGGCGCCGTCAATGTGAAACCACAGCGATTCGCGGGCGGCGATGTCGGCCAGCGCATTCAAATCATCGACGGCGCCGACATCGACCGTGCCGGCGGTGCCGGCAATGAAAAACGGCTGCAGTCCGGCCGCTCGGTCGGCTGCAATACTGGCCTGCAGCGCCGCCAGGTCGATCTGGTGCGCCTCGGTGACGGCAATCCGGCGCAGGGCCGCCGTGCCGAAGCCGGCCAGATCCATGGCCTGCGCCACGCAGCCGTGGGCATCGGCCGACGTATAGGCGACCAGCCGCTCGGCGCCGCTGGTCAGGCCGTTCTGGCGCACCTCGCGCCCCAGCGCCACCGTGCGCGCCACCAGCAAACCCATCAGATTGGCCATCGAGGTGCCGGTGACGAAAATGCCGCTGGCGCCCTCGGGAAAATGAAACAGCTCCTGCATCCAGCGCGCGATCTGCCGCTCGACCTCGACCGGCATCTGGTCGCGCCCGCCGACATTGGCGTTCAGGCCGGCCGCCAGCATATCGGCCAGCATGCCGACTGCGGTGCCACCGCCCTGTACCCAGCCCATGAAGCCGGGATGGGCATTACCGGCCGAATAAGGCAGGATATCGTTGAGAAAACTTTGATGGGCCTCGGCCAGATCGCCGGCGGCGCGCGGCAGCGCATCGTGAAAGCGCGCCCGCACGTCGGCAGGGGCAGATTGCCAGACCGGTCGCTGGCGCAGATGTTCAATGAAATCGAGCATATCGTCGAGCATTTCATGGCTTTGAGCGCGAAACGCCGGCCAGTCTTGCGGATCGAGGGAGACGCAGACCGGCCGCTCAGTTACTACCTTGTCCGTTACTACCTGGTTCATTACTACCTTATTCATTACAGCCTACAATAGAAGTTCAGGTGCCGCGCGCACGGGCGAGGCACCTGGCGAAACATGTAAAACCTAGGCAAAAGCCGGTCCATGCTGGCGCGGCTGCAAAGCAAATTCATATAGCACTTTGGCTTGCAAGGTCGCCTGCAACGATGCGATCGAGCCGCCTGCGCGATATTGAAAACTGACCTGCAGCACATCGCCGGCCTTGACCTGCACCGGGTTTGCCAAGGGCAGGGTCATATAGTGGTTAAGCCAGTCTATTGTACTCGACAGTTCCGGCACCACGGCCAGCACGTTCTTGGTAATGAAGCGCAGCGCGTTGAGCGTGCCGCTGCGATCGGCCACGAATTTGCCGTCCCAGGCGATCGTCATCTCGTTCGACAGGGTGAAGTCGAGCATGCGATAAACCGACGGTGGCGCCAGTTCGACGGTACCGGTATGGATCACCGAATTTTCCTGAAATTGCACGATCGGCGCATAAAATCCATCAAAATCGCAATCCTGCTGCAAGGGCTGCACGGCCATGATGATGGCCTCGGGCACAAAGACGGGCAGCGGACCGCCAAAGCGCTCCAGATAGCGGCGCTTGAACGATTCGATCATTTCGACCTGTTTTTCGCGCAGCATGGCGACATGAATCATTTCGCAAATGACGACATCGACCGGCTCCGGCGGCAGGTATTCAAAGGCATCGGCGTGCACGACCTCGACCTTGTGGCCGTTCAGATTCATGGCCAGCAGGCGCCGCGCCTCCTTGACCATGTCGGGATTGAATTCGACGCACCAGACTTTCTCGGCCTTGGCGGCGGCAAAAAAGGACAGCACGCCGGTGCCGCCGCCGAGCTCGAGCACCTTGGCGCCGGGACGCACGGCGTATGCGATGGCCGACTTGAAGCCATGCATGCGGCTCTGGTCGGCCAGCATATTGTGATGGTAGTGCAGCGGGATGAATTGTCCCAGGTAGCAACTTTCTATTTCACTTTCATCGAGCATAAATTCCCCTTGTTTGCGTGCCAGCGTGCCCGCGCGCCCTGCCTGCGCTTGCCCGGCGGCCCGGCGACACTTCACGCCGCACTGCATACTGCGTCATCGGCAGAAAGTGCGATGACATGAGAAACATTATCCGCGTGTTGCGCAAAAGCAAAACAACGATATGGCACGGTTTTTCCTTTCAATTCTCGCATTATTGAAGCCTGCCGTTTAGGCGCTGCTGCGGCCGGCGCAACCGGCCCGGCACACGCCGTGATACCATCGCCGACGCACACAATTCATGCGTTATTTTTCAGGGAAATCGATGACACTGGCCAGATTGATCGGCACCTTTGTAAGGCAGCACTGGCGCGCCTATATCGGCTCGGCGCTGATGCTGATCGGAGTGGCCACGCTGACGGTCTGGATTCCGCGCAAAATCGGCGCCATGGTCGACGGCCTGGCTGCGCAGCGCCTGAGCGGGCCGGCCCTGCTGCGCGAAATCGGCATGCTGCTGGCCATGGGCCTGACCATCTATCTGCTGCGCGTCGGCTGGCGCCTGCGGCTCTACAAGGCTGCCTACCAATTGGGCGTGCAACTGCGCACCCGCCTGTATACCCGGCTGTCACTGCAGGGCCCCGGCTTTTATCACGGCCAGCGCACCGGCCACCTGATGGCGCTGGCCACCAACGATGTCGACGCCGTCGAGATGGCGGCCGGCGAAGCGATGCTGGCCGGCTTCGACGGCACGCTGACGCTGCTGATGGTGATCGGCATCATGGTGCTCGGCGTCGACTGGCGCCTGGCCTGCGTGGCCCTGCTGCCGTTTCCGCTGATGGCGTATGCCTTCTGGCGCATTTCCAGCCACATCCACAAGGCCTCGACCGAATCGCTCAATTGCTTCGGCAAACTCAACGACCATGTGCAGGAAACGCTGTCGGGCGTGCGCACGCTGCGCGCGCTGGGCCTGGAGCAGCGCAGCGCGCAACAGTTCTCGACGCTGGCCGAACAGGCCGCCAGCGCCAGCCTGACCGCCCAGCGCTGGGAAGCCGCGTACGAGCCGGCGGTCGGCCTGACGCTGACGCTGGCGGCCGCCCTGACCATGGGCCTGGGCGGCTATCTGGTCTGGCAAAACCAATTGACGATCGGCGACCTGACCAGTTTTTCGATGTATCTGGGCCAGCTGATCTGGCCCATGTTCGCCGCCGGCTGGGTACTCTCGCTGATCCAGCGCGGCAAGGCGGCGCTGGCGCGGCTCGACCCGGTGCTGCATGCGCCGCTGTCGATCGACGACAAAGGCAGCGTCGACACGCTCGACGGCGGCCTGCTGGTGCTCGACGCCGTCTCTTACGTTTATCCGGGCCAGAGCATGCCGGCGCTGGACCAGGTCTCGCTGCGGCTGGCGCCGGGCCAGACGCTGGGCCTGGTCGGGCCGACCGGCGCCGGCAAGACCACCCTGCTGCGCCTGCTGCTGCGCCAATACAGTTTTCAAAGCGGCAGCGTGCGCTGGGGCCGGCACGCGCTGACCGATTACACGCTGGCGGCGCTGCGCGCAGCCATCAGCTGCGTGCCGCAGGAATCGTTCCTGTTTTCAGCCAGCATTGCCGACAATATCGCCCTGGCCAAGCCCGATGCCAGCCGCCGGCAGATCGAACAGGTGGCGGCGCTGGCCGACATCCATGACGACATCATGCGCTTCCCGCAAGGCTACGAGACGCCCGTCGGCGAGCGCGGCCTGACCTTATCCGGCGGCCAGCGCCAGCGCGTGGCGCTGGCGCGCGCGCTGCTGGCCGAGAGCGAACTGCTGATTCTCGACGATGCGCTGTCGGCCGTCGATACCGGCACCGAAACGCGGATCCTGCAGCATTTGCGCGAGTTGCGGCGCGAACGCAACAACGCCAGCGCCATCATCGCCAGCCACCGGCTGTCGGCGGTAGTCGATGCCGACCTCATCGCGGTATTGCGCCACGGCCGCATCACCGAAACAGGCACCCACGCAACGCTGCTGGCACAAGACGGCTGGTATGCCAGCCAATGGCGCTATCAACAACTGGAAGCTTCTTTCGATGCCATTTGACCAACACGACCACGCGCCATCGCCAGCCAACAAGACCGCGCCGGCGACGACGCAGCACCGGCAGGCGCTGAGCCTGCTGCTGCGCGCAGCCAGCGGCGAAGGCCGCCACCTGGCGCTCGGCATTTGCTGGCTGCTGCTGGCCGCCGGCCTCGAAGTGCTGGGTCCGCTGCTCGGCAAGGCGCTGATCGACGACCATTTGCTGCCGCGCCATCTCGACTGGCCGCGCATGGCGCTGCTGCTCGGCGGCCTCCTGCTCAGCGGCTGCCTGGCCACCGGCCTGCGCTATCTGCAATTGCTGCGCCTGTCGGGCCTGGCCATGCGCTCGGTACGGCGCTTGCGCGACATCGTCTACGGCCACGTGCTGCGCCTGCCGATGACGTTTTTCGACCGCGCCATCACCGGCCAGCTGGTCTCGCGCGTGACCAACGATACCGAAGCGGTCAAGGCGCTGTACATCCAGGTCTTGTTCGTCATGCTCGACAGCAGCATCGTTCTGCTCGGCGCGATGGCGGCCATGGCCTGGCTCGACTGGCGCCTGATGCTGATCGTGCTGGCGCTGCTGCCGGCGGTGGTGCTGATCGTCTGGCTCTACCAGCGCTGGAGCGCGCCGGCCGTCAGCCGCACGCGCCAGCTGCGCAGCGACATCAACGCCCAGATCGCCGAATCGATCGGCGGCATGAGCGTGCTGCAGGCGGCCAA
>JAIZVZ010000172.1 GCA_021768485.1 Oxalobacteraceae bacterium | reverse complement strand
GGTCGACAAGGTCGAGCAGGGCGGCCGCCTGGTCGATGAAGCCGGGCGCACGATGGATGAAATCGTCACCAGCGTCAAGCATGTGGCCGACATCATGAGATCACGGCGGCCAGCCAGGAACAGAGTGCCGGCATCGAGCAGGTCAATATGGCCGTCACGCAAATGGATGAAATGACGCAGCAAAATGCGGCGCTCGTCGAAGAAGCCTCGGCGGCGGCCGAGAGCATGCGCGACCAGGCCCAGGCCTTGCTGCAGCAAGTGAGCCAGTTCAAGATCGCCGGTGGACAGAGTCAGGGCAGGCCGCAGGTGCAGCGTCCGGTACCTGCTCCCACTGTTGCTCCCGCCGGTAGGCAGACGGCAGTTCGGCTAGCCGCTGCTAAACCGCCAGCGCCGGCCACGCGGCTTGCAGCTGCTCCGGCGCTGGTCAAGGCGGAGCCGGCGCTCAAGGCCGCCACGCCGGCCGGTGGTGGTGAGTGGGAAGAGTTTTAAATCAAGTTTTAAATCAGGGTTAAATCCATCCCGGAGTTTCTTGCTATCGGGTGGCGCGCAATCGAGTACGTCCCGCGTCGCTGAGCCAGTTTTCCGACACGATGTGGCCATGCTCGCTTGCCAGCAGAGGCATCGTGTCGTCTCTCTATCTTGAAGCACTCCGACAAGCATGCGTTTTCAGGGAGTGTTCAGTGCTTTAGTGGTCGGCTGAATGGTCAACTGAGTGGTCAACTGAGTGGCCAACTGAGTGGCCGGCTTCAAAAATACAACATGCAAGTGTCATGTAACTTATTTCACACACAAAAATGTGGCGTAGCTTGCCGGGCAATGTGCACATTAAATTACAATCAAGGCCTTCTGATATGAGAACGACTCATATTATTAATGGCTTTTTTGCAATTAATTCGTGGCATTTTTGTGGACTTATGTCCCTGTTGTGAGGCCGGCTTAGGCCGCGTTTTCGTCTCAATTTTTATGGCACCAGTGGCCAGGTCTTGTATGAATTTCCGTAAAGGATAAAGAGAAAATGCCACAATTTATCAATAATCTGAATATTGGCCGTCGGCTCGCGCTTGGCTTTGCGGTTATCCTGTTTTTCTCGTTGCTGACGATTATCGTCAGCATCAATCGGCTCGATAAGGTTGCCAACGCCGCGCAGCAATTACTCAAGGATCCGCTAGCAACCGAACGCATGATTGGCGACTGGTATCGCAATATCCATACCGCCATCCGACGGACCCAGGCCACGATCAAGAGCAACGATCCCACACTTGCAGATTTTTTTGCCGAAGAAACCGCCGCCTCGTCCAAAGCTTCCGGCCAATTACAAAAAGCCGTTGAGCAGCATATGACGACGGACAAGGAAAAGGCCTTGTTTGCTGCGATTGGCGAGATACGCAAAGGATATATAAGCAGCCGTGATGCCGCCATTGCCTTGAAAAAGGCCGGCAAGCTCAATGAAGCCAATCAGTTATTGGAACAGAAATTCATGCCGGTGACGAAAGCGTATACCGATGCAGTGGAAGCGCTGTTGGCTGAAGAGCGTAGCCAGATCGCAGAAGAAACCGCCAATATCGCCGCCATCAATGTCGCCAGCCGCAATCTGATGATCGTGCTCGGCGTGATCATGCTGTTGTTTGGCGCCGCTTGTGCAATTTTGCTGGGGCGTTCAATCACCGCGCCGCTGGCGCGTGCGGTCGAAGTGGCGCGGCGCGTGGCGGCCGGCGACCTGACCTCCGAAGTGCATAGCGACAGCCGCGACGAGACCGGGCAATTGCTCGAAGCGCTGCGCGAGATGAATAGCAATCTGTCGCGCCTGGTCGGCGGCGTGCGCACTTCGACCGACACCATG
>JAIZVZ010000171.1 GCA_021768485.1 Oxalobacteraceae bacterium | reverse complement strand
ACCGCCGAGTTCCACGGCTATAACCGCGACATCCGCGCCGACCGCATCGCCCCGCTGACTGAATGGGTGCAACACAACTTCCCCGACGTCAGCACGCGCAGCCTCACGCCGTGGGCCGGCCTGCGGCCCATGATGCCGGACCTGCTGCCGCGCGTCGGCCCCGGCAAAGCGCCCGGCGTGTTCTACAATACCGGCCACGGCCATCTGGGCTGGACCTTGTGCGCCGCCACCGCCGACAGCGTGGCGAACGCGGTCGCCGCCAGCCGCGATGCATTCCGCACCCAGACCAGCGTACCGCTGAAACTCGCCTAGCGCGGCGGCGCCAGCGCGGCCGGCCCGGTCAACACCAGCCGGATCAGATCCGACTGGCGGCTGACGCCTGCTTTCGCGGCGGCGGCCTTGATCTGGGTACGCACGGTATTGATCGACAGCTGGCGCGCATCGGCATACTCCTGCAGCGTGCTGCCGCCGACCAGCGCTTCGGTCAGGCGCGCCTCCGCCTCGGTCATCCGGTAGACTCTGCGCAGCGCGGCGCTCAGGTCGTGCAGCCGGTTGGAAGCATCCGATAAAAACACCGCTGCGGCTCCGGACACGCCAAACGGCAAGGATCTGGCGGGCAGCGGCGTGAGCAGCAATTGCAGGTGGCTCAAATCGCCACGATTCAGGCGCATGGAGCCGTGGGCGTCGGCCTGGATGCGGTTGCCGGTGCCCGCGCCGCAAGCGTGATGGATCAGTTTTTGCAGCAGGGCGTCGTCCGCCGCCCGCAGACAGCTCAGCGGCTGTCCGGCGACGCAGCTCAGCGCGCGGCTGCCGTCCAGCATCTTCAGCGCGCGCCGCGTGGCGTGGATCACCTGGCCGCCGCCATCCAGCAGGATAACGCCGGAGGGGATGCATTCCAGCGCCTCGACGGCGGCGCCGGACAAGACCTGCAGTTGATGCAGGCGGCGATGCAGGGCGATACCGGCCTGCAGATGCGGCATCAGCTCGCGCATCAGCGCCAGTTCGGCGTCGGAGTACGGGCCGGCGCGTTCGGAGCGCACCACCGTCACATTGACCGAGCGATTCATGCGCTTCTCCACCACGGCGGCCGCGCTGTAGAAAATTTCCTGGGGCCTAAGCCAGTCGCCCCAATACTCGGTCTTCTTGACGTTGCCATCCGGGAACAGGCGCGAACTGACCACCACCTGCCCTTCGTCGTGCCTGGCCTCGTCTTGCAGCCAGATATTATGCTGCGAATAATATTCAGCAAAGGTTTCCAGCGCGGCCGGATCGAAACCGTGGTGCACGAAAAATCCATCGCCGGGCAAGGCGACTTCCGCCTGTCGACGGGCGAAATCATTGGCCCAGATAATGCTGCCATGGGATTCAACAGCCCGGCGAACTCGCTTAGAAATGCTCCCCAGCGCCCGCTGTCCAATGCGGAATCGTAGATCTTTGCGATAAGTGGTGCGCTATCCGGACCGCCAGGGATCGACATGGGGAATGGTGTTTTGTTGTTAATTTGAAAATACTACCATCACCTGTCCGCAATCCATGCATCCACATGAGGATTTGACGCTTCCGCGCAACTAGCGCAAGGCCGGCGGCGCTCAACATCAGCCATATCGGACCAGGTTCAGGCACGGGCGACGGCACGAACGACTTCGAATAATCCGTGCCCGACATCGAGCTGATCGTGAAGTCGCTTACCGCCGCGCCAGCGCTGGTCACATCGCTGATGCCGGCCCAGTAAGAGGAATGCATCGAATCGGCCGTGCAGGAAGCGAACGGCTCGGCCAGCGTATAACCGACGCCGCAACTGGTGGAAGCTGTCTGCGAAACCAAAAACGCTTCGCCCCAACACTCGGCAC
>JAIZVZ010000170.1 GCA_021768485.1 Oxalobacteraceae bacterium | reverse complement strand
ACCAGCAGGCCGAGTTTGTCGGCCCAGTACAGGTAGCGCGGATCTTCGATCTTCTGGTGCTTGCGCACGCCGTTGAAACCCATCGCCTTGGCCAGTTCGACGTCGCGGCGCAGCGCCGCGTCGGACGGCGCGGTCATCAGCGATTCCGGCCAGTAGCCCTGGTCCAGCACCAGCCGCAACGGGTAGGGGCGGCCATTCAGCATGAAGCGGTCGCGGTTGATCGACACCGAACGCAGCGCGGTATAGGAACTGAGCCGGTCCAGCACCCGTTCGCCGTCGCGCAGCGTCAGCTGGGCGTCGATCAGGATCGGCCGTTCCGGACTCCACAGCATGTCGTTGCGCGAGTCGTCGATGCCGGGATCGGATAACGCGATCTTGCGGTTGGCCTCGTGGCCGACCAGCATATAAATGTCGTCGGCCAGCAGCTTGCCGTCGAGCGACAGGCGAACCTCGACCGACAGGCCGGAGGTCTGTTCGCCGGCCGCCAGCACTTCGCAGCCGATTTCAAAGCCGTCGAACACCGGCGTCCAGCGCAAGCTCTTGATGTACGTGGTGCCGACCGGCTCCAGCCATACGGTCTGCCAGATGCCGGTGGTGCGCGGATACCAGATCGAATGCGCCTCGCGGTGCCAGTCCTGCTTGCCGCGCGGCTTGGCCAGATCGGCCGGATCGTCCTCGGCCCGCACCACCAGCACTTGCGGGCCGCTCGCCAGCAGGGCGGCGCTGATGTCGGCGCTGAACGGTGTATGGCCGCCCTCGTGCTGGGCCACCAGCTGGCCGTTGAGCCAGACCCGCGCGGCATAATCGACCGCGCCAAAGTGCAGCAGCGTGCGCGCCGTCGACGGCGTCAAATCAAAGCTGAGCCGATACCAGACGCAGGGATGGAACTCCTGATTGCCGATGCCGCTGGCCGGCGCCTCCGGCGCGAACGGCACCAGGATCCGCCGGTCCCACTGGATAGCGTCATCCGGCCCCGTATGGCGCAGCGCATCGTCATAGGTGAAGTCCCACTCGCCATTGAGCGAGGTCCAGTCGGGCCGCACCATTTGCGGACGCGGATATGCGAAGCCACTCATGCCGACCTCACTGTGACGAACGCGGATTCAGGATGTCTTCTTCGTCGACCTCGTCCTCGATGCCGGCGCCCAGTTCGGCCCCGGTCAACGGGTCGGCGTCCGGGTCCGACATGGTGCGCGCGGCCAGTTGCTCCAGCGTGATCGCCTCCTCGGCGCTCAGCTCGACTGTCGCCAGGCCATCGCCGCCATCGACGGCGACCATTTGTTGCGGGTCGCTGACGTGCTCCCATTGTTCGCCCGAATTCCACGCCCCTGCCACCTCCGGCCCACCCTTGGACAAATTGAAGTAGACGCTGGTGAATTCCGGCCGGCCTGGCAACTTCCCCGGCGGGAAGTTGGGTTCGATCGCATACAGCGCTTTCTCAAACGATTTTTGGTGGGCGATTTCGCGCGTCATCAAAAAGCCCAGCGCCTCCTTGACGCCGGGGTCGGCGGTCAGATTAATCAGACGTTCGTAGACAATTTTGGCGCGCGCCTCGGCGGCGATATTCGAGCGCAGGTCGGCGGTCGGCTCACCGATGTTATCAACGTAAGCCGCAGTCCACGGCACGGCGAGTTCGCCTTGCGCGCCACCGAATTGCTCCAGCATCAAATTGGCGAGGCCGGGATTGCACTCGCTGACCCGGACCGTGTACTGCAGGCGTTTATTATGCGAAAACATCTCATCTCCTAAGCGTGATCAACTCAGCGGATTGCTGAGATCTCAGGTTGCGCGTGATCCTCAAAAGCAGGCGTAGGACGCAAGCGGCGGCGGGCGTAGGACGATAGCGTGCAGAATAAAAAACTAATTGC
>JAIZVZ010000043.1 GCA_021768485.1 Oxalobacteraceae bacterium | reverse complement strand
GGCTTCAACTCTTGCGGCGCCGGCGTGCGCAAGCCCTTGAATTCGAGATTGTTATCGAGCGTGGTACCGCTGATCGTGAAGTCGGCCACTTGCTGGTTCGCCGCCCGGTAGATGAAGCAGCGCTGACTTTTGTTGTCATAACCGGCCGTGACACCGACCTTCAGCCACACCATGGAACCGTCGGGCACACCGCATTCGCCGGGCGACGCGACACGTGTTTGCAGGACGGGGAAGCTGTCGGTGGCGCGGACCTCGTGTTCCATCCCCTCCTGGCCCATGTAGATAAATTTGATGCTGGCAACAAAACCGCCATTGTTGTACAGGGAAAAACGGCCAACTTCAAGCATGGTGATCTCCTGTGAATGAGGGCAGGTGACATGGCCTCTGCGCTCGATTTTCCGGGACGATATTGTCCTCGGTGAACAAATCATCATGCCCATGGCCTATAAATGTAATTGGGCAAATGCCGTATGCAATACTCGCGGCGATTTAGCCAAGATCGGCATCGACCGCGATCCAGCCGGACTGTAATGCATGCCAGACCAGCGAGCAGACATTGCGGGCGCCGCACTTGCGCAGCAGGTTTTCCCTGTGCTTTCTGGCGGTTTTGTCGCTGATGCCAAGTTTTTTTGAGAGGGTCTTGTCACTGTCGCCGGCCGCAAGCAGGGCCAGGATTTGCTGCTCTCTGGCCGTTATTGCTGGGACTGAATTGGTTCTCACAGATGGTATTTGCGACAGCGGCGGAATTCATGTAATGAAACATCACCAGTCGTGTTGCCTTATTAACACCTGTTTTCAGCATCAGGTTTTCGCGATGACGCCGCGCGGTGGAAAATGAAATATTGAGGATGTTTGAAATTTCCTGATCGGTATGTCCGGTTGCGATCATTTCGAGTACTTGCTGTTCACGTAAAGTCAGCGGGTCAATGAAATATTTATTTTTCATGTGATCTCAGTCGTATGCGGTTTAAGCAGGTTGATTTGCTGGCGAAAACGGAATGTGAAGCGGCGTGCAGGCGTCGGTACGGCCAAAGATTTCTTTTATTGGCTATTGGGATGAGAACGTTGAGGCGCGCATGGAAGGTATTCATGCGCTAGACTGGCAACTTAACCAGATGGCAACGATATATTTAATTACTGTTTTCTGATTGATGAATGTCAAAGGCAATGACGTTGGCTTGTCAAGGCTATTTTGAATTGTCCGGTGGCCGCCAAGGGCAGCCATTGGACATTCCATATTTGTGCCTGCAAGACGATTTCTATTGAATACCCAATGCGAATAAAACACCCAATCCTACCTCTCACCACAACCGCATTTTCCGCTGCTCTCCGGACGGGGCATGGGCGTGCAATGCAACAGATCGAAAGGCATGGGGCAGCTGGACTGGAAGACAAGATCATCGAAGCATGCGTATTTTGTCTGTCCTATGATCCTCAGTGCGAAGCGGAGCGGGCACCGTGGCTATTTTCGATTCTTGATCGCGCAAATCTGAATTCGAAGGTGGTGCAGGCGATCAAGGCGATGGCGCATGAACTGCCGTCGGAGAACCATCGCGACATGGAGCAGCGCTGTGCGATCCTGAAAGAGCTCGCCGCTACTGGCTCGGATGAAGGCCGACTCCTTCTATATTCGTCGCTTGCTCGCTTGTCGCACACGTCGGATGTGGTTGCCGCCGATCAAATTGTGGCTCTCGACGGCGAGAATGGATTGATATATGTCGCCAGGCAACTCGGCAGATGGTTGCAGGCCGATCCTAACTTTTGGGTTGATGACTCCCTCATTGCGCAGTTCGATGAATCAGCAGGGATTGGGCAAGGACTTGTAACATTGGAGCGCGAGGCGGCAGTTGATGCCGACGTCGCGACCTATCTTGCCGGCGTGCACAAGGCACGCGAAAGCGTTAGCGGTTCTTCAAGTCGCTTCGACGCTACAGCCTATACAGGCGCCGAGATTGTGGCGCACGCGAAAAAGAACCCGAAGGACCAATGCCACTGGTTCAGGCGGTGGGGCGCGCAAGCCAACCGCGATCAATGCGAGATGGTTTTCGCAGCTCTATTGGCGTCGGACGAGCCCGAACATGTCAAGCGGCTGTTCAAATGCTTTGCAAAAACTGGCGTACCTCGATTCGACAATCGGCTGCTCCGATGGATTTCCCATCCGGACGAACAAATCCGGTGGGCCGCAGTGAAGGCTCTGGCTCCTGTCACGCACGGCGAACTACGACAAGCCGCCAAACGTTTGATCGCCGATGGCGACATCGCAAATGGTGTCGCGCTGCTAGTGAACAATTTTGATGCGGGGGATTTTTCAATGTGCACCGGTCACTTGGCCCAACTCGACGATGTTGACGTAGCACACCATCTCGTCGGAGAGCTCCTGGACTTGTGTGAAGCGCATCCTGGTGATGAAGCGCTTGATTGCCTTCTCTACGTATATGAACATTCGCCATGCTCGACCTGCCGCAGACGGGCCGTGAAGGGGATGATCGCTACTAAAACTGCTCCGGCATGGGTGCTGACCGAGTCTGCGTTCGATGCTGACCCCGGGACACGAGAACTTGTCGGGGTAGACCGATGCTCCACATAACCTTGGTACTCATGGGCAGATTGGAATTGTATGAACTAGGGGCAGTTAGTTAAATTTTGCAATATCTGCGTTTTTTCGAGGGCGGCCACGCTTGCGCCGGGCAACTTGGATAATTGCACCCGGCGTCACGATGGGAGTTTCCGTGGCGGTATCTTCCTGGATTGGCTCCACGCTATGTCTGGCGCGTTGGTTGACTAACATCGCTTCCCACAGTCCGTTCGCCCAGGTGCGCAGTTCAAGCTCGCATTGCCACGGTGATCGTCCCGTTCTTGTTCATGTCTGCCTCCCATTGCTCGATACATTGAGTTATCGTGCAGGAAGGCGGACATTTCAACATTGCTAGAACCGGACATTACAACTTTGCTCCTACACGGTTATTTCGCATAATTTATATTATGTTAAATCATGGATTAGTGATCGCCGCCTGGCCGCCATAGCACTTTTATCTCGTTCTTCACTGTTGCCGCTATCGTTCGGACATGGCGTGCTTTAGCGAATCTGTTGACGAGACCACAATTGCTTCTCAGTCGAGCGGCAAACGCAGTACGGC
Organism: Oxalobacteraceae bacterium; assembly: GCA_021768485.1. GTDB lineage: Bacteria > Pseudomonadota > Gammaproteobacteria > Burkholderiales > Burkholderiaceae_D > JAIZVZ01. Next base: position 28,725 of record JAIZVZ010000043.1, on the reverse strand, counting down.
GCGCAGGCCGCCGCCGGAACGCAGCGACAGTTCAAGGCTGCCGCCGCTGTAATCGGCGATGCGGTCGGCAATGGCCAGCCCCAATCCGCTGCCCGCCGTGGCGTTGGCCCCGACGCCGCGGCGAAACGGCTGCTTCATCCACTCCAACTGGGCCGCAGGTACGCCGGGCCCTCGATCCTCTACCGCTACCGCGACCATGCCATGCTCGCACCAACTGCGCACGGCCAGCCCGGTGCCGCCATAGATTACCGCGTTGTGCATCAGGTTCATCAGCACGCGCTGGATGCCGATCGGCCGGAACGTCAGCGGTGGCAGCGACGCCAGCGTCAGCGTGAATTCGCGGCCCATGCTGGCGTAGCCGCCTGCCAGGTGCTCGATCAGCTCGTTGAGGTCGCCAGGCACCGGCGTTTCGCGGTCGTCACCGCGCGCGAAGTCGATGAACTGCCCTACTACCACGTCGATCTCGTCAATGAAGCGCTCGGCGCTCGCTTGCGGCGCCTCGAACGCTTCCGGGGCCGCGACGGCCATGCGCAGTTTGGTCAGAGGCGTTCGGATGTCGTGCGAGATCCCCGCAAGCATAGTTGCACGGCCCGCTTCCAGGTCGGTCAGTGCGGCAAGCATGCGGTTGAAGGCGTCGGCAACGGTGGCCAGCTCTAGCGGTCCGTCCAGCGGAACCGGCGCTGGCCAGGCGCCGCGTTCGACGCTGGCGGCGGCGCGCGCCAAGCTCAGCAATGGTTGTTGCGTGCGCCGGTGAATCAGGTAGGCACCCAGTGTCGGCAGCATGGTTTGCGATAGCAGCAGCAAGATCGCGCTCCACATCACGAAGTCGCTCTCTAGCGGGGTCGCCGGCAGCGTGATCCAGTAAGCGCTGGCATCGGCCGCGTGCAGGCGTACCCACAGTCGGCGCGGTGCTTTCCCTTCGTCCCATCGCACTAGGGCATCCGGCGGCAGTCCCGCGCGCAGACTTGCCAGGAAGTGTCGCATGCCGTAGCCATAGCCGTCGGCTAGCGAAGGCACTGGCTGCGTCAGCTGCGCCGGTGGGGTGGCGCTGCCGTTCAGCGCCAGTAACTGCCGCTGTCGTTCGGCCGGCTGCAAAGCCGAAAGCAGCCGGCCGACTAACTCGATTTGCGACAATTCGAGCGTCGCAGCCACCTCGATGCGTGGCCGCTGGATGAACCAGACGAAGATTACGAGGGCGCACAGCTGGCTGGCGATGGTGAGACTGATTAGCAGCACCAGGTTGCGACCGAGCAGAGAACGCGGCCAGACGCTCACGCTTCTGGCTCCGCCATGAGCATATAGCCCAAGCCCCAGACGGTGCGCAGGTATTTGGGCGTGGTAACGTCGCTTTCGACGAGCTGGCGCAGCCGCAGCACCTGCACATCGACGCTGCGCACACTCGCCTCATATTCGCGGCCGCGCGCGCGTTCGAGCAGGTTGCGGCGACTCACAGGGCGGTTCGGGGTGGCCGCCAGCGCGCTTAGCAGGCGCATTTCCGCCGAATTGATATCGACCTGTGTCTCGCCGCGCCACAGCTCCTGGCGCCGCAGGTCAAGGCGGAAAGGGCCGAAGTGTAATGTCGCAGCCGCCTCCCCGGCGCCATCCGCCAGGCGCTTCAGCATGCTCTGGCGGCGTAGCATGGCGCGGATGCGTGCCACCAGTTCGCTCGGCACGAAAGGTTTGGCCAGGTAGTCGTCCGCGCCCGTTTCCAGGCCCAGCACGCGGTCGGCAGGATCACCGCGCGCGGTTAGCATCAGGATCGGAATGGTCTGGCCCTGGGCGCGCAGGTGGCGGCAGATCGTCAGACCATCCTCGCCCTGCAGCATCAGATCCAGCAACAGCAGGTCGTAAGGCTGGCGCTCCAGCTGGGTCTCGAGTTGCGCGCTGTTTTTCACCGTGCGCACTTCGAAGCCATGGGACGTCAGGAAGCGCTGCAGCATGTTACGGATATCGGCTTCGTCGTCGAGCACCAGCACCCGCCCGGCATGGATTGGTGCCGGGCTGTGCGTTGCCGCCCCGTGGCGCTGGGGATTGCCGACAGAATCAGTATCGCTCATTCGCGCGCTATGCTTATCGCTTTTGTTTGGCCATGAAGGCGCCGATCTGCGCCAGCGTGATGAAACCGGTGTGTTCGGTGTCGATCTGCTCGAAGTATTGGGCGACGCGCGGCATGCCGGCCTTGGCTTCAGCCTTGCTCAGCTTGCCATCGTGATCCTTGTCCGCGGCGCTGAAGCGTGCCTCGAGTTTTTGGGCCATGTTACTTTGCGCGAAGACAGCTTGGCCGGCCAGCAGGCTGAGGAGGCACAGGGTGGCGGCGATACGGAATCGGTGTTGCATGAATTTCTCCTTGTGGATGAAGGTAATGAATCTGAGCACCCAGTATAAAAGTGTGTATCTTTTTCGGCTGTAACACTGTATGTCAAGGGATGTCACCGCGCTTCTCACTGATTTCTCACTGATTTCTCACTGATTTCTCACTGATTTCTCACTGATTTCTCACTGATTTTTCACTGATGAAATATGCTGACACAGTTCTTCAACAGTTTGTCATGCACGCCACTGTTATAGTGAACAGCATAAACGGTTATAAGGTAACACAGTGGTCGAAAAGCATAACGTGGAGAAATCCCGCACCAAGTCCCGCGCGACGTTGCGGCTGATGGGCGCAGTCATCGGTGTGTTCGCGGTCATGCTGGTCGGCGTGGTATTGATGGTGCGGCATAAGATCGATACCGAAGTCGACCCGTTTCACGCCAAAGTCGCCGCCGCCGGGTATGTTGCCAAGACCATACAGGTCAACCGGGTCAGCCTGCGCTACGTCGAAGGGCCCGACAATGGCCCCCCGCTGGTGCTGCTGCACGCCCAGCACCTCGACTGGTTCAGCTATAGCCGGGTCTTGCCGGAGTTGGCTAAATCCTTCCACGTGTTCGACATCGACTATCCCGGCCATGGTGACACCACCACCCCGGCCGGCTATCCGATGACGGCCAAGCAGATCGGCAGCGACCTCGGCGACTTCATCATGCAACAGATAGGGGAACCCGTCTTCATCACCGGCAATTCTTCCGGCGGGCTGCTGGCGACCTGGCTGGCCGCCAACCGGCCAGAACTGGTCAAGGCTGCGCTGCTCGAGGATCCGCCCTTGTTTTCATCGGAATATCCCCGCATCAAACAGACCATCGCCGACAAGTCTTTTGCCGCCAGCCAGAAAGCCGTGCAGGAACGGGACGGCGACTTTCTCTTGTATTGGATCCATGCCATGGCGCCCTTTATTGAAAAAAACGTCGGCCCGGGCACACCATTTCTGCTGACTCAAGCCATCAAGGCGTACCGGCGTGCACATCCCGGCCAACCGGCGGAAATCGGCCTGATCCATAACGATACCGTGCGATTGCTTTTGCGCGGCCTGGACCGCTACGACCCACGGTTCGGGATGGCGTTCCATGATGGCAGCTGGAACCGGGGCTTCAGCCATGCCGCCGCGCTGGCGAAGATCAGCAGTCCGATATTGTTAATGCAGGCTAATACCTCGACCCTGCCTGATGGCACCCTCGATGGTGCGATGAGCGCAGCCGATGCCGCGCGGGCCATGAGTTTGCTTGCGAATGCCCAATTTGTGAAAGTCGATGCCACGCACGTGGTAAACCTCGACCAACCAGACCAATTCACCCGCATCCTTGAAAATTTCTTTTTAGGCAAATAGCCGCCATTTTCAATCGGCCCGCGAAGCGGCCAGCTCAGGATAATCGGTGTAGCCATGCGCGGTGCCGCCAAAATAGCTGTTGCGGTCCGCATCGTTGAATGGCGCGCCCGATTTCAGACGTTCGATGAAATCAGGGTTGGCCAGAATCATCTGTCCATACGCTTCCATGTCGGCCAGCCCCGATGCCAGGTCGGCCCCGATCTGCTCGCGCGGACGGCCGGGCCGGTTCAGTATCAGCGTCTGCGTCCACAGGCCTCGCAAGTCGTTGAGTAGCGGTTCATTGCCTTGATGCATGATATGCAGATAGGCGAGACCCAATTTATTGAGTTCGGCGACCAGATAACGGTATAAATCAGGTCCTTCCGCCCCTTCGTCAATGCCCCACATGCTCGTGCCGGGAGACAGGCGGATCGCCGTCCTGTCGGCGCCGATTTCATCGGCGATGGCGGCCGCCACTTCAATTGCAAAGCGGGCCCGGTTTTCGATCGAGCCGCCATAGGCGTCGGTCCGCGTATTGGCGCTAGGCGCGAGGAATTGCTGGATCAGGTATGCATTGGCGCCGTGAATTTCGACACCATCGGCACCCGCTTCGATGGCGCAACGTGCGGCCAGCCGGAAATCGGCCACGGTCTGCCGGACTTCCTCGGTACTGAGTGCACGCGGTTGCGGGATAGGCTGCATGCCTTTTGCTGTAAATGTCACGCTTTCGGGCGCAATAGCCGATGGCGCAACGCCTTGACGATGATGGGGAGTATTGTCGGGATGGGACATGCGCCCTGCGTGCATGAGCTGAAGAAAGATACGGCTGCCTTTTTCATGTACGGCCGAAATCGTCTTGCGCCAGCCGGCAACCTGGGCCGCCGTATAAATGCCGGGCGTGGTGAGGTAGCCCTGGCCATCGGCCGATGGCTGCACGCCTTCGCTGATGACCAGGCCGACGCTGGCGCGTTGCGAATAGTAGAGCGCGGCCAGCGCGCCGGGGACGCCATCGTATTCGGCGCGCGAGCGTGTCATGGGGGCCATCGCCACGCGATTGGACAAGGTATAGCGACCGACGGTAAGCGGGGTAAATATTTTATCCATGATGAATTCTCAGAGTGATGTGGAGGAAAAATTATTGTCAGGATTTATGGCCTTACTATCTGCAGGCCTTTGCGGGCCAGCAGCGCTGCCGACGCCGCCATGAATTTGGCGATATGCGCATCGCTCATGCCGGGCGAGGGCAACATCGCTTTGCCTTTGCTGTTAAACATGGCACCGCTATATTCTTCCAGCTCGCGAGCGGCCAGCATCGGCACAATCCTCCGGGCATAGGTGTCGGCGCTTTGCGTGAGCAAGCCGATCAGGCTTTCCATCAGGCGCGACTTGAGCGAGCCCTTGCCGAAGAAGTTGTCGCGAATACCTGATTTGATGAGCCCGGGGTTCAGACCGAAGACATTTACGTGCGAAAAGCGCTTGGCGGTATCGAGCACCAGCATTTCGTTTCCGGCCACCGTATTCATGTGCGCGGGCATGGCTTTGTAGGATTTCTCCGCATTGAGATCATCGGAGGTGCCGATTTGTCCGGTGCCGGGATAGCCGACGATGAAGACGCGCGATTTCATGGCCGGCTGCGGGCGCTGCGTTCCCAGCAGCGGCAGGATGTCATTTAACATCACAAAACGGTTGAGGTAACTGACAGCCAGATCGCGCTCTATGCCTTCCGCTGTTTCCTGGCGCTGCGGGGCGGCGAAGATGCCGGTAGTGAAAATCACGGCATCGAGTGTCGCCGCCGGCAATTGTGCGGCGACCCGCCGCGCTTCGTGCATCAGGCTGAGGTCGGCCTGAATGAATTCGATGTTGTCGTGTCCCGCATCGCGAAAGGTTTGCCCGACCACCACGACGCTGGCGCCGCGCGATGCCAGCAAACGGCTCAGCGCCCTGCCGATGCCGCCTGTTCCGCCAATGACGGCAATGTGCTTTCCCTTGAGATTCAAGCTCGCTATCGCCGCCGGTGTCCAGTTGATACGTTTGTCTAAGGTCATGATTGCATTCTCTAAATTTCGATTGCTCAATCATGTACTATTTCTTACTTGGGATAAACATGGTAAATTGGGAATTATTGGTGCAAAAATGGAGCAGTGACTTTGGATCTATTGAATGACATGGGACTTTTTGTCGAGGTCGTCAAAGCCAAAGGCTTTCGCCGCGCCGCCGATGCCATGGGCGTCTCGAATTCGACCTTGTCGCGACGCATAGGCGCCCTGGAAAAGTCGATCGGCTTGCGGCTATTGCACCGCACGACACGCAAAGTCGAACTGACCGAGGCTGGCCAGATATATTTTGAGCGTTGCAAGCGCATCATCGACGAGGCAAAGCTTGCTCATGAGCAACTTGGCGAGATGCTGGCCCAGCCGAGCGGCATATTGCGCGTCTCGTTTCCGGTCGACTTCGCCGTCACTTATCTAGGGCCTGTGATTGCAGAATTTGCGCGCCGTTATCCGAGCATCAGCTTCGATTTCGATTTCACGCCGCGGCGCGTCAATCTTGTGAGCGAACCGTTCGATGTGGCGATACGCATGGGCGAATCGGGCGACTCGCAACTTGTTGCCCGCAAACTCGCATCGCTGCAGACCGGTCTGTATGCCTCGCCGGACTACCTGCAACGCATGGGCGAGCCCGATGAGCCCGCGCAGCTGCAGCAGCACGAATGCTTCAACATTTCTTCACCAAATATATGGACGCTGCATGACGGCGCACAAACGGTCAAGGTCGCGGTCGCAGGGCGGTTCGCCCTCAACAGCGTCGGCATGGCGCGCCGGCTGGCGACGTTAGGCATGGGCATTATCCTGATGCCGGAAGAAGTCGTCGCCGATGAGCTGGCAAGAGGCAGTCTGCGGCGCCTCCTGCCGCAATGGCAAGGAGCGCCCTCTTCTGTCTATGCCATTACCGAGACCCGCTTGCTTCCGGCGAAAACCCAGCGTTTCATCGAATTTTTGCGTGAATACCTGGCGCAATCTCCATTGGAATAGCCGCTTGCCGGCATCGGCGTGTGAACGCCGTCATGAACGTCAAGCGTTCTCCACCGCAAACCACTCCCCCAAAAAATCGAGCATGCTGCGCATGATCGCCGGTTGATGCCGGCGCGAGGTGTACAGTCCGTGGATGCCCAGAGTCTGTGGCTGCTCATTGGCTAACAAGGCGACGAGGCGGCCGCTGGCAAGATATGGTGCGGCCGAATATATCGGTTGCATGGCGATGCCGGCGCCTTCGATGGCTGCCTGCATCAATACCACCGATTCATTGGCACTCAGATTGCCGCTTACCGGCACGCTGACGGTTTTTCCGGCGCGCTCAAAATGCCACAAGCTCTTGCCAAAATAGGTATAGGTCAGGCAGTTGTGCAAGGCCAGCTCTTCGGCTTTCTTTGGCGTGCCGTGTTCTTTCAGATAGGCCGGCGCGGCGCACACGACCGAGCGGCAGCTGCCGAGTGGCCGGGCGATCATGCCCGGGTCGAGCTGGTTGGTGATGCGGATCGCCAGATCGATGCGTTCCTCCACCAGATTCACGGCCCGGTTATCAATGCGCAAATCGATTGCGGTACGCGGATAGCGCCGCAGATAGGTGCTCACTGCGGCTGCCAGCGAGGCTTGCGCCAGCGACTGCGAACAGGCGATGCGCAAGATGCCGCGCGGCTCATCTTTTTCGGTCTCGCCTGCCGCCGGCATCTGCTCGGCCAGTGCCAGCATTTCGCGGCAACGGCTCAGCGTCGTTTCGCCGGCCACGGTCAGGTTGATGCGACGTGTGGTGCGATGAAACAGGCGGGCGCCGGACCAGCCTTCCATCTCCGCCAGATAGCGCGTGACCATGGCCCGCGACATGTCCAGCGACTCGGCCGCGCTGCTCAGGCTACCGCGCTCGGCAATGGTGACGAAGACCTGGGCGGCGACGATGCGGTCCATGAAGAAGAATCCTGTCTGTTTATATGATCGATTTAAGAAACAATCAATTGCATTTTATACGATTTATCGAGCGGATGAGAAGTTCTACCATGCACTCAGTCGCCGCATATTGCCGGTCCGCAAAAACAATCGAAAGGAAAATCCCATGAATCGCCGCCATTTCGCTGCAGCCATTTCCACCCTGCTCTTCGCCGCCGCCCTGCCCGTGGCGCAGGCAGCCGAGGCCTTGAAGGTGCAGGTCTATAACCCCGGCCAAAAAGCCATTTTTCCGGTGAGTTCAGTGATCGTCAGCGGCGAACGCGAAGCGATTCTGGTCGATGCGCAATTCCAGCGCAATGACGCCGAGGCCCTGGTGCAACAGATCAAGGAGAGCGGCAAGACCCTGACTACCGTGTATGTCAGCCACAGCGATCCCGATTTCTACTTTGGGCTGGACACCATCGAGGCCGCGTTTCCAGCCGCAAAAATCGTCGCCACGGCGCAGACGGTCGCAGCCATCAAGGCCAATATGGCCGGCAAGCTCGCCTATTGGGGCCCGATCCTGAAAGAAAACGCGCCGCGCAAGCTGGTATTGCCGGAAGTGCTGCGGGCCGATCATCTCACGCTCGAGGGCCAGGCCATCGAGATCAAGGGCTTGGCAGGTGCCAGTCCTGAGCGCAGCTATCTGTGGATTCCCTCGCTCAGGACCGTGGCCGGTGGCGTCGTGGTCGACAACGGCATCCATGTCTGGGTTGCCGATACCCAAACGCTGCAGTCGCGCATCGATTGGCAAACCACGCTGCGCGACATCGCAGCCCTGCATCCTGCGGTGGTCATTCCCGGCCACTTCCTTGGCGACCTTCCTGAGGGGCTGGCGGCTGTAAATTACACCAGCCAATACCTGGCAGTCTTCGAGGCGCAAGCGGCCAAGGCAAAAGACGCGGCGGCGCTGGTCGCGGCCATGAAGACCGGCTTTCCGCAGGCCGGCCTGCCTGCTTCGCTGGAGCTGAGTGCCAAGGTCATCAAGGGCGAAATGAAGTGGCCGCAGTGAGCGGCGCAGTTGGCCGCGCAGTTAGCCGCGCAGTTGGCCGTGCCGTGACCTGCATTCTGGCGGGCCAATCGCAACAACACGTATAGGACTATGGGACTATGGGGCTATGGGACTATGGGACTGAGCATGACCATACTGCATTATATTTTTGATCCTCTATGCGGCTGGTGCTACGGCGCCGCGCCCCTGATCGCGGCCGCGCGCGGTATCCCGGGCTTGCACATTGCCCTGCACGCCGGTGGCATGATGACTGGCGCTAACCGTCATGCCGTCACGCCGCACTTGCGCAACTTCGTGATGTCGCACGACAGGCGCATTGCACTCATGACGGGACAGCCGTTTGGCGATGCCTACTTCGATGGCCTGCTGCGCGATGACGGGGCTATCCTCGACTCGACCGCGCCGAGTGCCGCCATTATCGCGGCAGAAAAGCTGGCCGGGCGCGGACTCGACATGCTGCGCCTGGTTCAGCACGCGCACTACGTCGAGGGCCGGCGCGTTGCCGATGCCGCCCTGCTGGGCGAACTGGCACGGCAACTGCAGCTCGCTCCACAGGCCTTTGCGGAAAGTTATGCGCGGCTGGAAAGCGGCGCGATCGAACAGCATTTCACCGATAGCCGCGGCTGGCTGGCGCGCAGTGGCGGCCAAGGTTTTCCGACCATCGTGCTGGAACAGGCTGAGCAGACGCTGGTACGGCCCGATCCTGGCGCCTGGCTGGGCCGTACGGCGCAGTGGAGCACTTACCTGTGCGAACTGGTGTCGGGCCAGGCCGGCTCAGTGCGGGGCGGCTCAGTGCGGGGCGATGCGGTACAAACCGGAATCGGCCCGGTCTGTGGTGTGGATGCTTGCGAGATATGAAATTTCTCAATCGATTCACGTTTACGTCGCTGGCACCGTACAATACGTAAATGCCGGAAGTGCACCGCCTTGCCGGATCGATCTGTATGGCGGCGCCGATGGTCGCGCTGATGGTCGCGCGCCATATCGCATCCCATTTAAAATTGCGCAATAAGCCATCACCACATGCCACAAAATAATCAGCAGATCCGCGCCTGCGGCCTCGATACCTTGCGTGCCGCCGCCATCATCCTGGTCATGCTGTCCCACTATAGCGGTTTCGTCAGCGGCAAGCCGACCTTCGGTGTCATCGGCGAGGTCGGCTGGGCTGGCGTGGATCTGTTTTTTGTGCTGAGCGGCTATCTGATCGGCAATCAGATTCTGTCGGCGATTGCCCGCAGCGAGCCATTTTCGCTCACGGCGTTCTTCGCCAGGCGCCTGCTGCGCACACTGCCGAATTATTACGTGGTGCTGGCCATATATTTGTTATTGCCCGGTTTGCTCAAAGGGTCGAGCACCGCGCCGCTCTGGCGTTTCCTCACTTTTACACAGAATTTCGGCCTCGGCTATGGTCAGACATTCACCCATTCCTGGTCCTTGTGTATTGAAGAACAATTCTATCTGCTGTTGCCCCTGGCCGCGCTCGCCCTCGCCCGCTGCAAGCACGCGCTCGGTATCGCCTGGTGCCTGATCGTCGCGGCGATTGCCGCCGGCATGGCCGTGCGCGGCAATGCCTGGGCAGTGCATGGCCATGATGCCTTCGCGGCAAAAACGTATTATTCGACCTTTTGCCGTTTCGACGAATTGCTGCCAGGCGTTGCCATCGCCCTGCTCAAAAATTTTCACGGCAAACTGTATGAAAAAATTCTGCGTCACGCGAATATCGTCCTGGCGGCCGGGCTGGCCGCCGTCGTCGCCATGCTGTATTGCCTGAATCAGAGCTTTCCTGGCCCCATGCCGTCGACCACGGCCGGCTTTTCCCTGCTCGCCATCGGCTATGCACTGGTGGTCATGGCCGCGCTCAGTCCGACCTCCGTGCTTGGCCGGCTCCGCGTGCCCGGCGCCACCAGTCTGGCACTATGGTCGTATGCGGTCTACCTGATCCATAAGCCCTTCTTCATGATCATCGGCCCGCATCTGCGCAAGATGAAAATCCATACCGGCTCGCCGCTGACGGTGCTGCTGGTGTTTGCGGCCGCAATATTGGCCGGCTACTTGTTGTTTCGCTTTGTCGAGACGCCGTTCATGCGCTTGCGCGCGCGCTGGTATCCGTCTGCCCGGCCGGGGCCGGGGCCGGAACTGGCCGCTGCCGCCTGAAAAACGGGCGTGTCAGGCTAGAAGGCTTTGCTGACCGTTAGCACCAGCGCTCTCTTGCCCATGAATTTGCCATTGGCCGGTGAGGCGTAGGCGAGCTTGCCGGCATTCGTGCCGACGAGCGCCAGGGCGCCGCTGACAAGGCCGAAATCCTTGCCGAGACCGAGCTTCCAGTCGCTGTAATTGGCGGCGCCATTGTTTTTCACGGTTTGCCGGCCGGCGTGCAGGTTGAGCGTGAAGCCATTGCCGGCGTCGAGATTGGCACCGAGATCGAGATAACCGCTGCCTTTGCTGTCGACAAAACCGAACAGATTGCTCAGTGCATACGAGTATTTGGCATATGCAGGCCCGAGGCCGATCTGGCCGTACACCTCGGCCGTATTGGCATTGGCAAAACCGGGGACATTGCCGAGCCCGTTGGCGGGATAGGCATAGCCGAGCACCCCGACATCATAGCTGAGATGATAGCTGCCGCTGACAATGTCGCCGCGCTTGCCGGCGTAGATATCCCACTCGAGGTCGCCGCTGCCGCCGGCGTCCTTGGTCCATTTGATGGTCGACAGCCAGCTGCCGGCATATAAGCCGCTCGGATTATTCGTGTAATCGGCGCCGCCTTGCAGCGCCGGCTGCAAGCGGGTCTGCGAGATGCCGCGATAGCGGTAGTCGGACACCACAGCCGCATTGAAGCTGACTTCATTGTCCGCTTTCGTCTCTTCGGCGCCGGCCGCAGCGCTGGCGACAAGGCCGGCAAGGCAGATCGAAACGCCGGTGGAGAACATGGCAAGCTTGGTGCTGCTCAGGATCAGTCTTTTCATAAAACCCTTCTCTTTCATGGATAAAAACAGGCCATTGGGGAGATCCTCATGGACTCCGTATTGCCGATAGCGGTTTGTTGCGGCAAGCCGCTCCCTTTGCGCAAGCCTGGTGGGCTTGACGCTATGCTTGTTTGATCGATTGCTGGAGGTCTGCTAGTGCGACAACAGCCTTGACCTGAGCCGTGTCATGGCGGCAGCACCAGGCGATAACCGATGGCCGTTTCGGTCAGCAGGTATTGCGGCTGGGTCGGGTCGTCTTCGAGTTTCTGGCGCAAGTGGCCCATGTAGATGCGCAGATAATGGCCATTTTCGAGATTGGCCGGCCCCCACACCTTGCGCAGCAATTGCGGATTGCTGACCACCCTGCCCGCATTGGCGACCAGTTCCGACAGCAGCCGGTATTCGGTCGGCGTCAGGTGCACGGTCTTGCCGGCCTTGCTCACCAGACGCGCTTCGAGGTCGACGCTGACATCGCCGAAATGTACGCGGCCGTCTGCGTTGGCACTGCCGCGGCGCAGACGGCGCAAGGTCGAACGTACGCGCGCCAGCAATTCGCCGACGCCGAACGGCTTGCTCAGGTAATCGTCGGCGCCGGCGTCGAGCGCGCGGATCTTGTCGGCTTCGCCGGAGCGCGCCGACAGCACGATTACCGGGACCGACGACCAGCTGCGCAGATCGGCGATGAAATCGACGCCATCGCCATCCGGCAGGCCGAGATCGAGCACGATCAGATTCGGTTTGCGGGTGCCGGCGTCGGTCAGTCCGCGCTTGCAGGTGTCTGCCTCGAACACTTGCCAGCCTTCGTCTTCGAGTGCGCCGCGCACAAAGCGCCGGATCTGCGGCTCGTCCTCGATTAACAATGCAATCGGTTGCGGTTCACTCATGATCCTGTCCCATGTTTTCTTCGGCCTGCGGCATTGCAGGCGGCACGCCCAGCTTGAGCGAGATGACGATTCTGGCGCCGCCGGCAGCCGAACTCCGCGCTTCGATCTTGCCGCCGTGCGCCTCGATTATGGCGCGGCAGATGGCCAGTCCCAGACCGACGCCCGGGGTGGCCGATTCTCGCTCGCCGCGCGCGAATTTCTCAAACAGTGCTTCTTCGCGTCCCGGCGGCAAGCCGGGGCCATTGTCGCAGACGGCCAGCTCCATCATCTGGCCGCGGACTTCGGCCTCGACCTCGATGGTCGAGCCGGACGGCGTATATTTTGCGGCGTTTTCAAGCAGATTGCACAGCACGCGTTCGATCAGCACGGCATCGAAACGAAGCAGCGGCAGGTCGCGCGCCAGGCGGGTGCGCACAATATGCTCTTTGAGCAGCGGTGCGCTGATACGCAGCGCGCTGCCGACCACCTCTTCCAATGCCTGCCATTGCAGATTGAGATGAACCTCGCCGCTCTGGATGCGCGCCATGTCGAGCAGATTCGAGACCAGCGCGCTCATGCGCAGGGATTCCTCGTGCAGCGTCTGCGCCATCGCCAGTTGTTGCGGCGCCAAGGATGGCCTGGACCCCGCCAGCGATTCGGAGACCCCGACCAGCAGGGTCAGCGGCGTGCGCAGGTCGTGCGACAGCGCCGCCAGCAGGGAATTGCGCAAGCGCTCCGATTCCATGCTGACCAGCGCGTTTTGCGCCACTTCGATGTAATGCACGCGTTCGAGCGCGATCGCGGCCAGGGCGCCAAAGGTGTCGAGTTGCTGACGCTGTTCCGGCACGCGAATCCAGCGTTTGTGTTCCGGCTCGATGGCCAGCACGCCGCGGGTCTGCATCGGTGCCACCAGCGGCAAATAGAAAATGGCGCTGGCCGGTAGCGTATCGGTGCCGAAACCTGCGGCTTCGGCATGCTCGAAGGCCCACTGCGCGATGCCGAGGTCGAGTTCGGATGGGGCGCTTGCCGTGACGGATGCGGGGGCGCCGTTTGCTGCCGGCAAATGCAGGTGTCCGCCGGCATCGGGCAGCAGCAGCGTTGCCTTGGCGCGAAAAGCGCGCGCAATGAAGATGCGGGTGGTGTCGAAAATCTGCTCGGTCTGCAGCGCGCCAGACAATTCGCGCGAATACTCGTACAGGGCGCGCCAGCGCGCTTCGCGGTGCGAGGCCACGCGTGCCTGGAAACGCAGGTTGGCCGTCAGATAGCCGGTAATCAGGCCCACCGAGAGCATCACCGCAAAGGTGATCAGATACTGAAAATCGCTGACCGCGAATGAAAAGCGCGGCGGCACGAAAAAAAAGTCGAGCGTGGCCACGCTGACGACGGTTGTCACCACCGACGGCCCGCGGCCCCAGCGCACCGCCACCAGCAGCACCGCCAGCAGATACAGCATGGCGATATTCGGCAGTTCCAGGAAATCGACCAGTTGCCAGCACAGCAGCGATGTGAGCAGGCTGGCGCCGGCGCCCAGCAGATAGCTGCTGAGCCGGCTCTTGCGGAATGCGTCGTCCTCGGCCTGCCCGGCATGACGCGCAGCCGGCTTTTCGTGCTGCATGCCGATTTCGATCAGGTCGACATCGGGCGCCAGGCGCGCAATGCGCTTGGCATGCGGCGTGCGCCAGGGCCAGGTCGGCGTGGCGCGGCCCAGGATGAGCTTGGACAAGTTGCGACTGCGCGCATAGCGGCAAACCTCCGCGGCGATGTCGCTGCCCGAGAGCAGCGCCATGCTGGCGCCGAGCTCCTGCGCCAGTTTGAGGGTTTTCAGGATATGTTCGCGCTGCGCGGCCGGCAAGCGCTGCAATTGCGGCGTCTCGACATACACGGCGTGCCAGCGCGTGCCGAGCTGATTGGCCAGGCGTGCCGTGCTGCGCACCAGATGCTCGCCGCCGCGCGGCCCGACGCAGGCCAGCAAGGCGGTGCCGGTCTTCCAGATCGCATTGATCGATTTTTCGATGCGGTAGGCGCGTACGTCGCCGTCGACGCGGTCGGCCGTGCGCCGCAGGGCCAGCTCGCGCAGCGCGATCAGATTGCCCTTTCTGAAGAAATTTTTCGAGGCGCGCTCGGCCTGCTGCCCCTGGTAGACACGCCCCGTTTTCAGCCGCTCCAGCAATTCGTCGGCCGGAATATCGACCAGCACCACCTCGTCGGCGGCATCGAAAATGGTGTCTGGCACGGTTTCAGAGACGCGGATGCCGGTAATGCCGCCGACCACGTCGTTCAGGCTGTCGAGATGCTGGACATTGACGGTGGTGTAGACGTCGATGCCGGCATCGAGCAATTCCTCGACGTCTTGCCAGCGTTTCGGATGGCGCGAGCCGGGCGCGTTCGAATGCGCCAGTTCGTCCATCAGGATCAGCGGCGTGCCGCTGGCCAGGGCGGCATCGATATCGAACTCGGCCAGGCTCTTGCCGCGATAGTCGAGCTGTCTGGCCGGTAGCTGGTCCAGGCCGTCGAGCAAGGCCATGGTTTCGTTGCGGCCGTGCGTTTCGATCACGCCAACCAGCACCCGCTTGCCGGCCGCCTGCAACTGGCGGGCCGCCGCCAGCATCGCATAGGTCTTGCCGACTCCGGCCGAGGCGCCGAAATAGATGCGCAACTTGCCGCGCTGCGCCTTGCGCTCTTGCTCCTTGACCTGCGCCAGCAGCGTATCGGGATTCGGCCTTTGGGTATCGGCAATTGCCATCAATCGGGTCCTCGGGACGGAATTTGTGTCGGCTGTATCTGTGTCGGGATATTCAATGTGTCGAGGCGGTATCCAGCGCCAGATTCAGTTGCAGTACATTGACACGTGGTTCGCCGAATATCCCTGCATATTGTACCAAGCTGTGCCTGGCGATCAGTGCTTCGACTTGCGGCATCGTCATGCCGCGCCGGCGTGCCACCCGCGCCGCCTGATAACGGGCGCCGGCCAGGCTGATTTCCGGATCGAGGCCGCTGGCCGAGGCGGTGACCAGATCGACCGGAATCGGAGCCGAATTGCCGGGATCGGCCGCTCTCAAGGCTGCGATGCGCGCCTTGACGGCATCGAGCTGGGCCGGATTGCTCGGCCCCAGATTGGAGCCGCCGGAGCCGGCCGCGTTATCGGCCATCGGGCTGGTGGCCGATGGCCGGCCCCAGAAGTACTGCGGCGAGGTGAAGCTCTGGCCGATCAGGCGCGAGCCGCGCAATACGCCGCCCTGGCGAAGCAGGCTGCCGCCGGCCTGCTCGGGAAAGGCGATCGCGCCGATGGCGGTCACGGCCAGCGGATACAGCACGCCGCAGATGACGGTGAGGATGGCCAGCAATGTCAGGGCGGGACGAAATTCGTTTTTCATCATATTCTCCAATCAGACCAGATTCAGGGCGGCAAGCAGGACGTCGATCAGTTTGATGCCGATGAACGGCAGCGCGATGCCGCCCAGGCCATATACCAGCAGATTGCGGCGCAGTAGCGCGGCGGCGCCGATCGGCCGGTATTGCACGCCTTTGAGCGCCAGCGGAATCAAGACCACGATGATCAGCGCATTGAAGATCACCGCCGACAGGATTGCCGACGACGGGCTGCTCAGCTGCATGATGTCGAGCGCCTTCAGTTGCGGATAGGTGCCGACAAAGGCCGCCGGGATGATCGCGAAATACTTGGCGATGTCGTTGGCGATCGAAAACGTGGTCAGCGAACCGCGCGTCATCAGCATCTGTTTGCCGATTTCGACGATTTCGAGCAGCTTGGTCGGATTCGAATCGAGGTCGACCATATTGCCGGCCTCTTTGGCGGCCTGGGTGCCCGAATTCATGGCCACGGCGACATCGGCCTGGGCCAGCGCCGGCGCATCGTTGGTGCCGTCGCCGGTCATGGCCACCAGCCGGCCTTCGCCCTGATAGCTGCGGATCAGCTTGAGCTTGTCTTCGGGCGTGGCCTCGGCCAGGAAGTCGTCGACCCCGGCCTCGGCCGCAATCGCCGCCGCCGTCAGCCGGTTGTCGCCGGTAATCATGACGGTCTTGATACCCATGCGGCGCAGTTCGGCAAAGCGCTCCTTGATGCCACCCTTGACGATGTCCTTGAGTTCGACCACCCCCATCACGCGGCCGTCGTCGGTCACCACCAGCGGCGTACTGCCACGGCGCGAAATGTCTTCCACGGTGCGCGCCACATCGGCAGGATAAGATTGTCCGAGTTCGCTCACATAACGCTTCATGGCGTCCGCCGCGCCCTTGCGCAGCACGCGCTGGCCGAGGTCGACGCCGCTCATGCGGGTCTGGGCCGTAAATAGCACAAACACTGCCTGCAACGACTCCATCTCGCGCTGGCGGATGTTGAAGCGCTGTTTGGCCAGGATCACGATGCTGCGCCCCTCCGGCGTTTCATCGGCCAGCGAGGCCAGTTGCGCGGCGTCGGCCAGTTGCTGTTCGGTCACGCCCGGCGCCGGGAAAAACGTCGAGGCCTGGCGATTGCCGAGCGTGATGGTGCCGGTCTTGTCGAGCAGCAGGACGTCGACATCGCCGGCGGCCTCCACGGCGCGGCCCGAGGTGGCGATCACATTGGCTTGCATCATGCGACTCATGCCGGCCACGCCGATCGCCGACAGCAGGCCGCCGATGGTGGTCGGAATCAGGCACACCAGCAAGGCGATCAGCACCGTGATGGTGACCGGTGCGGTAGTCATGCCGGCCAGCTTGGCGGCGGCCACCGCATACAGCGAGAACGGCAGCAAGGTGACGGTCACGATCAAAAATACGATGGTCAGCGCCACCAGCAGAATCGTCAGCGCGATTTCATTGGGAGTCTTCTGGCGCTTGGCGTTTTCCACCATGGCGATCATGCGGTCGATGAAGGCTTCGCCGGGATTGACGGCGATCCGCAATACCAGCCAGTCGGACAGCACGCGGGTGCCGCCGGTCACCGAGGAAAAATCGCCGCCCGATTCGCGGATCACCGGTGCCGATTCGCCGGTGATGGCGCTTTCGTCGACCGAGGCGACGCCTTCGACCACATCGGCGTCGGCCGGAATGACGTCGCCGGCTTCAACCAGCACGAACATGCCCTTGCGCAGCTCCGGCGCCGCCACTGGCAGCCAGGTGGTGCCGTGTTTCGGCTCATGCAGTTTTTTTGCCATCACCTGCTGTTTGAGCGCGCGCAGCGAAGCGGCCTGGGCCTTGCTGCGCCCTTCGGCCAGGGCTTCGGCGAAATTGGCGAACAGCACGGTGAACCACAGCCATAGCGCCACGCTCAGGATGAAGCCGGGGCTGGCCTCGCCATGGCCGCGCAGCGCGTCCAGCCACAGCAGGCTGGTGATGATGCTGCCGACGTAGACCACGAACATGACCGGGCTGCGCCACTGCTGGCGCGGCGACAGCTTTTTGAACGCCTCGACGGCGGCAGGGCCAAGCAGTGCGGAGTCGAATAGCGTTAGCGATTGTTGTTGCGACATCATGGACTCCTAGTGTGCGCTGCTTAATTGAAAATGCTCGACCACCGGGCCAAGAGCCAGCGCCGGCACATAATTGAGGACCCCGACCAGCAGCACCACGCCGATCAGCAGGCCGACGAACATCGGGCCGTGGGTCGGCATCGTGCCTTCGTTTTCGGTCAGGCGCTGCTTGGCGGCCAGCGAGCCGGCAATCGCCAGAATCGGCACGATCATGGCGAAGCGTCCAAGCCACATGGCGATGGCCAGCAGCGTGTTATAGAACGGCGTGTTGGCCGACAGGCCGGCAAAGGCGCTGCCATTGTTGTTGGCGGCCGAACTGAAGGCGTACAGGATTTCCGAAAAGCCATGGGCGCCCGGATTGGCCAGGCCCGCCAGGCCGGCGTCGGCCATCACCGCAATCGCGGTGCCGCTCAGTACCAGCACCGGCGTCACCAGGATCGCGATCGACGTCATCTTCATTTCATAGGCCTGGATCTTCTTGCCCAGATATTCAGGCGTGCGGCCTATCATCAGGCCGGCGATGAAGACCGCCAGGATGGCAAATATCAGCATGCCGTACAGGCCGGAGCCGACGCCGCCGAAGACGACTTCGCCGAACTGGATCAGGACCATCGGCACCAGGCCGCCGAGCGGCATGAAGGAATCGTGCATGGCGTTGACGGCGCCGCATGAGGCCGCCGTGGTGATGGCGGCGAACAGGGCCGAGGCGCTGATGCCGAAACGCGTCTCCTTGCCTTCCATATTGCCGCCCGCTTGCAGCGCACTGGCCCCCTGGTCGACGCCGAGCGCCTGCAGTGCCGGATGAATCTGCTGTTCGGCGCTCATCACAAGCAGCGTCATGAGCACGAAAATTGCTGTCATGGCTGCCAGCACGGCCCAGCCCTGGCGGCGGTCGCCGACCATGCGGCCGAAGGCAAAACACAAGCCGGCCGGAATCAGGAAGATCGACAGCATCTGCGCGAAATTGCTGGCTGGCGTAGGGTTTTCATAAGGATGGGCCGAATTGGCATTGAAAAAGCCGCCGCCATTCGTCCCCAGCATCTTGATCGCTTCCTGCGAGGCGACCGGCCCCATGGCGATGCTTTGCGTCTTGGCGACCAGGTTTTCGGTGACGACGGCGCCGGCGGCATCTTTGAGCGGCTGGCCATCGGCGCCCGGTTTCGGCTGGCTATAGCTGACCGAATCGACCAGGGTGGCTTCCTGGTAAGCCGAAAAATTCTGGATCACGCCCTGCCCCATCAGGAATACGGCAAAGACTAGCGACAGCGGCAACAGCACATATAGTGTCGAACGCGTGATATCGACCCAGAAGTTACCGATCGAGCGTGTCGAGCGTGCCGCAAAGCCGCGAATCAGGGCGAAAGCGACTGCCATGCCGGTAGCGGCCGAAAAGAAATTTTGTCCGGTCAATGCCAGCATCTGCGTCAGGTAGCTCATCGCCTGCTCGCCGCTATAGCCCTGCCAGTTGGTATTGCTGACAAAGCTGACGGCCGTATTGAAGGCCGAGTCCGGACTGACGTTGGGCAGCGCTTGCGGATTGAGCGGCAACCATGCCTGCGCGCGCTGGATGCCATACACCAGCAAGGCGCCGAGGCCGTTAAATAACAGCAGGCCGAAGGCATAGCTTTTCCAGCCGGTGGCCGCATCGGGCTCGACGCCGGCGATGCGATAAATGCCTTGTTCGACCCTGGCCAGCCAGGCCATGCCGCGGATCGGCGTGCCGTCGCCGACCTTGGCCAGCAAGATGCCCATCGGGTAGGCCAGGATCAGCAAGGATGCCAGGAACACGATTAACAGGAGAATGGATTGCTGAGTCATCACAAATCCTCCGCTTTCAGCAGCGCGACCAGCAAATAAACCAGCAGCCCCGCCGAGACGGCTGCACCGAGAACATAAAAGACGTTCATGTTCTCGCTCCCAGTTGCTCGCAGGCGGCGGCAAGACCGCAGCTGAGCGCCAGGAAGGCGACGATTGCCGCCACATATACGAAGTCCATACCTGCTCCTTGATAAGCCATTTCGATGTCAATCAGCTTATCGAGAACGATCTAAAAATGTCGTAAAGAGATCGGGTGCCGGTGTAAACAAAGCGTAAAAATTTGATACGGCATAAAAAAACGCCGACTTATTCAGTCGGCGCCTGCGTCAGTGTTTGAGCGCAATAACAAAGATTTTTACCCCATTCTTGCTGGGTATCTATGCTTTAAGGCAAGATGAACGGTACGCCGCGGCGGCCGTGGTTGTTGATGTTTGTCGAGTGATGGCGGTGCGGTCTGACCGGCGTGTTCGGCGCGACCACAAAGACTCTGGCCGGCAGACTGGTCGAGTCGGTATTGCGCAACAAGATATCCGACAGCGAGGTGCCCGCGATCATGGCGGCCGTGTTGCGGTCAAAACCCTGATTGAGCCAGAAAAAGCGGTCGCCGGTACGCAGCGCCTCGAACTGGTCGCCGATAATTTTCTGGAAGGTGGCGCCGACCACGCCGCCGCCGACATGGCTTTCCGCCTGTCCGCCCATGAACAGGTCGACGTTGTCGATATTTCCGTAGAGCGACTGGAACTGGTTTTGCAGCACAGGATCGCGCGTCAACTCGGCAAACGAGGCATAAGGCCGCAAGCCAAGCGCCCTGCGGACCTGATTGAGGCTGCCGATGCCGACATCGCGCTCGCGCTGGATATCGATGGCAATCAAGTCGACCTGATCGATATTGCCGCCGACCAGGCCGGCAAACAGCAGATTGCGCAGGGTCGGCACGGTATAGACATCGGTCGCTTCCGAAAAATCGCCATGCAGCGAGCGCAGCAAAGGATCGATGCCATTGCTCAAGTCTTCAGTCGCCGTATTGAAAAAAGCCTGCGCCAGCGATTCGGAAAAGGTTTCCAGGCCATTGTTGTCGACCCCGCTCTGCTCTTCCGAAACCTCGGTGTGGCCGACGCGAAAGGCGGCCGTCGTGAATTCTTGCGAGACCTGGGCATTGACGCGGGCGTTATAACCGCGGTATGGCCCGAGGTAGGAGCCTATCAGAACCGGCAAGTATTCGTTATAGACGACATTCTGATATTCGGCGACGGTGATGGCGCGCGCCATATCGTAGAGTTGATCGCCGCTCCAGTTCGGATGCTGGGTCCTCAGCAGGCCGACCCAGCGGTTATGTTCGCGCATGAACAAGATGGTGACGGCAGTGAGCTCGGGATTTTCCATCACGCGCGGGTCGCCGGCCACAAAGTAATCGCCCGATACCGACAGCGCGCGACCGTTGGCCGAGGTCTTCAGGGTGCCGTCGGGATTGCGCAGGCTGGCGGCGACCGCCACCGTCGAACCGTATAGTTGCGACAGATCGAGATAACCGGCAGTCGTGTTGATGATGGTATTGGTCGTCGGACTTCGCTTATCGCGCGTCATGGCGATGATGGGACCGGCAAAAGTCGGATCGTTGGGCGGGATCGGAATGTTGATGGCGGCGTTTGTCGTCGGCGAGGTTTCCAGGCCGAGGTCATGATCGACGAATTGGCCGAAGACATAAATCCATGCCGAGGCACGCGGATCGGGCGTGTCGGAGTTCTGGCCGCTGGCGCCGGTGCCGCCGGCAATGACGTTGCTGATTGTTCTTGGATTGGGGCCGCTGATCAGCGGATTGTTGGGGCCGGGGCCAAAATTCATCGGCGCCAGATGGCGCTCGGGGCTGCCCGGTATGGCATTGAAGCCAGGATTGCTGAGATTGTTGGCGGTCCCGCCAATCGGACGAAATTCGGTAAGCAGGTTAATCGGTGAATTAGTGGCAGGCCGGTTGGTCTGGGCCTGTGATGGGAAAGTAATAGTGCAGGTCAACAGGAATAGGCCCGCCCTCGCAGCGTATAGGTAAGTGCGCATCGCATCTCCATTGGAATGAATGAGTAGTTGGAAAAAAGACCTACGGTTTCAATGACGCAGGTGTACATTGCAGCCTCCAGGAATGAGAAAGGTTGAGCGATAAACGGCGACAGTCTGGCCGCCTACCGGTGGCGTTGGAGGCCCTTGCAATCTAATTA
The DNA here is from genome assembly GCA_021768485.1 of Oxalobacteraceae bacterium. GTDB lineage: Bacteria > Pseudomonadota > Gammaproteobacteria > Burkholderiales > Burkholderiaceae_D > JAIZVZ01. The sequence continues at coordinate 6,726 of JAIZVZ010000043.1, read as the reverse complement.
GTTCCAAATTGGCAATGTGATAATGCCGAAACATCAAGGGCATGTGCCATGCAAAAAGAGCCTCATGTAAAACCAGGCTGCAGTGGCGCAAATACGGAAGATGAAAACAGAGGATGAAATGCAGCTTCGCGCCGCCCGATGACGCGCTGCGATGTGTGCTGTGAGGTGTGCTGCGATGTGTGCTGCGATGTGCAAATATGCGATTGTCCGGGCGCCTGGCCGATGCGCTTGAGCGGCGCCGTTTGTATTGATGCGGTGCCTGGCTCGCCGTCCGCCAAAGCAGCTTAAACAGGAGCTTGAGGATGCAGATTAAAACAGCAGATTAAAACAGCAGCCAGGCGGCGGGCCTGGACGCCCTGCCTGCGCATCGCCCGCCGGCCGCCCGATGCGCCGCAAAGATCAGCGTGACGCTGGTCTTCGCGGATGACACCGCCAACGCTTATTTCTTTTGCAGTACGGCCTTCAGCGTTGCACCGAGCTCTTCGACAGAGAATTTGGCGGTGTAGCCATTGGCGCCGATTTTTCTGACATGGTCTTCATTGGCGGCGCCCGACAAGGACGAGTGAATCACGACCGGAATCTCTTTCAGACGCTCATCGGCCTTGATATTGCGGGTCAGCGTAAAGCCATCCATTTCAGGCATTTCGAGGTCGGTCAGAACCAGCGCGATCTTATCGCTGACGCGCCCGCCGTCGCGTTCTGCTTCGGCCGAGAGCGCCTGCAATTTTTCCCACGCTTCCTTGCCCGTCTTTGTCATGATGAAAGGCAGGTTCAGCGCATTCAAGCTGTTTTCGATCAGCGTTCGCGCCACTTTGGAATCGTCGGCCGCCAGCACCACCATGCCGGGCTTGAGCACCAGCGGATTGTTATCGGCAGGCGCTTTTTCAGTGGCTTTCTGCAGCGGCGAGACCATCTCCAAAATCTGCTCGACATCGAGCACCTGGACCAGTGCGCCGCCGTCGCTGTCCGCATCGAGCCGGGCAATACTGGTGACGATATCGGAGCCGGCCCGCGATTCCGCCGACAGCACCTGACTCCAGTCGAGCCGCACGATTTCTTCGACCGACTCGACCGCAAATGCCTGCGTATGACGGGCATATTCAGTAATCAGTAAAATCTGGTGGCCTGTCTTCGGGACGCACGCCGCGACCGCCGACAGGTCGATGACGGGAATGACCTGACCGCGCACATTAATCATTCCCATCATCGGTGGCTGCATCCCCGCCGACCTGGTGATGGGCATCATAGGCACAATTTCACGAATTTTGAATACATTGATGCCGAACAGTTCTGCCGGGCCCTCGGATTCTATGGCCGGCGAACCGAGTCGGAATAGCAAAAGTTCGAATTTGTTGGTACCAGTAAGGTTGGTACGTTCATCCACTTCTTTTTGGAATGCATCCATAATTTTCTTTCAAATTTATCAATTGGGTGCCACCTTGCGATAAGCACTGTGCCTTACGTAAATCAGAACTGCTTCCACGGTCGTGCTTTGCTCTTCTACTGACAGTTGCGGTCTTGCGCCAATTGCTGTCGGCCGGCCTTGGCTGACCGTGCGGGCGCACGGCTGGTACGGTCAATGACAAACCGGCTTTCGAAACAACTGCCCTGCCGGATGCGGATTATGGTATCTGCAATTTTCATTTTGCCGCCATCCTGTCTGGATTGGAATTTTGAGAAAGTCTGGGACTGCACTGTTAATTGTTAAAAGCTGCTTGGATATGTATAAACATGGTCACTGGGCAAATATTAAATGGCATAAACAAATAGCACAAATAAAATGTATTTTTAATTTGAATTCTGTGCGTTTTTTTTGATATTTAGTGTTTTATTTGTGTTATTTAATTTTTTATTGGGATTTAATTAACTTTGGAGGAAGGATTGCGCTGCGCCGGCGTCAGCCGGCAAGCGTGCGGGGATTTCGCGATAACATGCCTGAATGGCGGTTGTGGCAAGCAGGATGCCGGCGATTCAATTACCATTGGCACGCCCTAAGCCAGGCGCTGAGCCGTATCGCCGAATATCAGGAAAAACCGTGTGGTCGCGCCGGGTGCGCTTTCGACCCGCACCTGGCCATCGTGCAGCACCATGATCGCACGCACGATCGCCAGGCCGAGGCCGGCCGAATGCGCCGATGTGGTACGGGCCGGATCGGCGCGGTAATAGCGCTCGAAAATGTGCGGCAAGTCTTGCGCCGCAATGCCGGAGCCCTCATTGCTGACCACCAGTTCTATTCCTTCGCCAGTGCGCCGTGCGCTGAGTTCGACGGCACCGCCGCGCGGCGTATGACGCATCGCATTCGACAACAGGTTGCTGACAGCGCGCTGCAGCAGCATCGCGTCGGCGTGCAAGGTAAGCACCGGTGCGTCCACGCGCAGCGTCACGCCGGCCTCGTCTGCCAGTACTTCAAAATAATCGTGAATGCGCTGCAGCTCGGCGCCCAGATCGAGTCGCTCGCGCTGCAGCGCCAGTCCGGCATTGTCCACGCGCGCCAGGAATAGCGTGTTTTCTATCATGTGTGCCAGCCGTTCATATTCTTCCGAGTTCGAGGCCAGCAGCGCCTGGTATTCCTCGATGCAGCGCGGACGCGACAGCGCCACCTGGGTCTCGACCATTAACGTATTGAGCGGCGTGCGCATGTCGTGCGCGAGGTCGGCGGCAAAGCCGGACAGGCGCTGCACGCCGTCTTCGAGCCGGTCGAGCATCGCATTGAATGCGTTGCCGAGCTCGCGCAATTCGACCGGCGCATCGTCGACCGACAGGCGCGTATTGAGCCGGCTGGTATTGATTGCGTCGGCCTTGGCCACCACTGAGCGCAGCGGGCGCATGCCCAGCCGCACGATGACAAAGCCGAGCAGAGTCGCCAGCGCGGCGCCGAAGCTGATCGCAAAAAGCAAGTCGGCGGCATAGCGGCGCAGGATCTTCAGCCGATCGGACTGTTCGCGCGCCAGTGTGATCTGCACCGCCTCGCCGCCGTCATGCCCTACCAGCCCGACCGCGTTAAGCATGCGCCCGCTACCGAGCGCCGGCGTCCAGTCGCGCACATCGGCCAGCGTCGGCGCGCGCTGCGTCGGCACCGCGTTGGCCGGCGCCGGCAGCGGGCGCGACGGCGCCGCGCTTTGCAGCAGCGGCGCACCATCGGCGGCGGTCAGGCGCAGCACGAAGTCGCTGTGGCCGAACATTGCATCGGCAAGCGGCTGCGCGTCGCCCGAAAGCGCGCGCGCCGACGGCAGTGCGGCCAGGATGCGCCGGATCTGGGTGACCTTGCTGACCAGTTCCAGGTCGTCGCGGTGCGACATCTGCCGTTCGAGCGTCTGGTAGAGGTACGCGCCGACGGCCAAAAAAGCCAGCACGGCAACGGCGGCAAACAGCAGCGCCAAGCGCAGCGTGATCGAAAGCGGCCGCCTTTTCATTGACGCTCCTCGAGCAGATAACCCATGCCGCGCACCGTGTGGATCAGCTTGGCCGGATACGGGTCGTCGACCTTGGCCCGCAGGCGCCGGATGGCGACGTCGACGACATTCGTGTCCGAGTCGAAGTTCATGTCCCACACCATCGAGGCGATCTGGGTGCGCGAGAGCACTTCGCCCTGGCGCTTGGCCAGCAGGTGCAGCAATGCAAATTCTTTGGCGGTCAGCTCGATGCGCGTGGCCTGGCGCATCACGCGCCGTTTGAGCACATCGATTTCAAGGTCGGCCAGGCGGTACAGCTCGGCCTCGCGCACCGGCCCGCGCCGCATCAGCGTCTTGATCCGGGCCAGCAGCTCGGAGAACGCGAACGGCTTGCCCAGATAGTCGTCGGCCCCCATTTCGAGCCCCTTGACGCGTTCGGCCACGTCGTCGCGCGCAGTCAGAAACAAGACCGGGATATCCTTGCGCTCGCGCAGCCGCGCCAACACGGCCCAGCCATCCATTTGCGGCAGCATCACATCGAGCACGATCAAGTCATAGTCGTATTCGAGTGCCAGGTGCAGGCCGTCGACGCCATTGCGCGCCAGGTCGGCCACATATCCGGACTCGCGCAATCCCTTGACCAGATAGTCGCCTGCCTTCGGTTCGTCTTCCACCACCAGAATCTTCATGATTATTCCTCCATAGTCGATTGTCGGCGATCTGTGCCTTGTCGTGGATTACAAAATTGTCATTTTCCCGTCATTTTCCGGTCTGCGCCGCCTGTCTACACTGGCCTCACCGTTGCGCAATTGCAGCGGCCAACCCGAACCGATCGGCCTGCGGCCGACAACCTGACTTGAAAAGGAAACATCATGTTCAATCCTCTGCGTACCGCGTTGCTTACACTCGTCCTCGCCTCCGCCAGCGCCGGCGCCTTCGCCCATGGCACCAGCCATGCCAGCTCTGAATACGGCAATCCGGCGCCGGCCGCCAGCGCCGAGCGCCACATCACTATCACCGACACCACCAAATGGGTCAATCTCAATGATGGCGACACCGTCGAATTCACCCTTGGCGAGCGGAGATTCACGTGGCATTTTGACACGCTAAACGGCGCCGGTGCATTCGACCTGTCCAAGATCGCGCCATCCATCATGTCCGGCAAGGTCATCGTCTACCTCGGCGCTAACCCCTTGTATCAAGGCTGAACCGCTGACAGGAGCTGATCCCATGCAATCGATCGAGAACCGCAGTACCGTCCGTGTGCTTGCCCTGCTCTGCGCCGGCGCACTGCTGGCCGCGGCGCAGTTGGCCGGAGCCCAGGAACATCATCACGGTGCCGCCGCGGGGGCCGCGGCACCGGTGTTTGTGGCCAGCAGCGCCAAGCCGTTTGGCGCCCTGATGGACGATGCCATGGCGGTCATGGACGCCGGCATGAAGCAGGCGCCCATGAACGGCGTGAGCGAACACGACTTTGTCACCATGATGATGCCGCACCATCAGGGCGCGGTCGACATGGCCAGGGCCGTGTTGCTGTACACGGAAGACCCGGAGATCCGCAATCTTGCGCTAGGCATCATCGCGGAGCAACAAAATGAAATCAAGGTGATGCAAGCCTGGCTGCAACACCATCCATCGCTACCCGAAGGAGCACATCCATGAAATATCTTGCAGGCGCAGCCCTGACCGCGCTGTTTGCGGCATCGGCCGGAGCGGCACCGTCGGCGCGCGACCGCGTCTATACGGCCGACCAGAATACCAATACAGTGTCGGTATTTAACCCGGCAGACAACACCTTGCTCGGCCAGATCCGGCTGGGCAACCCGCGCCCCGACGTGCTGTCGCCGCTTTACCGCGGCGAAATCAATGTCCATGGCCTCGGCTTCTCACCGGATCACAAGACGCTGCTCGTCATTTCGAACGGCTCCAATTCGGTCACCTTCATCGATACGGCCACCAACAAGGTGAAAGGCAAGACTTATATCGGGCGTTCGCCGCATGAGGGGTTTTTCAGCGCCGACGGCAAGGAAGTCTGGGTAGTGGTGCGCGGCGAAGACTATATCTCGGTCATCGACCCGCAAACCTTTCGGGAGACCGGACGTATCCAGACCGACCTCGGTCCGGGCATGGTGCAGTTCCATCCCGATGGCAAACTCGCGTTCGCCGTCTCGAGCTTTACACCCACGGTCGACGTGATTGATGTGCGCTCGCACAAAATTGTCAAGCGCATCCCCGTCGTCAGCCCGTTTTCGCCGTTTCTGCAGTTCAGTCCCGACTTCAGCGAGGTCTGGATGACGCACAAGGACGTGGGCAAGGTCACCCGTATCGATACGCGCACGCTGGAGGTGACGGGCGTGATCGATACCGGCTTCATCACGAATCACCTGACATTCGCCAGCGTGGGGGGCGAGGTACGTGCCTACGTGACGGTAGGCGGCGAAAACTGCGTTAAGGTATACAGCACCGGCCATCCGGCGCGCCTGCTGGCTACCATTCCGACTGGTGCGTTGCCGCATGGCGCATGGTCGTCGGACGACGGTAGCCGGGTCTATATCGGGCTCGAAAACGGCGATGGCGTCGAAGTCATCGATACCGCCAACAACAAGGTCATCGCGAACGTGCCGGGCGGTCAGGCGCCACAGGCCCTGATTTATCTGTCGCAGGTCGCCGCTGGCGCGGACGACCATCCGAACCTGGCGCCGCGCGCGAATGGCGCGGCGCACAATATCGCGCTTACGCCGCTGAGTGGCGGCGGCAGGGGCTTTGCCGTGGTGCGCAACCTCGGCGTGGTCGATGCGCTAGAGGTATCGCTGTTCAAGCTCAAGCCGGACAGCGTCTACAGCGTCTACCTGAATGGCCAGGCGGCACCGCTGGCGGTGCTGCGCACCGATGTCAAGGGCGCTGCCAACGGTACCATGATCGGGCCGGTGCGCGCCGCGGCCGCCGCCGATGCCGGCCCGAACCCGGGCGGCATCACCGTCAGGGAAGGCGCCCAGCCGGACGGCACGGCAGTACTCGGCAGTGCCGGTTAGCAAACAGGCCTGGCGGCCGTGGGCGGCGTCTCCCGCGAATTGCGCGGGAGCGCCGCTTTTTTCCATGAAATGCGGTAGCGGACGCATCGGCAGAGTGTTCCGAAGCCGGCCTGCACTGGGCAGCCGGCATGCCGCTGTCCATGCGGCAAAAGGCACTGCCTCGCTCGCTAGACCAGGTCGGTCGCCGCGACAAATGCCGTCACCAGCGCTTCCAGGCCTTGCCGGTCCTGTTCGCTGAAGCGATTCAGGCGCGGGCTGTCGATATCGAAGACGCCGAACAGCACGCCGTCCTTAATCAGGGG
>JAIZVZ010000169.1 GCA_021768485.1 Oxalobacteraceae bacterium | reverse complement strand
GCGCTCGGGCGTACGGCTGTCAGGCGGCCAGCGACAGCGTTGCCAGACCGGCGACCAGCAGCAATTTTGACAGCGTGGATTTTGACCGCATTAAATTTGCGTCAGTCGATATTGGTTTCATCGTCGCTCCTTCTCATTGTATTGAAAAAACAGTCTTCAAGAGTGCCAAGCGCATGCCTGCAATGGTTTGCCACAGCGTTGGGGCCAATGTCGAACGGCTGTTTAAAAAATTAGTCATTTCTGTTGGCAGCCAGTTCCCGACATGCGATGGGAACATGGTGAGCGACCTAACATAGTGAGATGGATCAAGCTTGGTGCAAGCGTTGGCACGGTATCGGCAAAGTGCGTGTCAAGTGTTTGCGACAGCGCTCATCGGAGGATTTTGGCAAGTGCGGCAATCGCGATTAAAATGCAGTGTCCAAGTCCACCATGACGCCTTATGCGAATTACTCCCGAAGTCTTGCAAGAATTAATGCGTGGTGTCGAGCAGGAAGATCCGATCGATTTCGCCGATTTGCCGTTTTCCGACGATGCGCTGCGCGAACTGATCGCCGATCATCTGTGCGAGATGGCGGCGGCGATGGAAAATTTCAGCGAAGCCGATCGCCATCTGACGCTGCTGGCGGTAGCTGCCAAGCTGGTATTGGAAAATCTGGTCTTGCATATCCAGCTGCTGCGCCAGCACGGCTTGCCGCTCAGCGAAGGGGCGCAGGCCTTGCTGCAGCGTTTGCGCGACAAAAAGCAATAGGAAAGAAATAGGCCGGCGCCGCTTACGTTGCAGCCGCGCCGGCAAGCGGCGCGAAAAATCACGGCGGCGCCGGCGAACCTGGCTGCAGCCTGGCGGTCGAATTGATGCATTGTATTTGAGCGGATGCATCTGAGCATGACGACACTTTCCCTGGCCCGCGACACGCTCGAATCGGTCAAGCTGAGTCCTACTGCCGCGCCATTGTGGCAGCGTCTGTCGAGCGTGGTGCAGGCGCTCGAGGCGCCGGGCCGCACGCAGCTGATCGGCGAGATCGGCTCCCTGACGCTGAGTTCGCCGGCGGCCCGCTGGCTGCAATATTCGGCGCTGTTGTTTTTGACGCGCGATGCGCGCTGGCTATGGCGCCAGGGCGCCCTGGCCGAGGCCGGCACCGGCCCCGACGCGATTGCCGTGCTGCTTAACCATGGCTGGCATCACGCGCTCGTGTATGGACACGACCGCGCGGCATTCATGCGCATCCTGGCGGGGCTCAAGGTGATCCGGCTGCAGCGCCTGGCGGCGGCCGCATTGCCGCCGTATGCAGCGCAAGGGCGGGCCGCGCCGGAGGGCAGCAGTGGCCGTGCTTTGCGCGTGGCGCTGTATACGCCGCAGGTTGCCAGTTGCTGGCATGGCGGCACCAGCCTCATGCTCAATATGCTCAGTCTGCTGGCTCGGGCGCCGGCCGAGGTCCGTGTTTTTACGGCGCAAGAGAGCAGCATTCCGGCCTGCGACAGCTATCGCGGCGGCAGCGAGGCCATTGTTCCGGCGACGCTGAAGCCGGAGACGCTCAGATTGCACGGCGCCGGCGCGGTCGAACTGTATCTGCCCGACGAGGCCCTGTCGCTGCGGCTGCGGCTGCGTCAGATGCAGGCAGCCGTCTGCCGCTACCGGCCCGATCTGGTGCTGTTTGTCGGCTTCATGTCGCCGCTGATATTCCGGCTGTATCGCCATTATCCGCTGTTGGGCCTGTCGGTGCATGCGCTGCCGCCAGCAGTGCCGCTCGACGTCTGGCTGAGTCCCGATGGGGCCAGCGACGAGCTTGGCTGGCCCGCTCTGGCGCGGCCGGCGCGCGCCGGCTTTCCCTGGCGTTTCTGGCCGCGCGGCCATGCGGCGCCGCTGGCGCGCGCCGAGGCCG
>JAIZVZ010000042.1 GCA_021768485.1 Oxalobacteraceae bacterium | reverse complement strand
GTTGTCGCTCACTTCGATCCAGACGTTTTGTCCGTCGTCGCAAAGGCCGGTGCGGATGGTGATCTTGCCGCGCTCCGGTCCGATCGCATGGGCGGCGTTGACGACCAGATTCAGGATGACCTGATTGATTTGCGACGGCAGGCATTCGATCTCCGGCAAGGCCGCAAATTCGAGAGCCAGATCGGCGACGTACTTGACTTCGTTGTTGACGATGTTGAGCGTCGATTCGATACCCTGGCGCAGATTGGCCCATTGCCATTCGAGGGCTGGATCGATGCGCGAGAAGTCCTTGAGGTCGCGCACGATATTGCGCACCCGGATGATGCCGTCGCGCGATTCATCCATTAACGAAGGAATGTCGTCGAGCAGAAAATCGAGTTCGATGCGCTCGCGGATTTCGCGCAGATCGTCGGCTGCGGCCGGCGCCAGCGTGCCTTCGGCGCGGCGATAGGCCTGCAGCATTTCAAACAGGTTGCCCATATAGCTTTTCAGGGTCGCCAGATTGGAAAAGATATAGCCGATCGGGTTGTTGATCTCATGCGCCACGCCGGCGGCCAGCTGGCCGATCGACGCCAGCTTTTCAGATTGCACGAGCTGCGCTTGCGTCATCGACAATTTTTCGTTGAGCTCGGTCAGTTCGCTATTGCGTTGGCGCAGTTCGGCATCGGCCAATTGCTGGTGGCGGATATCCTCGGCCATTTTGAGATTGGCGTCGGTCAGCTGCCGGGTCCGTTCGGCAACCAGGAATTCCAGGTTTTCGTGGGCCGCGCGCAATGCATTTTCGGCGACCCGCCGTTCGGTGATGTCTTCCACCGTTTCAATGGCGCCGATCAGCGTGCCTTGCGTGCCGCGCAGCGGCGCTGCCGTCAGGTGCAGCCAGCGTCCGTGCGGCCCCAGATGGGGGAAAAAATCGTCGACCTCGACGGCGCCCGGAACCAGGGTCGAAGCCCGGTATTTTCCGGCGTAATGGCGTTCGATGGCGGCCGCCTCGCTGCCGTCCACGATCAGGTCGGCCAGCACCGGCCGTTCTGCGGCATAAAAACTCATCCACTGCAGCCGGCTGCCGACCATCGTCACGGCGCTCTTGCCGAGCACGTGTTCGCAGGCGCAATTCCAGTGCGTGATCACGTGCTGGGTATTGATGACGAAGGTGGCGACAGGATTGGCATCGAACAGATCCGAGAGCACGATTCCTTCGCTGCCGGCGTTGCTCGCCGCTTGCAGTGCCGGCTGGCGCTGGGTGTGGATGGTGGCGTTGGTATTGAGCGGCATCGTGGTCTCAGGCGGCCAGAATCTGGCACGCCTCCTCAAATTGGCGGTCGACTTCGCGAAATGCCGCGATCAAAATGGTCTGGTCGAGGCGCAGCGTGCGCCACAGTCCGGGCACGACCAGCGGCACACATTCCTGTTCGTAGCCGCACAGGTCCAGTCCGTGCGCCATGGCGTCGGCCGCATGGATCAGGGCCGACATCGGCGGTGTTTCGCGCAGATCGGGATTATGGTGCAGTTCTATGGCTTTTTGCATCGTCGACGGAAATTTCCAGTGCTCGGCCAGCGCCCGTCCGCTGGCCGTGTGGTCGATGCCAAGCAGGGCCTGTTCGGCGTCGACGAAATTGCAATCGTTCTGGCGCTGGTATTGCAGCACGTCCTGATACACATCCGGTGCGTGAATGATCAGCACCAGGCGCCCGACGTCGTGCAGCAGGCCGGCCAGAAAGGCCTGATCCTGGTTCAGCTGCAGCTGCCTGGCCAGCGCCTTGGCCGACAGCGCGGTGGCGATTGCGTGGCGCCAGAACAGATTGAAATCGAAACCGGGGCAGGTGGCATCGGAAAAATTGCCGATGATGGCGGCGGCGGTCACCAGCGTGCGCACGCTATCGAAGCCGAGAATCGCGATTGCCTGCTGAATGGTAGCGACCTTGCGCTGCATGCCGTAAAACGACGAGTTCGCCAGGCGCAGGGTTTTGGCGGTCAAGGCCTGGTCGTGCGAGATCTTCTCGGCCAGCAGCCGGCTGTCGGCGTCGTCCTGGCCCAGCTTGGCCAGCAGATCGACCACGATCAGCGGCAGCGACGGCAGGTCACGCACGCTTTTGAGGACGTCGTTCATATTCATCATGCTCATCGGCTGGCTCCGACGCGGTAGGCGAGCATGCTGGTCAACAGCAGCTGGTCGTCGCCAGCGCTGCCGGCATATTTCCGAAATACGCTGGTCAGGCGCCGGCGCCGGCGTTCCAGTTCGGCGGCGACTTCTTCCTCGGAGCGGCTATGGTCGACGATGTGCAGCTGATCGATGCCGCGCCGGGCCAGCGAGCGCAGCGTCACTTCGGTCAGTATCGAATCGGCCGGCAACAGAATCATGCCGCGTTCATCGGCCACGGCCGCCGCCAGCACCATGCCGGGGCGGGCGTCGTCGATCGCGATCTGCTTGTGGAGGGAACTCATGGAATGCCTGCCATTTCAGTAAAAACCAGCAATTTCCCGCGCGATTGCGAGCCGCTTCCCATCTGGTGGGTTTTGATTTGAAAAGTCGTTTGCCCGCACTGCACGAAGCGGGCGTCGCCGTTGCGCGCCGCCTCTGCCGGCACGGCGCTCGCCAGGCCCTGGCCGGCGATTTGGCTGAAAATCTGGCTGATATCGCCGCCGAGCAGCGTGCGGCCTTGCAGCAAGGCTTGCGCCGCCAGATTGGCGAACACGATCAGGCCGTCGTCGTCGGTGCCGATTACCGGCAGCGGCACATGGTGCAGCACTTCGCGCACGATGTCGAGGCTCACTTCATCGGACAGGATCTGTTGCTGCTGTTGCGCGAGCAGCGCTTCCATCTGGCGGTTGGCCAGCATCAGGCGCTGGTTGGCGGCGTGCACGGCCTGGTTCAGGCGCTGGTTGTCGTCGGCCATTTCCTTGCGTTCGAAGGCCTCGGCGATATGGCCGCGCAGTTGCAAGTCTTCCCATGGTTTGCACAGGAATTTATAGATGGCGCCTTCGTTGACGGCGTCGATGACCGATTGCAGTTCGGTATAGCCCGACAGAATCATGCGCACCGAATCGGGGCAGCGCTGCTTGGCGATGCCGAAAAACTCGACCCCCGACATGCCGGGCATGCGCTGGTCGCAGACGATGACGTCGAAGCGGCATTGGTCGAGCAGCGCCAGCGCGGCGGCGCCGCTGTTGGCGATCTGTATGTCGTAATTGTCGGGCCGCAGCAGGCGTTTGAGGGCGCTCAGGATATTCGGTTCGTCGTCGATCAGCAGCAGCGAGCGGCGCGGCTTTTGCGGCAGCAGCGCCAGTTCGGAAAACGAGGCGCGTTGCGGCAGCAACTTATCGATTTCGTGGACTGCCAGCGCGCGGAAAAAATACGGGCCCTGGACTTCGTCGCAGCCGCTGTTGCGCAGCAGTTCGAATTCGATCGCCGTTTCGATGCCGTCGGCGCCGGCGCGCATGCCGCAGTCGTGGGCGGCGCCAATGATGTGCTGCGCCATTGCCGCATCGTCGGCCAGGGCCACCATGTCTTGCACAAAAGCCGGTCCGATATTGATGCGCGCGAACGGCATGCTTTGAATGGCATCGATGGCGAAAGCCCCGGCGCCGAAATTGCTCAGCGCCAGTGCGACCCCGGTCTCTTTCAATCGCTGCAAGACAAGCTGGCCGGCAGCACGGTCATGGCGCAGGATCGCCTCCGATATCTGCAGGCAGATCTGGGCCGGCATCGGCGGCCAGGCGGCGAGGATGGCGCCGGCCCTGGCCGCCAGCGTGTCGTCGTAAAACTGGCCCGGCAGCAGGTCGATATCGATGCGTATGCCCGGCTGTCCGGCGTCGATCCAGTGCGCGCTGTCGCGGCAAGCCTGCTGCAGCACGACATCGAACAGCTCGGCCGCGCGGCCGGCGGCCAGAACCGGTGGAATGAAGCGGCGCGGCGACAGCGTCCCCAAGACCGGGTGTTCCCATAGCGGCAGGGCTTTGAGGGCGATCAGTTCGCCCGACGGCAAATTGATGACGGGCTGATATTGCAGGCGCAGCTGACTGCCAGCTTCGGCGGCGCTTTCAGTCGGGCCATGCGCAAGAGCGGCCGCATCGACGCTTCCGGGCCGGCCGAGAAGGGCGTCGATATCGAGCGTAATGGCATGCCGGTCTACGTTCACTGGCCACCCTTTTACAAGCAGAATTGAAAATTATGTTGATCCAGACTAATGCAGCTTGATCTTACCACTGCCAAAAGAAAAAGGTGAAACCGCCGTCATCCTGTCTTGTCAACTTAAAAAATGCCGCTTAAGTTTGCCATTCAGAAAGGAAATGTGGCTGCTGGCCGCTCGAAATTTGGAATGAAAATTAAATGTATGCAGGGTTCTTGATTTGACTGCCTATAACGGTGGATTTTTTATTGAGCTTACGCTACATTTGCGTCAACTATCCCACTTACAGGACGGGCGCCATGAAAGTCTCTGAAATTCTTCAAGTCAAAGGCAATATTCTGTACTCGGTGACGCCCGATACCACCATGCTGGAAGCGGCCGAAACCATGGCAAGCAAGGATATCGGTTCCTTGGTGGTGATGGAGGGCGGCGAGCTGGTCGGCATCCTGACGTTTCGCGAAGTGATCAAGGCGATTCAGGCCAATCATGGCGCGGTTGGCGACGGCACCGTGCGCAAGCACATGGATGGCCAGCCATTGACGGTGACGCCCGACACCGAGGTCAATGAAGTGCGGCGCATGATGCTGGCCAAGCATGCACGTTATTTGCCTGTGCTCGAGGGCAAGCTGATGTTGGGGGTGATTTCATTTTATGACGTGGCGCGTGCCGTGCTCGAGATGAAAAGTTTTGAAAACAAGATGCTCAAGGCCTATATCCGCGATTGGCCGGTAGAATCTGACGAATGAGTGAGCGACAAATCAATTTAAATATCCCGACTTCATCGCAATATACCTTGCTGGGCCAACGGCGTTTCGCGCCGTTTTTCTGGACCCAGTTTCTCGGCGCCCTGAATGACAACCTGTTCAAGACCGCACTGATCACGGTGCTGGCTTACCAGGCGCTCGACTGGAGCACGCTGGACGCCGGTTTTCTGACCAACCTGATTCCGGGCCTGTTCATCTTGCCCTTCGTGCTGTTTTCGGCCACCGCCGGGCAACTGGCCGACAAATTCGAAAAGTCGCGTCTGATCCGCCTGATCAAGCTGTGGGAATTGCTGATCATGGTGCTGGCGGCCGGCGGCTGGTTCATGCACAGCGTCTGGCTGCTGGTGCTGGCGCTGGTCGCCATGGGCGTGCATTCGACGCTGTTCGGGCCGGTCAAATATGCCTATCTGCCGCAGCAGCTCGATGTGCAGGAACTGACAGGCGGCAATGGCGTCGTCGAAATGGGGACCTTTGTCGGCATTCTGCTCGGCGAAATCGCCGGTGCCGTGCTGGTGCTGCACAAGCCGTGGGGCATTCATCTGGTCGCCGCCACGACGCTGGTTCTGGCGCTGCTTGGCTGCCTGGCCGCGCGCGCCATTCCGTTGACGCCGGCCTCGGATCCGGCGCTGCGGATCAACTGGAATCCATGGAGCGAGACGCTGCGCAATCTGCGTTTTTCCAGTCATAACCGGACCGTGTTCTTGTCCTTGCTCGGCAATTCCTGGTTCTGGTTTTACGGCGCCATCCTGCTGGCGCAGTTCCCGGTCTATGCCAGACTGCATCTGCATGGCGACAACAGCGTGTTCGTGCTGCTGCTGGCAGTGTTTTCGCTCGGGGTCGGGGCCGGCTCGCTGATGTGCGAACGACTCTCGGGGCACAAGATCGAAATCGGCCTGGTGCCGTTTGGCGCCATCGGCCTGTCGGCGTTCGGCCTGGACCTGTATTTCGCCAGCCAGGCGTTCGCGCATCTGCAGTCGTTCAATGCGCTCGAGCCGCGCGGCGCGGCCGCCGTCTTCGACCTGTGGCGTTTCGCGGCGCAAAGCGGCAGTCTGCGCATCCTGTGCGATTGCCTGCTGATCGGCGTTGCTGGCGGCCTGTATATCGTACCGCTGTTTGCGCTGATCCAGACCCGCTGCGACCGCGCCCATCTGTCGCGTACGATCGCCGGCATGAATATCATGAACGCCTTGTTCATGGTGGCGGCGACCGTGGTGGCGATCGGCCTGCTGCATGCGGGCTTGTCGATTCCGCAATTGTTTCTCGTGACGGCGCTCCTCAATGCGGTGGTGACCGCCTCGATTTTTGCGCTGGAGCCCGAATTTCTGGTCCGTTTCGTCGCCTGGCTATTGCTGCACAGCGTGCATCGCCTGCGCGGCATCGATAGCGGACGCATTCCGAAGCAGGGCGCCGCCATCCTGGTCTGCGATCATGTCGATTGTCTCGATGCGCTGGTAATCGGCGCCGTGAGCGCGCGGCCGATTCGCTTTGTCATGGATCGCGCGATTTTCGAGCGGCCGCTGGCAGCCTCGGTGTTTCGTGGCGCAAAGATGATCGCGCTGGCCGCCGGGTCCGCGTCGGGGAACAAAGCCTGCGCCGAGATCGCCGCGGCATTGCAGGCCGGCGATCTGGTCTGCATCGTCCCTGGCGCCGCCTGGCGCGGCAGCGGCGAGGTGGCCGCATTCAAGAACGGCATCGCGCCGCTGCTCGGCCATTCGCCGGCGCCGCTGATTCCGATGGCCCTGTGCGGCAGGCGCGGCGGCCTGCTCGCGCGCAGCGCCGAGCTGCTGGTGGGCTTGCCGATCGCGGCCGAGCTGGCAACTGCGGACGTGCTGCACGAAAGGCTGGCCTGTCTGCGCGACAGCTGGCTGAGGCCGGCTGATCGGGCCGGGGCTGAGGCAGCCTAGACCGGCGCCGGCCCGGGCGGCATCGCCGGCATAAAGCACTATCGCCGGCCCAGGCGGCGCCGGCCAAGGCACGCGCCGGCCAAGGCACGCGCCGGCAAATGCACGCGTGCCCCGAAAAACCGCGCAGTCGGGCGCGCCGATGCGCACAGCGCCGCCAGGCTGGTAGAATCAGGTATTTCCTTTTCCCTTACAGACCATGTCCGGCAACACTTTTGGTACACTTTTCACCGTCACGAATTTTGGCGAGTCGCATGGCCCGGCGATCGGTTGCGTGGTCGATGGCTGTCCTCCCGGCCTGGCATTGACGGCGGCCGATATCCAGTTCGACCTCGACCGCCGCAAGCCCGGCACCTCGCGCCATGTGACGCAGCGCCAGGAATCCGATACGGTCGAGATTCTGTCGGGCGTATTTGAGGGCCGCACCACCGGTACGCCGATTGCGCTCTTGATCCGCAATGAAGACCAGCGCAGCAAGGATTACGGCAATATCAGCGCCAGCTTTCGTCCCGGGCATGCCGATTATGCATATTGGCAGAAATACGGCATCCGCGATCCGCGCGGCGGCGGCCGTTCATCGGCACGCCTGACGGCGCCGACCGTGGCGGCCGGCGCCATCGCCAAGAAATGGCTCAGGCAGCAGTACGGCACCGTTTTCAAGGGCTGCATGAGCCAGCTGGGGGCGATTCCGATTGCCTTCGACAGCTGGGAGCATACGGCCGACAATCCGTTTTTTGCCGCCACCGCCGATTCCGCCACGCTGGCGCTGCTCGAGTCGACCATGGACGATTTGCGCAAGGCCGGCGATTCGATCGGGGCCCGCATCGAGGTGGTCGCGCAAAACGTGCCGGTCGGTCTCGGACAGCCGATTTACGACCGGCTCGATGCCGATATTGCCTATGCAATGATGGGTATTAATGCGGTCAAGGGCGTCGAAATCGGCGCCGGTTTCGGCGCGATTGTGCAAAAGGGCTCGGAGCACGGCGATCCGCTGACGCCGACCGGCTTTATCGGCAATAACGCCGGCGGCATTTTGGGCGGCATTTCCAGCGGCCAGGATATTACGGTGTCGATTGCGGTCAAGCCGACCTCGTCGATCCGCACGCCGCGGCCATCGATCGATGTCGACGGTCAGCCGGTGTCGGTCGAGACTTTCGGTCGCCACGATCCCTGCGTCGGCATCCGCGCCACGCCGATCGCCGAGGCGATGCTGGCGCTGGTCTTGATGGACCATGCTTTGCGTAACCGCGCGCAGTGTGCCGATGTGGTGGTCACGACCCCCGACATCGCCCATCGCGGCGGCTGAGGACCAGGCCGGACGAAATAAAACGGGCCGTGAGAACGGCCCGTTTTTTTGTGTCGTCAAGGCGGAGCGCCTAGCGCGGCGCCGCCGATTCGATGCGGTGGCGGCGGTCGATCGATTGCACAACCAGC
Organism: Oxalobacteraceae bacterium; assembly: GCA_021768485.1. Classification (GTDB taxonomy): domain Bacteria; phylum Pseudomonadota; class Gammaproteobacteria; order Burkholderiales; family Burkholderiaceae_D; genus JAIZVZ01. The sequence continues at coordinate 23,769 of JAIZVZ010000042.1, read as the reverse complement.
ACCCGCAAGGCATTGAGCAGCATGAAGTCGGCGGCGTCGAATTTCATGGGCGGCAGCGTGCCTTCCCAATCGCCGTATATGAAACCGGCCGCATGGTTATTGACCAGCAGCGGCAGGATGATGAAGCTGCCGGCCTTCGACAGGCTTTGCTTCCACCATTGCGGCAGCTTGGCGGCGAATTTGGGGTCGTTGGCGTTTTCGATGTAGATGATGCGATCGGTCGACAGTGCGGTGTGGAAGGTGTCGGGCTGATAGGCGTCGTCGAAGGTCAGGCGCGAAATCAGTTCCTGGGCACCCGTGCCGAAACACATCTTGGCGGCATACTGTCCTTCCTTGCGGTTGCGCAGGAAGGCAATCGCGTGCGACAGCTTCAGGCCCTGGAATACCGTTTCCAGCGCCATCGCCATCATCTGGCTCGGATTGGTGCGCTCGGCGGCGTCGCGCATATCGCTCACGCCATTGGTCAAGACCCGGCTCATTTCGGCGCGCGGATCGATCTTGGTGCGGGTCGAGCGCTTTTGCGTGCTGCGCCGCTTGGCTGACTGCACGGCCGAGAGGTCGATCTCTTCGACCGCCGGCTTGACGGTCTCGATCGCCTCCAGCATGTCCTTGACGTCGATGCCGAGCATCTGCGCATACTGGTCCGACAGCTTTTCGATCTCGGCGTTGCCCACGCTTTCATCTTCGCACAGGGCGTCGGCGCAGCGCGCCGCCAGCGTCGACAGCGCGGCCAGCCAATCGCTGTGGTTGATCGGATCGTCGCCGGTGCTCGGCTCGACATGGCGCATGCTGCGGATCAGATGCTTGGGCAGGCCCCAGCGCTCGGCCGTGATGCGGCCGATCTCTTCCAGCGTCAGGCCCAGCAGTTCGGTGCATATCGTCTCTTCGCTGTGGCCGGTCGCGCTGCAGCGCTCGCGGATCTTGGCCCAGCGGTCGGCCAGATAGAACACGGTCATCATGCGGCCCAGCGTATGCAGCATCGAGCAGACTACCGCTTCCTCGGCATCGCGGTGGTTGGCCGAGGTGGCAACCTGGCGCGCGACCTGGCCGGCCAGCACGGCTTTTTCCATTTCCAGGTGCGCTTCGGCCGAATCGGGCGAGGCCGAGGACAGCTCGTCGATCAGCTTCAGGCCCAGCGCCAGATGGCCGATGGTTTCGGTGCCCAGCACGATGACCGCTTTCGACACCGTGCCGATCGACTGGCCGAAGGCCGAGTACATCGCGCTGTTCGACAGCCGCAGCACTTTTTGCGTCAGCGCCGGATCGGACAGCACGGTCTGGGTCATGTTGAATTCGCGGTCGTCCTCGCCGCGCATGGCGCCCAGAATGGCGGTAATGGCGCGTGCAAAACCGGGCAGGTCGCCCTGTTGCCGGGCGCGATCGAGCAGCAGTGCCATGGTCTTGTCGGCACTGAGCTTGTTCAGTTTGTTCGGCGATTTATTCAATTGGCCTCCGGCTGAGCTGCCACGGCACCGTATTTGGTATCTCTGAGCGCGTCCAGGGCCACCGGCGGCGCCATCGGGCGGCCGGTCAGAAAGCCCTGGATCAGGCCGCAGCCGCGTTCTCTCAGGTAGTTAAATTGCGCTTCGGTCTCGACGCCTTCGGCCACCACCATCAGGTCCAGATGCTTGGCGATATCGAGAATGGCGTTGCAGATCGCAGCGTCTTTGGGTTGGTCGGGCAAATCCTTGACGAAGGCGCGGTCGATTTTCAAGACCGAAATCGGAAAACGTTTCAGGTAGCCGAGCGAGGAATAGCCGGTGCCGAAGTCGTCGATCGCGATCCTGACGTTACGGGCCGTCATTTTGGTCAGTATTTTTTCGGCATGCACGGGATCGGTCATCAGGGTGCCTTCGGTAATCTCGAGCAGCAGGCGATCGCCGGCGATGCCCGAGTAGGCGATGGCGTCGTCCAGCACTTCGAGAAATTTATCATTGCGGAATTGGCGCGGACTGACATTGACCGACATATACAGCGGGCGTTTGGCGACCTCTTCAAAAATCTTCAATTGCATGCAAGCGGCCTTGAGGGCCCAGGCGCCAAGCAGATTGATCAAGCCGTTGTTTTCGGCGATCGGGATGAAGCGCGCCGGCGATACCATGCCGCGCGCCGGATGCATCCAGCGCATCAGCGTTTCGAAACCCTGGATCTGGCGCGTCCGGGCATCGACGATGGGCTGGAAATACAGCAGGAATTCGCCTTCGCGCACCGCTTCGAACATCGCCGCTTCGAGCGAAATGTCATGTTCAGGCAAAATCATCTGCTGGGCGCTATAGACTTCGCAGCGGGCCCGGCCGGTTTCCTTGGCGCGGTACATCGCGGTGTCGGCCCGGGCCAGCAGCGTCACATCGTTTTCGCCGTGCTCGGGGTAGAGCGCCACGCCGATCGAGGCGCCGACGTAAATCGTATGGCCTTCGATTTCGATCGGCGACTGCATGGCCGAGATCAAACGCCCTGTAATCAGCTTGATTTCGGCGTCGCTGACGGTGCCCGGCAAGACGATCACGAACTGATCGCCCGAGATGCGGGCCAGCGTATCGCTGTCGCGCAGCGCCCGCCGCAGGCGGGTCGCGGCGACGTTGAGCAAGGCGTCGCCGATCGGGTGGCCGAGCACGTCGTTGACTTTTTTGAAGCCGTCGATGCCCAGCGTGGCGACCGCAAAGCCCTGGCCGGTGCGCCGCGCCTGGGCGATCACCATGCCGATGCGGTCGGCCAGCAACAGGCGGTTGGGCAGGCCGGTCAATGCATCGTGGGTCGCCATGTGGCGCAATTTTTCTTCGGTTTGCTGTTGCAGCGAAATGTCGCGGCCGACCACCAGAATGCCGATGGCGTCCGGATCGCCGCCGAGTCCGGCACTGGCGACCAGTTGCAGATCGAACCAGACGTCGCCATCGCCGGTGACAATGCGGACATTGGCGCGGCACGGTTGCAGCGTGGCGCGCGCCGCCGCCAGGGCGCTTTCGAAATTGGCTTGATCGAGCATCGTCACCAGCAGCACGCAGGGCTTGCCGATCAATTCTGCCGAGATTTTAAGGCGCTGCCGGGTGCGCGAGCTGGCCTGGCGTATGGTGCCGTCGCCGTCGAGCTGCAGCACCAGGTCGCCGGCGGATTCGAGAATGTTTTCCAGCTGGCGGCTCAGATTGGCGCTGGCTAAGGCGGGGGAACCGGATGGCATGGCAGTAGTCGGATCTTTCGGGTTATTTGAACGCCTGCCGCTGCCGGCCGTCGCTCGATAATTGGGTATGCGCCCGATGCGCCTGCCTGCAGGACTTCATGGGTGGGATTGTAGTTTACGCTCAAAATATGTTGCCGACATGAAATATATCATTCTTGTGCGTGAAATCCGCTAAAAATTAATCTGCTGCTATGTAACTGTCATGTAACTGTGTAGTAATTGTGCCCTAAGCGACCACGCAATTACGCAAGTGATTGCGCAAATGAGCGGGTAAAGGTGTACTTGACTTACTTGAATATAATTCTAATGATTACCGTGCATTAATGATAGCGCTGTATTGATTTTTCTTAAATAAAATATGCCGGCAGCGCTTACGCTGGTGTCGGCAGCGCCGACAGCGCTCGCATCGGCGCCGCATAGGCGTCGCATAGGCGCATTTTTTAACTCGGTTTGTCAAATATTAAAATCGGAGCGGACAATGCTTGATACGCATACGGTGGAAAATCAAAGCACGCCATTTGAAAATGTGAATTTGTTCGCCTGCGATGCGGCGCTGCAAGAAGCCTTGCTGCGCGCGGCGCCGGCGGCCAGCGCCGACTTGCTGGAATTGGGGGCGCGGCTCGGGCGCGCCGAGACTCTGGCGCTGGGGGCCCTGGCCAACGATAATGCACCGCGCCTGATCAATTTCGACCGTTATGGCCGGCGTATCGATGAAGTCCAGTTCCATCCGGCCTGGCACGAGCTGATGGCCTTGATGACCGGCGCCGGCATTCATGCGCCGGCAAGCGGTGCCGGCGCCCACAGCGCGCGCGCGGCTGCCTTCATGCTGTTTGCGCAGGTGGAAAACGGCGCCCAGTGTCCGCTGACGATGACTTATGCGTCGGTGGCCACGCTGCAGCTGGCGCCATCGATTGCCGCGCAATGGGTGCCGAAGATTTTGGCGCGCAGCTACGACCGGCGGTCGCTGCCGATCGGGCAAAAGCATGGCGCCTTGCTGGGCATGGGCATGACCGAAAAGCAGGGCGGTTCTGATGTGCGCAGCAATACGACGCTGGCGCAGAGGGTGACGCCGAATCCGTTTGCGCTGCCGGCCGGCGAGGCCGGCGATGATGGCGACCTGTACCGCATCGTCGGCCATAAATGGTTTTTTTCCGCGCCGCAGTGCGATGCCCATCTGATTCTGGCGCAAACCGATGCCTGCTCGAGTGCCGGCCTGTCGTGTTTTTTCGTGCCGCGTTTTTTGCCCGATGGCAGCCGCAATGCGATCCGCGTCATGCGCCTCAAGGACAAGCTAGGCAACCGCTCCAATGCCTCGGCCGAGGTCGAATTCGACGGCGCCTTCGGCTGGCGGATCGGCGCCGTCGGCCGCGGCGTGGCGGCCATCCTCGAAATGGGAAACCGCACCAGGCTCGATTGCGTGCTGGGCAGCGCCGGCACCATGCGCGCGGCGCTCACGCATGCCTTGCACCATGCGCGCGGCCGCCGCGCATTCGGCCGTCCGCTGGCCGCGCACGCGCTGATGCAAAATGTGCTGGCCGACCTGGCGCTCGAATCGGAGGCGGCGACGGCATTTTCGATGCGGCTGGCGCAATGTTACGACCGGCCCGATGACGCGCTGGAGGCGGCCCTGGCGCGCCTGCTGACGCCGGCCGGAAAATACTGGATCTGCAAGCGCGGTCCGGCTTTTGGCGCCGAGGCGATGGAAGTGTTGGGCGGTAACGGCTATGTCGAAGAAGCGCCGCTGGCGCGCCTGTATCGTGAATTTCCGGTCAATTCGATCTGGGAAGGCTCGGGCAATATCATGTGCCTCGATCTGTTGCGTGCCCTGCAGCGCACGCCGCATGCACTGTCGGCGCTGCGCGCCGAGCTCGAGGCCGCGCGCGCGTGCGGCAGCGCCGCCGACCGCACCGTTTTTACGGCCTATGCGGCGCAGCTGCTCGACGACCTGATCGAGACCGGCGGCGGCACCGATGGCGAGGCCGAATACGGCGCGCGGCGGCTGGCCGGACGCATCGTGCTGGCCGTGCAGGGCGCTTTGTTGCTGCGCCATGCGCCCGACCATGTGGCCAGCGCCTTTATTGCCTCGCGTCTGGCGGCCGGTGTCGGCGGGGCGTTCGGTCATTTGCCCTCAGGCATTGATTGCGATGCGATTTTGCGCCGGGCATTGGCGGTTCAAGCACTTAATTTATAGCGCGCAAGTGAGAAAAGGTGAAACTTCGGAGGAAACTTCGTGGCATACTTCGCCTATTCTCATTCTAAAAAATGCGCCGGTCTGAAAAACGGCGATAAAGCTCATTCTCATGAATACAATGAAACAAGACAGCCGTTTCCCGAAGCTGTTTATTCTCGATCACCCTTTGATCCAGCATAAGTTATCCCACATGCGCAAGAAAACCACGTCGACGCGCACTTTCCGCGAGTTGTTGCGGGAAATTACGCTATTGATGGGGTATGAAATCACGCGCGATCTGCCGATGACGACCGAAGCGATCGACACCCCGCTCGAAGCGATGGATGCGCCGGTGATTGCCGGCAAAAAGCTGGCGATTGTCCCGGTCTTGCGCGCCGGCATAGGCATGTCCGATGGCTTGCTCGATCTGATTCCGTCGGCCCGGGTCGGCCATATCGGTGTGTATCGCGATCCGGCCACCCAGCATCCGGTCGAATATCTGGTGCGCTTGCCCGACTTGCAGGATCGCACCTTCATCTTGTGCGATCCGATGGTGGCGACCGGCAATTCGGCCGTGCATGCCGTCAATGTGCTGAAAAACCGCGGTGTCAGCGATGACCGCATCATTTTCCTGGCGCTGGTCGCCTCGCCGGAAGGCGTGACCGTTTTCCAGAACGCGTTGCCTAACGTTAAGTTATATTGCGCGGCACTCGATTCGCATCTCGACAGTCATGCGTATATCGTGCCTGGCCTCGGCGATGCCGGCGACCGTTTGTTCGGGACAAAATAGCAGGCGGGCGACGAACGGCGGCGGCGCTGTCTTTATGGACGGAAAAGTTTCGATTTGACATGCATCGATTGTTTTAGCGTGGCGAACTTTGAGATTTGTCAAAAACCTATCGTCGATATGCCATTAAAGTAGGTCTCATGTTGGTGCAAGATTTCAAGTCCGTTCGCGTGCATGGGTTCTTTTGCCAACGTTCCAGCCACATTTATGGCTTGCCTAATTTTAAATAGGCCACCCGATGTGGAGGGCGCCGGATCATTGAATTGGCTAAATTTGGCGTTGCATAGTCTTTTAATGTTTTATCCGGTATAATGCGGGGTCGTTGAGATTCGAGTTAGTGGTGCAGTATTAGTCTGTCATTTCTTCTTGCTTCAAACGATCGAACGGGCAACAGCCCAACTTAACTGAAATAGGAAATTGTAATGGCAACTGGTATCGTAAAATGGTTTAATGATTCGAAGGGTTTTGGCTTTATCACTCCTGACGAAGGCGGCGAAGATCTGTTCGCTCACTTCTCGGCGATTCAGTCGAACGGCTTCAAATCGCTGCAAGAGAACCAACGCGTTTCTTTTGAAGTGACTGCAGGTCCTAAGGGCAAGCAAGCTTCGAACATTCAGCCAATCTAAGCTGAATCAGACGAAATCGAAATCCCCGGCATGCTGGGGATTTTTTTCGTCTCATGCTTTTAGCTATGCGTTTATTTTTTCCACCAGCCAGGGTCTTGATAGGCCTGGCGCAGGAAATCGACAAATACGCGGATGCGTAGCGGCAGATGGCGGCGCTGGCCGAAGACGGCATAGATATCGTTGCCCGGCGCGGCAAATTCGTCGAGTACCGACACCAGCTTGCCGGCCTCCAGTTCGGCGCCCACTTCCCACATCGAGCGCCACGCCAGCCCCTTGCCGGCCAAAGCCCAGTCATGCAGCACCGCGCCATCGTTGCAGCCGAGCGTGCCATGCACTCTGACCGTGAGATTCTTGCCGTTCTGGCGAAAAGTCCAGCCGCGCCGGCTGCCGTCATTGCTAAACGATAGACAGTTGTGATCGGAAAGCTGGTCCAGCGTCAGCGGTATGCCATGTTGTTCCAGATACGAGGGGGCGGCGACGACCAGGCGCTTATTGTCAGCCAGTTTGACGCCGATCAGGCTCGAATCGGACAGCGGCGTGATGCGGATGGCGACATCGAAGCCTTCGCCGATCAGGTCGACCATGCGGTCGTTCAGATTGAGCGTCAGGCTCAAGCCCGGGTGCTGGGCCAGCAAGGCCGGCAGCAGTGGCGCGACATGGCGCCGGCCGAAACCGGGCGGCACCGAGATCAGCAAATGGCCGGTCGCGCGCGTGCTGTGCGCCGCTACCGACGCTTCCGCCTCTTCCAGTTCCGACAGGATGCGCTGGCAATCGTCGAGAAAGACGGCGCCTTCATCAGTCAGGGCCAGCTTGCGCGTACTGCGCATCAATAATTTGACGTTCAAGCGCAACTCGAGCGCATCGAGCCGGCGGCTGATGATGGCCGGCGCCACGCCTTCGGCCCGCGCCGCCGCCGACAGGCTGCCGCGCGCATTGACCTCGACGAAGGTGGAAATCTGTTTGAATTGATCCATGTGGTTTCACTTGTGAGCAGTTTTACTTGTGACTAAAACACAAAGATGAAATGACAAAATCGGATAATTGCAATGAATTCTTCTAGTCTATACTGAATTCGATGGGCGTGACGCAAACCCGCCGAGTAAAGCCGGCGAGGTAAATCCGCCGAGGTAAATCCGCGAGGTAAATCCGATGAGCGAGGCCGGCACTATGGCAATAGACGCAGTGGTATTCGATGCCTATGGCACGCTATTCGATATTTACTCGATTGCAGCACAGGCCGAGCGCATCTTTCCGGGACAGGGCCAGGCACTGGCCCTGTTGTGGCGCGCCAAGCAAATCGAATATACGCATCTGCGCACGATGTCGGCGATGTACAAGCCTTTGTGGGAAGTGACGCAAGACGCCTTGGTATTTTGTTGCAAGCAATTGCGGCTTGACTTGAGTCTGGAAGCCAATAGCCTCCTGATGGGGCAGTATGCGCGTTTGCCTGCATTTCCCGAAGCGCTGGAAGTCTTGCAGGCCTTGCGCGCACGCGGCATGAAGCTGGCGATTCTCTCGAACGGCAATCCGCAAATGCTCAGCAATGCGGTGGCGGCGGCCGGCATGCACACCGTTTTTCATCATCTGTTGTCGGTCGATAGCGTGAAAAAATTCAAGACCGCACCGGAAGCATATCAATTGGCGCCCGATGTCTTTGGCGTGCCGGTTAAACGCATTTTGTTTGTTTCAAGCAACTCCTGGGATGCCTGCTGTGCGACCTGGTTCGGTTATACGACTTTCTGGGTCAACCGCTCGGCGGCGCCGCTCGATGAATTGGGCGTGACACCGCACGGAAGCGGCCGGACCTTGTCCGACCTCTTGCCCTTCCTCGACGCCGCCTGAGCCGCGACATGATTTTTTCATTTTTATAATTTTGGGGACAGACCATCATGAGTATATGGAGCAATTTACCTTCTGGCATGCAAATTACTGGCGAACTGCAGCCCGGTTTCGATACCGTGCTCACGCCCGGCGCGCTGGCGCTGGTGGCCAGGCTGACGCGTGCTTTCGAGCCGCAACGCCAGCAATTGCTGGCGGCCCGCGTGCAGCGCGCGGCACGCATCGATGGCGGCGAACGGCCCGATTTCTTGCCCGAAACCGTGCATATCCGTGACGGCGGCTGGCGTATTGCCCCGATTCCGGCGGCCCTGGCCTGTCGCCGCGTTGAAATTACCGGGCCGGTCGATCGCAAAATGGTGATCAACGCTCTCAATTCGGGCGCCGACACGTATATGGCCGACTTTGAAGATGCCAATACGCCCAACTGGCACAACCAGGTCGAAGGGCAGATCAATTTGATGGATGCCGTGCGCCGGACCATCAGTTTCGAGCAGGGCGATAAAAGCTACCGCCTCAACGACAAGACCGCCACCCTGATCGTGCGTCCGCGCGGCTGGCATCTCGATGAAAAACATGTGCTGGTTGATGGCAAGCGCATTTCAGGCGGCATCTTCGATTTTGCCGTTTTTATGTACCACAATGCCAAACGGCAATTGGCGAACGGGCAGGGACCATATTTTTATCTGCCAAAGATCGAATCGCATCTCGAAGCGCGGCTGTGGAATGACATCTTTATTTTGACGCAACAGGAATTGGGATTGCCCCAAGGAACGATCAAAGCCACGGTCTTGATCGAAACTATTTTGGCCGCCTTTGAGATGGATGAAATCCTCTATGAATTGCGCGAGCATAGCGCGGGCCTGAACGCGGGCCGTTGGGATTACATTTTTTCCTGTATCAAGAAGTTCAAGCTCGACAAAAATTTCTGCCTGGCCGATCGCGCCAAGCTGACGATGACGGCACCGTTCATGCGGGCGTATGCCTTGCAGTTGCTTAAGATTTGCCATCATCGCGGCGCCCAGGCTGTCGGCGGCATGGCGGCCCTGATTCCGATTAAAAACGATCCGGTGAAAAACGATATCGCCATGGCCGGCGTGCGGGTCGACAAGGCGCGCGATGCCAGCGATGGCTACGACGGCGGCTGGGTTGCCCATCCGGGTCTGGTCGATCTGGCCATGAGCGAATTTGTCAAAGTGCTCGGCGATGCCCCCAATCAGGTTGGCAAGCAGCGGCCCGACGTCCAGGTGAGCGCCGCCGACTTGCTCGATTTTCAGCCGGAAACGCCGATTACCGAGGCGGGCTTGCGCTACAATATCAACGTCGGCATTCATTATCTGGGCAGCTGGCTGGCCGGCGACGGTTGCGTGCCGATCCACAATCTGATGGAAGATGCGGCGACCGCCGAGATCAGCCGCTCCCAGGTCTGGCAATGGATTCGCTCACCCAAAGGCGTGCTCGACAACGGCGCCAAGGTGACGGCCGAGATGGTGCGCGCCATGATTCCCGAAGAGTTGGCCAAGGTGCGCGAAATTGCCGGCGATGGGCCGAGCTATGCGCGGGCGGCGCAAATTTTTGAGGAAATGTCGACTGCGGATACCTTTGCCGAATTTTTGACCTTACCTTTGTACGAAGAAATTTGAACGATTTGCTATACTGCGGGTCCGCGCAGGCTTGTCTTGCTGCGGCCCCCGTTCATTTTGAAAGCATGAAAATTAATACCACTACTGACAGCAGCACCCCCGATCCGGTACGCGATGCCATTATTGCAACTACGCGCAAATGGCTTGAAAAAGTCGTCATCGGCCTGAATCTTTGCCCGTTTGCCAATGCGGTGCATACCAAGGGGCAAATCCGCTATGTCGTCAGCGAGGCAACCAGTCCGACCGAGCTGGTCGACGACTTGCTGCGCGAACTGGAGGTATTGGCTGAAGCCTCGCCCGAAAAGATCGAGACGACCTTGCTGATCCATCCCTATGTCTTGAACGACTTCCTCGATTCCAATGATTTCATGGATGTCGCCGATGCCGTGCTCGAAGACCGCGATTTGATTGGGGAAATTCAGATCGCCGCCTTTCATCCGCAATACCAGTTTGCCGACAGCGAACCCGATGCGATCGATAATTACACCAACCGTTCGCCATTCCCGACCCTGCATCTGTTGCGCGAAGAAAGCGTCGAGCGCGCAGTGGAATCGATGCCCGATGCGTCCGAGATTTACGAAAGAAATATCGCGACGCTGCGCAAGCTCGGCATCGAAGGCTGGGACAAGCTGGCCGACGATATTCCCGATGGCGTCTGAAGAGCGGCCCGACACGCCTTGCGTGGCGGTGTGCTCGACCACCTTCGACGAGGTGTGCCGCGGTTGCGGCCGCACCGTGGCCGAAGTGGCGCACTGGGTGTCGATGACGGCCGCACAAAAAGAGCTGGTGTGGCAGCGCATCACTCGTGAGGGCTACCCGCGCAAAGCGGGGCTGGCGCCTAAGACAGCAATCTGATCAGCAGGTCGGGGTGGATGCTGCCCCCGGTCAGTCCCGAGATGCCCATCATGATGCCAAAGACGGTCGGTATCAGGGCCGCGAAATACAGCCAGCGCTGGTGTGTCAGCGCCGTCACCGCCAGCAGTGAAATGGCAATCGCCAGCAAGGCATCGGACAGATCGAACTGATCGTCGTGGAAGTTGGCGGCGTCGTATTCTTTCTGATCCTGGTCGGCCAGCGCCTTGAGTTCATCTTTTTTCTTGCGTTGTTCGTCAACCAGTTTTTCATAGCTGGCGATGGCGTTGGCATAGGCCGGCTGTTCGGCCGGTGGACGGCCTGTTTTTGCCAGATGCAATTGCACCAGGGTCGATCTCGCCACTTCTTCGCGGATGTTGCGCGCCTGGTAAAAAGCCCAGTGATCGAGCTTGTTAGCCTGCGCCTGCTGCATCGCCTGCACGATATTGTCGTCCTTGACCTTGCAGATGCCCATGAAGGTGGCCAGTATGGCCACGGTTATGGCAACCAGGGTGTTGAGGCGTAGCGCGGCGCGATCGCGGGCGCCGTTTTCTTCCAGCGTTTGCACGGTATCCAGAGGGTCGATGTCCATGGTGTGTATGAGAGCGTTTGCAAAAAGCGTATTAAATCATGCTTCGGTCTCAAAATCTGCGGCCTCAACATAAATGGCGCCGGACCGGCGCCATTGCAAACGAGGTCAGGCTGGCCAGGTGCCGATATAGTCGGCCTTGCCGATGGCGACGCCGTTGTGGCGCAAGATGTCATAGGCGGTCGTGACGTGGAAATAAAAATGCGGCAGGGCGTAGTGCAGCAGATAAGCCTGCCCCTTGAAATGCCTGAGCTTGTCGCCGCTGCCGATACTGATCTCGCGCTGTTCGCTGCCGGCGATCTGGCTGGCCTCGACGCCGCCGATAAAGGCCAGCGTCTTGGCGATGCGCGCCTGCAGATCGGCAAGCGTGACTTCATTGTCTTCGTATTTCGGCACTTCGAGGCCGGCCAGGCGGGCCGTCGCCCCCTTGGCAAAATCGGCGGCGATCTGCACCTGCCGGATCAGCGGAAACATGTCGGGGAACAGGCGCGCTTGCAGCAGCGCATCGGGATCGAGTTTTTTGTCGATGATGTGGGCGCCTGCCTTGTCGAGCACGCTCGCCAGGCTGCTTAACATTTGCGTAAATACGGGAACGGATGCGGCATAGAGGGACATGGCTACTCCTTTAAAAGTGCGTCAATGATAGCAGGCGCACGGTTTTGTGCTGCGCGCGAGGGCGGCCGAGCCGGCAAATGCGGGAGCAGGGAAGAATAAATGCCGGAATAAACACTGGAATAAACACCGGAATAAACACCGGAATAAAGGCCGGGGCAAGAATGGCATGGCGGACCTGCGCTGCAGGGCGTGGTCAGGCGGCGGCCGCGGCCAGCAAGGTGCGCAAATTGCATTCGTCCTGCCAGTTGCGGCGCTCGGCGCTGCCGGCCGTCAGTGCCTGCAGACTGGCGCCGTCGAGCGTCAGCTGGGCCGCGATCAGCCGTTCGGCGACGTTGAGATCGGGCAGCACGGTGCCGAAAAAGGCGACATCGTCGCCGCGCTGGATCAGCAGCGTCGGAAAATTGTCGACATCGAGATCGCCGACCACATCGGCCTGGTCTTCGATATCGATCCAGACAAAGCGCAAGGCTGGAAATTTGTCGGCCAATTGCTCGAAACTGGCCCGGTAACTGCCGCAGGTCGTGCACCATTGTGCGCACAGGCACGCTACGAGCCACTGGCCGGGGCCGATGGCCGCCAGTAATTCGCTGCGGTTGTGCTGTTCTAGGGTCAGGCTGGGCATGATTTTATCGGGACGGCAGGCGGTGTGAGACGACGTTATTTTAACTCAATAGGTCAAGCGCGGTAAAATACGGTATGTCTATTATTCTTGCTATTGAAACTACAACTGAATTGGCTTCCTGTGCCTTGCTGCGCGGCGAACAGGCGCTGTTTCGCCAGTCGAGCGGCGTACAAACCCATTCTCATGCGATCTTGCCTATGGTGCAAAGCCTGCTGGCCGAAGCCGGGCTGAGCCTGCGCCAGTGCGATGCCATCGCCTTTGGCGCCGGCCCCGGTTCTTTTACCGGCGTGCGCACCGCCTGCGGCGTGGCCCAGGGCCTCGCTTTTGGCGCCGGCCTGCCGGTGGTGCCGGTGGTGACGCTGGCGGCGATGGCGCACGCGGCACGGGTCGGACATGGCGCCGCCGAGGTGCTGGCCGTGCTCGATGCCCGCATGGGCGAAGTGTACTGGGCCCAGTATCGTTTTGAAGACGGCGCTGAAGACGGTGGCCAGATCGTGGTGCCGCCGACCCTGTCCAGGCCCGAGGCCGTGCGGCCGCAGGCTCCCGGCGCGAAAATGCTCTGCTGCGGCAATGGCTTGACGGCTTATGCCGAGGCCTTCGGCGACCTGCGCGCCGCTTATGCCTGGATTCCGGAATTGATGCCGCACGCATTGCAGATCGGCGCTCTGGGTCAGCAGGCGCTTGCGGCCGGCCTGACGCTCGATGCCGAGGCGGCGCAGCCCATCTATCTGCGCAATAAGATCGCGTTCACCAGCGCCGAGCGGGCCGAGAAAAATGCGGCGCTGCAGGAGGCGGCGCCATGATGGATGAACGGACCGCCGGCGCCGGACTGCATGCCGGACTTCGCTTCGAGGCAATGCAAGAGGCGCATTTGCCGCAGGTATTGGCGATCGAGGAAGAGGTGCATGCCCATCCCTGGACGCTCGGCAATTTCAGGGATTCGCTGGCCAGCGGCTATCCGGCCTGGGTCTTGCGCACGGCTGACACCGAACAGGCGCCGCTGGCCGGCTATTTTTTGCTGATGGAAGCGCTCGATGAAGTGCATTTGCTGAACGTCTCGCTGCGCCGCGCCCTGCACGGCAGCGGTCTTGGGCGCCTGATGATCGACGAGGCGGTGCGCCGCATGCGGGCCCGCAATATGGTGTCGATGCTGCTCGAGGTGCGGCCGTCGAACGAGCGCGCCTTGCATGTCTACCGCCGTTATGGGTTTGCCGAAATCGGCCGCCGCAAGGGTTATTATCCGGCCGCCGGCCACTTACGCGAAGACGCAGTCGTCATGCGCCTGCCTTTATGAATACCTATTCCGAGACCGATATGACGGCAAGCGCAAGCGGCGAGGCGCCTGCACGGCGCGCGCGTTTTCTGGCCGAGCTTGGGGTCGGCCCCTTGTGGCAGTTGCGGGCGCGGGCCATGCCTGAAGCGCAGGCCATGGGCGAGGCCGCCGCGCCGGCTGCGGCACCGGCTGCGGCACCGGCTGCAATACCGGCTGCAATGCCGGCTGCAATACCGGCTGCAATACCTGTTGCCGCACCGGCAGTAGTGCCGGCAACTGTTCCGGCCGCGCCGGCCGATATCGGCAGCATGGATTGGGCGACGCTGCAAGCGAGCGCCGCCACTTGTCAGGCCTGTGCGCTTTGTCGCAGCCGGCGCCATGTCGTGTTCGGCGACGGTGATGAGCGTGCGCAGTGGCTGTTCGTCACGACGGCGCCGAGCCGCGACGACGATGCGGCCGGTTTGCCGCTGGCCGGCCCGCGCGGGCATTTGATGGACAATATGCTGCGCGCCGCCGGCCTGAACCGGATTGCCGGCACCTTTCTGACGCCGGCCGTCAAATGCCTGCCGCTCGATGCCGATGGCCGCGAGCGGCCGCCGACGGCCGCGGAAATGGCAGCCTGCCGCCCCTATCTGGAGCGCCAGATTGCGCTGCTGGCGCCCGATGTCATCATCGCCATGGGGCAGCCGCATCCCTTGCTGGCGGCCGATGCCGTGCGCGGCCAGGTCTATCGCCACGGCGCGGCGCGGCTGATTACAATGGCCGATCCGCAAACCCTGCTCGAGCATGCCGCCGCCAAGGCCGATGCCTGGGCCGATCTGTGTCTGGCCAAGGCCAGCCATGCCGCGCCCGACTGACGCGCCGGCGGCCGCTGCCACCGCGGCCTCTGTCATTTTCTCGCGCTGCGATCCGGTGCAGCGCGCTTTCCATCAACGCTGGCATGCGCTCACGCAGCCGCACGTGCGCGCCCTGGCGGCCTTGCTGAGCGGCCCCGATCTGCTCGATCCGGCCGCTTCGGCGTGGGGCGGGCAGCTGGCAAGTCCGGCCGAGCTGGCGCGCTTGCTGGGGGAGGACGTCGCCGGCGCTGCCACCCTGACGGCCTGGCTGCTGGCGCTCGATGCCGAGCCGCAGCCGCTGGCGGCGCTGTTCGACGGCAAACCCTATACCCGGCTAGGCCTGTACGCAGAAAAATTGATGGCTTTTTATTTTCAGCAGCACGGCATGCTCGCGCTGCATGGTCTGCAGGTGCGGGCCGGCAAAAACGAGACGGTCGGCGAATTCGATTTTTTGTTGCGGGCAGCGGGCGGCTTGCTGCATATGGAGCTGGCGACCAAGTTTTATTTGTTCGGCGATCTTCCGGATCTCGCCGGCGGCGACTTGCGGGCCGATGATTGCTACGATTATTTTGTCGGCCCCAATCTGGCCGACAGCCTCGGCCTGAAAATGCGCAAGATCTTCGATCAGCAACTGCATCTGGGCGAACATCCGGCGGCCCGGGCGCTGCTGATGCACGCGGCCGGCGGCGCAACCGTCAGTGCGGCGCGGGCAATGCTCAAGGGCTGCCTGTTTTATCGCGGCGATTATCTGCGGGCGCCATCGCCGGCAGGCCTTGGCGCCGGCCACGCGCGCGGCTTCTGGTGTCCCATGGCGCAGTGGGATGCGGCCGTGGCGGACGATTCCCATGCCATGGTTTTGCCGAAAATGCTGTGGCTGGCGCCGCTCAGGCTACCGTCGCCGGCCGAGCCCGTGACGACGGCGCAATTGCGTGCCAGGCTGCAGCTGCATTTTCAACAACACGACACGCCCTTGCAAGTGGCTTTGCTCGAGTTGGTGGGCGATAGCTGGATCGAGACGCGGCGCGGCTTTGTGGTGGCCGATGACTGGGCGCAGCGCGCCGGCCGCTTTATTGCGGACCTGCGCGCCGGCTTGCGCTAAGCCTGGCGCATGGCCGGCATCGCTATGCTAGTGCTTGTATTCGCCGATCAGGGCCAGCGAATCGTGTTCTTTCTGGTTGGCCGCGTGTTTGCGCATGACCAGATACATGGCGCCCGAGATGAACAGGCCGAACAGCACGATGACGACATTCAAATCGAGATTGAGCCAGATCATCAGGGCATACAGCATCATCATCGTCAGTACCGACAGGTTTTCATTGAAGTTCTGCACGGCAATTGAATGGCCTGCGCTCATCAGCACATGGCCGCGATGCTGTAGCAAGGCATTCATCGGCACCACGAAATAGCCCGATAGCGCACCGATCAGGATCAATAGCGCGTAAGCCAGCCACAGCGTATGGACCATGGTCATCGACAGGACCACCAGTCCCATCAGAAAGCCCATCGGCATCACCGACAGCGATTTTTTCAAGGGCACGAAATGGGCGGCGACGGCGGCGCCGATCACCACGCCGACCGCCACCACCGCTTGCAGGATGGAGGCTTTGTCGAGCGGCATGTGCAGCGATTTTTCAGCCCATTTGAGCACCACGAATTGCAAGGTGGCGCCGGCGCCCCAGAACAGGGTGGTGACAGCGAGTGAAATCTGGCCGAGTTTGTCGCGCCATAAGATGGCGCAGCAGTTGGCAAAATCGGTCACCAGCGTGACCGGGTTGCGTCGCTGGTGGGCATAACGGGCGCCGGTATCGGGAATTTTCAAGTTGAACAGCGTCGCCAGCACGTAAATGCCGACGATGACGCTGAGCGCGGCTTGCGGCGCGGTCGTGATCCCGGTATCGATCAGCGGGAAATCGAGTTGCAGCAAGCTGGCCGTTATATGCGGGTTGACCAGCGCGCCGCCGAGCGCGATGCCGAGCACGATCGAGGCCATGGTCAAGCCTTCCATCCAGCCATTGGCGGCGACCAGTTTTTCCGGCGGCAAAAGTTCGGTCAGGATGCCATACTTGGCCGGCGAATAGGCGGCAGCCCCGAAGCCGACCACGGCATAGGCCAGCAGCGGGTGCAGTTGAAAATACATTAACAGGCAGCCGCCGATCTTGATTACATTGCAGATCAGCATGACCTTGCCTTTGGGCTGGGCGTCGGCAAAGGCGCCGACAAAGGCGGCCAGCAGCACATAGGAAAGGACAAAAAACCACTTCAGCAGGGGCGTCATCCACGCCGGAGCCTGCATGGCAGTAAGCAATGAAATCGCTGCAATGAGCAGGGCGTTGTCGGCGAGCGATGAAAAGAACTGCGCGCCCATGATGGTGAAGAAACCGCGATTCATCCGAAATTGTCTTGTAACAAAGTATGTCTGGCCTGCTTTATACCATGAAAATACATCAAAACTCCAAGAAGATGAAGAACCCGGCACATGCTGAGCGCGGTAAAATATGGTTTGCCTAACAATATACGCATTGTTTGATGAGGCAGTCGGAACGTAAAGCAGGCGAGTGGTGCATTGTTGTTTTTTTGTTAAAAGCGGCAGACTCAACCATGCCGTTATTATCGTTCATTTACAGCCGAATTTGTTTCATTATCAATTGCTCACTGTAAATCATGCCCAGACCACTCGTTGCAACAATTCATACTTCGGCCATGCGCCACAATCTTGGCATTGCCCGCAGCAAGGCGCCGCAAGCCAAAATATGGGCCATCGTCAAGGCCAATGCCTATGGCCATGGCCTGACGGCGGCGATGCGGGCCTTCGATTCGGCTGAAGGGATGGGATTGATTGAGATCGATGGCGCGCTGCGTTTGCGCGAACTCGGCTGGACCCGTCCGATTCTCTTGCTCGAAGGTTTTTTCGATGCCAGCGATTTGCCGCTGCTGGCGCAATACGGGATCGAAAGCGCGGTACATAATGTCGAACAGATCGCGATGCTCGAGAGTGCGCACCTGACTGCCCCGATCAATGTTCACCTGAAAATGAATACCGGCATGAACCGTCTCGGTTTCACGCCGCAAGCGTTTGCCGCGGCCCATGCGCGCCTGCGGGCGATTCCCTGGGTGGGCAAGATTGCCTTCATGACGCATTTCGCCAATGCCGACGATGCTTTTCACGAAAATTTGCCGCTGGCCGAGCAATTGCGCCGTTTTCAAGAGGGCAGCAAAGGCCTGGTCGGCGAAGTCAATATCGCCAATTCGGCGGCGACCTTGTTGAATAATGGCTTGAACGGGGCCTGGATTCGTCCCGGCATCATGCTGTATGGCGCCACGCCGGGCGGCAGCAGCGCGGCCGAATTCAACTTGTTGCCGGCCATGACGCTCGAGAGCCGCATTATTGCCGTGCAACAGATCACGCTGGGCGAGGCGGTCGGTTACGGCAGCCGTTTTGTCGCCGATGCCAGCACCACGGTTGGCGTGGTGGCTTGCGGCTATGCCGATGGCTACCCGCGCCACGCGCCCGACGGCACGCCGATTCTGGTCGATGGCGTGCGCACGCGCGTGCTGGGGCGGGTCTCGATGGACATGCTGATGGTCGACCTGACGCCGGTGAAAGGCGCCGGTCTCGGCAGCCGTGTAACATTGTGGGGCAACGGCCTGCCGATCGATGAGGTGGCCAATGCCGCCGGCACGCTGGGCTATGAATTGATGTGCGCGGTCAGCCCGCGGGTGCCGATGATCGAGGCTTAAGCAGCCCGCGGCCCGCAGCCGGTTTCGCCCCATTTAACGAAGAAAGCCATGGCCAAAGTAAAAACCAATTACACCTGTACCGAATGCGGCGCGGTTTCCAGCAAATGGGCCGGCCAATGCCAGTCCTGCAGTCAGTGGAATACGCTGGTCGAAACCATTGTCGAGAACGCCGCCAACCGTTTTTCGACGCCTGCCGCGCATCAGGGCCTGGCGCAAAGCGCGCCGGTGCTCAGCCTGGCCGATATCGATGCCATCGACGTCCCGCGCTTCGGCACCGGGATTGAGGAGTTCGACCGCGTGCTCGGCGGCGGCCTGGTGGCCGGCGGCGTGGTCTTGATCGGCGGCGATCCCGGCATCGGCAAGTCGACGCTGCTGCTGCAGGCGCTGGCCAATCTGTCGCATGCGAAAAATGTCCTGTACGTCAGCGGCGAAGAATCGGGCGCCCAGATCGCGCTGCGCGCCAGACGCCTGACGGTCGATGCCCGCGACCTGAAGCTGCAGGCTGAAATCCAGCTCGAAAAAATCGTCAACACGCTGGTCGAGCACAAGCCGCAGGTGGTCGTCATCGATTCGATCCAGACCGTGTATTCGGATGCCCTCGGTTCGGCGCCCGGTTCGGTGGCCCAGGTGCGCGAGTGCGCGGCGCAGCTCACGCGGATTGCCAAATCGACCGGCATCACGATGATTCTGGTCGGCCATGTGACCAAAGAGGGCTCGCTGGCCGGCCCGCGCGTGCTCGAGCATATCGTCGATACCGTGCTGTATTTCGAGGGCGACAGCCATTCGAATTTTCGGCTGGTCCGCGCGGTCAAGAACCGCTTTGGCGCAGTCAACGAGCTCGGCGTGTTCGCCATGACCGAAAAAGGCCTGAAAGGCGTGTCGAATCCGTCGGCGCTGTTTTTGTCGCAACACGACAAGCAGGTGGCCGGTTCCTGCGTGATGGTCACGCAGGAAGGCACGCGCTCGCTGCTGGTCGAGATCCAGGCCCTGGTCGACGGTTCCCATCTGCCCAATGCGCGGCGGCTGTCGGTCGGCCTGGAGCAAAATCGCCTGGCGATGCTGCTGGCGGTGCTGCACCGGCACGCCGGCATCGCCGCCTTCGACCAGGATGTCTTCATCAATGCCGTCGGCGGCGTGAAAATCACCGAGCCCGCAGCCGATCTGGCGGTGCTGCTGGCGATTCACTCGTCGATGCGCAACAAGCCCTTGCCGCGCGGCCTGGCGGTGTTCGGCGAAGTCGGCCTGGCCGGTGAGATCCGGCCGGCGCCGCGCGGCCAGGAGCGCTTGCGCGAAGCCGCCAAGCTCGGTTTTTCAATCGCCATGATCCCGAAAGCCAACGCACCCAAGCAAAAAATCGAAGGCATGACCGTGATTGCGGTGGAACGCATCGACCAGGCCTTCGATCAGTTGCGCGAGCTCGAATAAGCGTTTTTTCTGCCGGAGGCGGGATGGCGCACACTCTGCAGCTGTGGTCGGTTCTCACCAATCTGGGCGGCGTCAGCGTCACGCTGCTGGCGGCGGCCGCGCTGGCCGCCTATCTGCTGGCCTTCGAAGGCGCGCGCGCGGCGCTGCAGTGGTGCCTGCTGTTCGGCGCCGGCTTGGGCCTGGTGCTGGCGTCGAAAGTGGCCTTCATCGGCTGGGGCATCGGCATCCCGGCCTGGGACTTTGCCGGTTTCAGCGGTCATGCGATGCGGGCGGCGGCGCTGATGCCGGTCTTGCTGTTTTTGATGGCGCGCCGGCGCCCGCGCGCCATGCGTGTCGGCGCCGCGTTCTCCGGCGCGGCGCTGGCGGCGCTGGTGGCCTGGTCGCGCGTAGTGTTGCGCCACCATTCAGTGTCAGAAGCGGCCGGCGGCTACCTGCTGGGGCTGGTGCTGGTGTGGCTGGCGATACGCGGCATGCGGCGTGCGCCTGGCGTCGTTCAGGTGCGCTTGCTGCTGATGCTGTGCCTGATGTTCGTGATGCCGGCACCGCTGCCGACGGCGCCGGCCGAAACGCAGCTGACCCAGCGCTGGATTACGTCGCTGGCGCTGGCGCTGTCGGGCCACGAGCGGGCCTTCGAGCGCAGCGACTGGCACCATCGCTGAGCCGATTTCCCGACGCTATTTTTAAATGAATTTCAGCACAGCGCTGCGCCGGCTCAGGTCGCCGCCAGCGCCAGTTCTGCCGCTTTGACGCCGCTGGCGACGGCGGCCTCGAGCGTGGCCGGATAGTCGGCGGCGGTATAGTCGCCGGCCAGCAGCAGGCCGGCCAGCGGACTGGCGTTGGGCGGCCGCAGCAAGCCCGGCGTGCATGAAAAAGTCGCGCGTTTTTCGGCAATCACGCGCGACCACTGCGGCTGGGCCAGTTCGGGCCGCTCGAAAACTTGCGCCAGTTGCCGCGCGATGGCGCTGCTCAGTTCGGCCTGCGGCAGGGCGCAAGCCTGGTTCGAGGCGCTGACCACGACCGCCAGCAAGCCGGCCTGGGCCGCATCGAGCTGGCCGCGGTCGAACACGAACTGGCCCCAGCGGCCGGCCGCACCATCGTCGAGCAAGGCATAAAACGGCTGTGCCAGCCGCAACCGGCGATCGTACTGCAGGTAGCACGTTGCGATGGCCTCGTGCTGCAAGCCGCGCAGCGTGGCGCACAGCGGCGCCAGCAGCGGCTCAGCGCTGGTGGCCAGCAGCGTTGCCGCCGGCTCGCTGCCGGTGGCAATGACTACCGTATCGGCCTCGAAACTGGCGTTCGCGGTCGCGACGCGCCAGCGTGTCGCCGCGTGCCCGCGAGCGCGCTGGCCGTCATGCACCTCATCCTGCACCTCGCCATGCACTTCGCCGCGCTTGTCTATGCGCTTGTCGATACGCGTGATGCTGCGGGCCGCCATGCCGTAGTGAAGCGTGCCGCCGCGCCGCGCAAGAAAATCGGCGGCGCGCTGCGGCAGCAGGGCGCTCAGATCGACGGTCGGGATCAGCATGTCGGAGGCGGCGCGCCGGGCGCCAAGACTGTCGCGCAAGACGTTCAGAAAAACCTGGGCCGAAGCGCGTCCGGGCTCCGTATTGAGCGCGGCGATGCACAGCGGACGCCACAGCAGGGCCGTCAGGCGCGGCGTTTGGCGCCAGCGCGCCAGCACATCGGCGACGCTGCAATCGGTGTCGAGGCGCCAGCCGTTCAGTCTGGCCTGCAGTGAAAAGCGCGCCAGCGCCAGCTTGTCAGCGCGCGACAAGCCTCGGGCGCGCCACAAGGCGAGCAGCAGATGCCACGGCGCCGGCAACTGCGGGGCGAGAAAATCCATGCCGCCGCTGGCCGGCGGATAGCGCATTTGCAGCGGCAGGCGCAGCAGGCCGGCGGCGTCGCCGGCCACGCCGAGCAGGGACAGCAAGCGCCAGGTTTCGCCGTATGCTCCCAGCAGGATGTGCTGGCCATTGTCGAGGACGCGGCCATCGAGCTCGAGCCGGCGCGCCCGCCCGCCGAGCGTGCGCGCCGCTTCGAGCAGCGTCACCGCCGCGCCGCGGCTGGCCAGCGTGGCGGCGCAGGCGCAACCGGCCCAGCCGCCGCCGATGACGATGGCTGAACGTGTGGCGTGGTCTGCTGCAGTCATGGCGTGGCCGCCGCCATGGTCTTGTGCTTTAGCCACGGATATAGGTTTTCCAGGCCAGCCAGAGCTTTCTGATCGGCGTCAGTGCGATGCGCTGGGTCAGGACGTGGAAGCCGTCGGCCTCGATTTCGTCGAGCAGCGTGCGGTAAATCGCGGCCATGATCAGGCCCGGGCGCTGGGCGCGGCGGTCGGCCGCCGGCAGCAGGGCGAAGGCTTCGTCATAGGTGCGCTGGGCGCGCGCGGTCTGGAAGCGCATCAGGGCGACAAATTTTTCGCTGTGGCGGGCATTGAGCAGGTCGGCGACCGTGACGCCGAATTGCTGCAATTCGCTGATCGGCAGGTAGACGCGGCCTTTGCGCGCATCTTCGCCGACATCGCGGATGATGTTGGTGAGCTGGAACGCCAGCCCCAGTTTTTCCGCATATTGCAGCGTTTGCGGCTGGCTGGCGCCGAAGATGGCGGCCGACAGAATGCCGACGGCCGACGCCACATGCCAGCAATAGCGTTCCATCGCCGCGTAATCGAGATAGCGGTTCTGGTCGAGGTCCATTTCCATGCCGTCGATGATGGCCTGCAGGTATTTGGCGTCGAGCGCAAACGGCGCCAGATGCGCCTGCATGGCACGCGTGACCGGATGGCTCGGATGACCTTGCACCATGTGTTCGATTTCCTGGCGCCACCAGGCCAGCTTGGTGCGCGCCAGCGAGGGATCGCTGCATTCGTCAACGGTGTCGTCGACTTCGCGGCAAAACGCATACAGCGCCGTGATGGCGCGCCGCCGGTCGGGCGGCAAGAACAGGAAACTGTAATAAAAACTGGAGCCGCTCTGGGTGGCTTTTTGCTGGCAATATTCGTCAGGAGACATGGGCGGCGGGCTAACGCTGGTAATAACTCTGGTAATAACGCCGGAAATGGCGCGATGGGATTCGATTGTTTTGACGATTGTTATGATTATATCGGTCGTATTTTAACATCATGGTTTCATCCGGATTGCGCGCCAGATCACGAGCAGCCAGTCCAGGCCGTCAAGCGTGGGGCGGCGCCGGAAAACGTCATAGCCGGCTTTGTCGATGCGCTCGGCAATGCGCAGTCCGCCTTGCACCACCAGGCGCAATTCCCAGCCCAGGCGTCCCGGCAGGCGGCGCGCCAGCGGGGCGCCGCTCAGCATCAGTTGCCGCGCGCGGCTCACTTCAAAACGCAGCAGGGCGCGCCAATTGTCGTCGACGCGCGCCGCGCCGAGCTGGCTTTCGCTGACATTGAAACGCCGTAAATCTTCGAGCGGAATATAAATGCGCTGCTTCTTGATGTCGACGCCGACGTCTTGCCAAAAATTGATCAGCTGCAGAGCAGAGCAGATCGCATCCGATTGCTGTCGACTGGCGTCGTCGTCGGCCTTGTACAGCGCCAGCATCAAGCGGCCGACCGGATTGGCCGAG
>JAIZVZ010000168.1 GCA_021768485.1 Oxalobacteraceae bacterium | reverse complement strand
CTCCTCGCTGGGCACCTCCAGCATCGGCGGGTGGTCGGGGTCCAGCGCCTGCTTGAACTGCTTCACGCCCGGCATGCGCGCAACCTCGGCATGCTTCTGAAAGAACAGTTCACCGCCCACGCCTTCCGGCGCGCGCACCAGCGACACCGGCCGGCCTTTCAGGTGTGGCGTCATCAGCGCGGACACCAGCGCGTAGTAACGTATCAACGTGATCTTGGTGGCGCCACTTTGCTTGTCGATCACCCGGTCCGGATTGGTGACTTTCAGCGACGCGGGCAGCTTGCCCTGCACTGCGGGTTGCATGGCCGTTTCCTCCTTGATGTGCTTAGGCTCCTCGCGCACGATGGCGTCGGCCTTTTTGTCCTTGCGCAGGCCCTTGAACACCGAATGGCGGATCGAACCTGAATGGGTCCATTCACCGAAGGCCACTTCCGCCACCAGCGTGGGTTTGAGCCAGTGGGCTTTCTTATCGATGTCGCGGTTTGGTGCGAACGGGCTGGCATCGGCGTGCAGCTTGTCCATGCGCGCCTTCAGTTCGCGCAGCGACGTGGCGTTGAAACCGCTGCCGACATTGCCGGCATATTGCAGCTTGCCGTCCTTGTCGTAAGTCCCCAGCAGCAGCGAGCCGAAACCGGTACGCGAACCTTGCGGATCGGTGTAACCGCCGATGACGAACTCCTGTCGCTGGCCGCATTTGAGTTTGATCCAGGTGCCGCTGCGGCGCGCGCTGTATGGCGCGTCGCGCCGCTTGCCGATGATGCCCTCCAGTCCCATCTGGCAGGCGGCGGCGATCATGTCCTGCGGCGGCGCGTTCAGCGCGGTGCTGAAACGTACGTTGGCACTTTCGCGTTTGGCCATCACTTCTTGCAGCAACGCGCGGCGCTGTTCGAGCGGCGCTTCGCGCAGATCGTGGCCATTGTGAAACGGCATATCGAAGATGAAGTAGGCGATATCGCCGGGGTGGTCCTCATCGAAGGCGTTTTGCAGCAGACCGAAGTCGGGCCGGCCGTCGTCATCGTGCACGACGATTTCGCCGTCGTACCAGCCCGGCGGGAACTTCAGCCTGGCCAGCTCCTTGCGCAGCGGTTCCAGCTTGTGGGTCCAGTCGTTGCCGTTGCGGGTGAACAGGCGGATGTCCTTGCCGTCGATGCGCGCCAGCAGACGGTAGCCGTCGAACTTCACTTCGAACAGCCATTCGTCGGCGTGCGCCGGTGGCGCATCGACCAGCGTGGCCAGTTGCGGCGACAGCGACTCCGGCATCGCCGCCTTGGGCGCGGCGCGTTCGGCGGCCTTGGCGGCGTTGACGGTTTTTGCCGGTGTAGCGGACGGCGTTACGGGCGATGGCGCCGGCATCGGCAGCGCCTTCACACTGTCCGGCATCTCATCGACCACGCTGAACTCCTCGGCCGGCCGCGCGTATTCATCCTTCTCCTTGATCAGCAGCCAGGGTTCCTGCTTCTCGCCCTTGCCCTTCATGCGCACCAGAACCCAGCGGCCATGCATCTTGTGGCCTTCGATCTCGAATTTCAGATTGCCCTGCTTGAGCGCCTTGTGCGGATCATCCAGCGGCCGCCATGTGCCCTTGTCCCAGATGATTACCTTGCCCGCGCCGTACTGCTTGGGTGGAATCGTGCCCTCAAAGTCGTTATACGAGATGGGGTGATCTTCGACGTGCACCGCCATGCGCTTGTCATGCGTATCGTAGCTTGGGCCTTTGGGCACGGCCCAGCTCATCATCACGCCGTCCAGCTCCAGCCGGAAGTCGTAATGCAGCCGCGAAGCCCAGTGCTTCTGGATGACGAACGCCAACGCCTCCGCGCCCTCGGCGCCGCCCTCGGCGGGTTCCGGCGTGATAGCGAAGTTGCGCTTGGCCTTGTAAGTTTTGAGCGAGCCTTTCATA
>JAIZVZ010000125.1 GCA_021768485.1 Oxalobacteraceae bacterium | reverse complement strand
GGCGCGCCGCATGCGGCGCGAATTCCCTGCTGCGCCCCGCGTCCCGCGGCTTCGACTGCCGTCATCTGGACCGATGAATCCAAAAACAAAGGCCCCGTGCGCAAGCACGGGGCCTTTGTTTTTGGATTCTGGTGGAGGCGGCGGGAATCGAACCCGCGTCCAGAAGCACTCTACAGACAGTTCTACATACTTAGTGCTGCCATTTGATTTAACCCCGTCAACGCGGACGCACACGCTGTGAAAAGGCGAGTCACCTATTATTTAAGCAATTGCCAAGTGACCCGGCAAAAGACGATTCCCTGTGAATGACTCTACTGCTGTTGCCAGCCCACCCCAGGGACGAGATGGTGTAGAGCTAGACAGCGATTAAGCTGCTAGTGCGTACGAGTTATCGTTTGCAGTTATATATTTTCTGGATGTATTTACGAGGTAACCAGTCCTCGGTATGCCCTGCGCTGCTTTGCAACCCCTGTCGAAACCTGGTCGCCCCCAGCTCTTGCATTATAGTCGATAAATCGGCTTGCTGGCGTGCCCGCTGCGGCCGATCGGGCGCTCACCGGCGCCATGGGGCAAGAACTGCTCAGTAACTGAGTGATAAGTGAGTGATACCTGAGCAATAACTGAGCAATAACTGAGCAATAACTGAGCAATAACTGAGCAATAACTGAGCAGTCTCAGCTCGTGCTGTCGGTTTGGACCGGCTTTTTGGCGGCGGCCGCGCGGCTCAGTTTGCGCAGCGAATTGAGCAAGCCTTGCGGCGTGGCTGCCAGCATGTCGGCGCCCCAGCTGTGTGGCTGGCTGGTGCCGCAATAGCCCCAGGTGATGGCTACCGTGCGCATGCCGGCGGCGCGCCCGGCTTCGATGTCGCGCAAGTCGTCGCCGACGTACCAGCAGTGCTCGGGCTCCACACCCAGGCGACGTGCCGCTTCAAGCAAGGGCGCCGGATGCGGTTTGGTATGGGGCGTGGTGTCGCCGCAGACCACGCAGGGCGCGTGCTGCAGGCCGATTTGCGGCAATAGCGGATCGGTGTAGCGGCTGGCCTTGTTGGTCACGATGCCCCAGGTCAGGCCGGTTTGTTCGAGGCCGGCGAGCAGGTCGGCAATGCCGTCGAATAAACGGCTTTCAACCACCAGCTTGGAGTAATAACTGTCGAGAAATTCCTTGCGCATCGCTTCGTAGGTCTCGTCGCGCGGCGTCAGGCCGAAAGCGACCGCCAGCATGCCGCGCGCGCCGCTCGAGGCGACCGGACGCAACATCGAAAAAGGCCGCGACTCCATGCCGCGCACCCGGCGCAAGCGGTTGGCGGCGGCGGCAAGGTCCGGTGCGGTATCGGCCAGCGTGCCATCGAGATCGAACAGGATGGCGCGCGGGCACGATTGCAGGGTGGACTTGCGCATGATCAGCTTGCCTATATCGGTCGTTTACACGCCAGCAGGTAATTGACTGAGGTGTCTTGGTTTAACGAATAGATTTTACTGAGCGGGTTGTAACTCATGCCCTTGAGGGCCTCGACTTCGAGTCCGGCGTTGCGCGCAAATTGCGACAGCTCGGCCGGGGTGATGAATTTGGCATAATCGTGCGTGCCCTTGGGCAGCAGGCGCAGCAGATATTCGGCGCCGAGCACGGCAAACAGGTAAGACTTTGGATTGCGGTTCAAAGTCGAAAAAAAGATTTTTCCGCCGGGTCTGACCAGCGCCGCGCAGGCGGCGACGATGGCGGCCGGGTCGGGCACATGCTCGAGCATTTCCATGCAGGTCACGACATCGAACTGGCCCGCTTCGCGCGCGGCCATGTCTTCAGCGGCAATTTTTTCATAGCGGACCGCGACCCCCGACTCCAGGCTGTGGAGATCGGCGACCTTGAGTGCCTTGTCGGACAGATCGATGCCGGTGACGCTGGCGCCGAGCCTGGCCATCGATTCCGACAGAATCCCGCCGCCACAACCGATGTCGAGCACTTTTTTGCCGCTTAAGGGCAAGCGGCCATTAATCCATTGCAGGCGCAAGGGATTAATTTCATGCAAGGGGCGAAACTCGGAAGTGGGATCCCACCAGCGATGGGCAAGGTCGCTAAATTTTTGCACTTCTTGAGGATCTGCATTCATGTCCTCTATGATAACGGCATTTTCACCTGTATGCACGAATTGCAGGGCGAAAAAAAACCCGCGCAAGGCGGGTTTTTTGGCTTGCCGGAAAAGCTGGCAATTATTTGGTGACCGAACGGGTACCGACGACTTCGACTTCTACGCGACGGTTCTTGGCGCGGCCAGCCGATGTCTTGTTGCTGGTAACTGGTTGTTTTTCGCCCTTGCCTTCGGTGTAGACGCGTTTTGCATCGATGCCTTTGGAGATCAGGTAAGCTTTGACAGCTTCAGCGCGACGCAGCGACAATTTTTGGTTGTAGGCGTCGGTACCGATCGAGTCGGTATGGCCGACAGCGATGATGACTTCCAGGTTCATGCCTTCGAGCTTGGCGGCCAGGTCGTTGAGCTTGGTTTTGCCTTCTGGCTTGACGACCGATTTGTCGAAGTCGAACAGGGCTTCAGCAGCGAAAGTGACTTTCTCGGAAACAACAACTGGTTTTGGTGCTTCTACAACTGGTGCTGGTGGAGGAGTAACGCAAACGCCATTTTTCAATACTGCTGGCAAGACGCATACTGGTGGTGGGGTTACGCATTTGCCGTCTTTCAAGACTTGCGGGGCGCTGCACAGTGGCAGATCGCAGCCAGGAATGGCATCGGCGGCGGTGTAGTAACCAGTCCTCCAGCACAGGCCGTTTGGATTGCGGGCAACAACGCCGCGAACGTCTTGGCCGTAGGCGCTGTTCGGGGTGCTGGCTTTAACGTCTTGAGTAGAAACAGTTTGTGCCGAAGCAGTAAGTGCCGCCGCCACGGTCATTACGGCGAACATGAGTTTGCTTAATTTATTCATAATTTTTTTTCCTCTTGGTGTTATATCGGCAGAATTACTGCTGAATAAAAATTGACGCGTCACTTAGTAGTTTAACATGTTGTTCATGTCAGAAACATGACGACGCCGGCTATTCTCTCGTGTAAGCGAGGTCACAAACAAAACCGCAGGATGCAAAAAAGCCAGTACTAATTTTGCCACACACTGCATGTCGCCCTCTGCGCTTAAAGCAGGCGCTTGTAAGCAATCATGTGTTTGTTGGCATTTTACAACAAAAAATCCCGGGCCCAGGCAGGCTCTTCTCACGATTTCCGCAAAAATGGCGGAAATCGTGATTGGACGACAATTTTACTGCCGGAGCCGGTGGCGATTTGGGCCTTGGCGGAAGTCTTTGCTGCCGCTCTGGCGCGCTGCCGGAAAAGCGCAGCAAACAAGCTGGGCATGTTAAAATCGAACGTTGTCAGAGGCTGTGCGCGGATGCGCGCCGCCTGTATGGCATATATTTTGTCGCATATTTAACCCTCGATCGAGATCGCTTCGCCGTTATGGATCAATTCGCAAAAGAAACAATTCCAGTTGCCCTGGAAGAAGAAATGCGCACGAGTTACCTCGATTACGCCATGAGCGTGATCGTTGGCCGTGCCTTGCCGGACGTGCGGGACGGCTTGAAGCCGGTTCACCGGCGGGTCTTGTTCGGCATGCATGAGCTCAATAACGTCTGGAACCGTCCTTACGTCAAATGTGCGCGCGTGGTCGGCGAAGTCATGGGTAAATACCATCCGCATGGCGATGCCTCGATTTACGACACGCTGGTGCGCATGGCGCAGGATTTTTCGCTGCGCTACACGCTGGTCGATGGCCAGGGCAATTTCGGCTCGATCGATGGCGACAATGCGGCGGCGATGCGCTACACCGAGTGCCGGCTCGACAAGATTGCCGGCGAATTGCTGGTCGATATCGACAAGGACACCGTCGATTTCATCCCGAACTATGACGGCAAGGAAAAAGAACCGTCGGTCTTGCCGACCCGCCTGCCGAATCTGCTGATCAATGGCTCGTCGGGGATCGCCGTCGGGATGGCGACCAATATTCCGCCGCACAATATTACCGAAGTCATCAATGGTGCTTTGTATGTGTTGCGAAACAATGAATGCACGGTCGATGAACTGATCGAAATCATTCCGGCGCCGGACTTTCCGACCGGCGGCACGATTTATGGCGTTTCCGGCGTGCGCGATGGTTACCGCACCGGCCGCGGCCGTGTCGTCATGCGGGCCAAGACCCACTTTGAAGAATACGGCAAGGACGGCCGGATCGCGATCATCGTCGATGAGTTGCCTTATCAGGTCAACAAGAAGTCCTTGCTCGAACGCATTGCCGAAAACGTCCGCGACAAAAAACTGGAAGGCATTTCCGATATCCGCGACGAGTCCGACAAGTCGGGCATGCGGGTGGTGATCGAGCTGAAGCGCAATGAAGTGCCTGAAGTGGTACTCAACAATCTGTACAAGCAGACCCAGCTGCAAGACACTTTCGGCATGAATATGGTGTCGCTGGTCGACGGCCAGCCGAAACTGCTGAACCTGAAGCAGATGCTGCAATGCTTTCTGGCGCACCGGCGCGAAGTGGTCACGCGCCGTACCGTGTTTGAACTGCGCAAGGCGCGCGAACGCGGTCACGTGCTCGAAGGCCTGGCCGTGGCGCTGGCCAATATCGACGACTTCATCGCCATCATCAAGGCCGCGCCGACGCCGCCGGTGGCCAAGCAGGAATTGATGTTGCGGCCGTGGGATTCGTCGCTGGTGCGCGAAATGCTGGCCCGTACCGATGCCGGCAGCATCGGCGGCATCGATGCCTTCCGTCCTGAGCATTTGCCAAAACACTATGGCTTGCAAAAAGACGGCCTGTACAAATTGTCGGATGACCAGGCGCAGGAAATTTTGCAGATGCGCCTGCAGCGCCTGACGGGCCTCGAACAGGACAAGATCGTCAACGAATACAAGGACGTAATGGCCGAAATCGCCGACCTGCTCGACATTTTGTCCAAGCCGGAACGCGTTACCGTCATCATCACCGAAGAACTGACCTTGGCCATGAAGGAATACGGCGAAGGCAACAAGGATGTGCGCCGTTCGCATATCGAATTGAACGCCACCGATCTTGAAACCGAAGACTTGATCACGCCGCAAGACCTGGTGGTGACCTTGTCGCACACCGGTTACATGAAGTCGCAGCCGATTTCCGAATACCGCGCGCAAAAGCGCGGCGGACGCGGCAAGCAGGCCATGGCGACCAAGGAAGAAGACTGGATCGACCAGCTGTTCATTGCCAATACCCACGACTACATCCTGTGTTTCTCGGATCGCGGCCGCATGTACTGGCTCAAGGTATGGGAAGTGCCGCAAGGCTCGCGCAGTTCGCGCGGCAAGCCGATCGTCAACATGTTCCCGCTCCAGGACAACGAAAAGATTACCGTCATCCTGCCGCTGTCGGGCGATAACCGCAGCTTCCCCGAAGATCACTATGTCTTCATGTCGACCTCGCTCGGCACGGTCAAGAAAACGCCATTGCGCGATTTCTCCAACCCGCGCAAGGCCGGCATCATCGCGGTCGACCTCGACGAGGGCGACTTCCTGATCGGTGCCGCGCTGACCGATGGCAAGCACGACGTCATGCTGTTCTCCGACTCCGGCAAGGCCGTGCGTTTCGATGAAAACGATGTGCGTCCGATGGGCCGCACGGCGCGCGGCGTGCGCGGCATGAATCTCGAAGAAGATCAGCATGTGATCGCTTTGCTGGTGGCCGAGAACGAACAGCAATCGGTCTTGACGGCGACCGAAAACGGCTTTGGCAAGCGCACGCCGATTACCGAGTACACGCGTCACGGCCGCGGCACCAAGGGCATGATTGCGATCCAGACTTCGGAGCGCAACGGCAAGGTGGTCGCCGCCACGCTGGTCGAGGCCAGCGACGAAATCATGCTGATCACGACCGGCGGCGTCCTGATTCGCACCCGCGTGGCCGAGATCCGCGAAATGGGCCGCGCCACGCAAGGCGTGACCCTGATTGCGGTCGAAGATGGCACCAGGCTGTCGGGCCTGCAGCGCATTGTCGAAGCCGATGTCGAAGCCGCGCTCGAAGGCGGGATCGACGGCGGGGCCGAGGATGGCGAGGCGCCGGAACCATCGGCTTCTTGATCGCGCCCGAAAATAAGCGAAAGAAAATAATCGGAAGACAATAAAATGAAAAAAATCGTTTTTTCCGCTTTGCTGGCGTCGGCCTTTGCCTTGCCTGCCGTGGCTCAAACGCCGGCCGCCTCGCTGCCGTCCGCCCTGTCTCCATCCTTGTCTGCGCCGGCGTCAGGGCCGGTGCTGGCGCCGCCATCGGCGGCTGCGATGGCGGCTGCGAAGGACTTGATGGAAGCGATGCACTACCGGCAAATGATGGCCGACATGGTCGCCAGCATGTCGCAGTCGATGCCGTCGATGGTCAGAAGCATCGCCTCGGCATCGATTAACGGCAATGCCAAGCTGAGCGACGAAGAAAAGAAGAATGCCTTGTCGCGCGTCGAGACGCAGATGCCGGTGGCGCTGACGCGCATGGACAGCTTCATGAGCGATCCTGCGCTGATCGAAGAGATGATGGGCGAGACTGCGGCGCTGTACGCGCGCCATTTCAGTGCGGCCGAAATTGAACAGATCACCGCGTTTTACAAAACCGCGGTCGGCGCCAAAATGCTGGCGTCGATGCCGCAAATTATGAACGAGTCGATGGCGGTTTCGCAAAAAGTGCTGATACCGCGCATCATGAAAATGGCCGGCACGCTGCTGCCGCCGGCCGCGACCGCCGCCGCCAATAACGGCGCCAATAATGGTGCCAATAACGCAGCTACCAACGCAGCTACCAACGGCGCCGCCAAAAGCGCCGCCAATGGAGCAGGCAGCACCGCGGCCAAGTAAGATATGCGGGATCGGGGCACCGCACACAGCACCGCACTGAAGAATGCGCCGAAGACCGCGCGGAGGACCGTATCGTGACGCCAATCTATAATTTTTCCGCAGGTCCGGCCGTGTTGCCGCGCGAAGTGCTGGCGCAGGCGGCGGCCGAAATGCTCGACTGGCACGGCAGCGGCATGTCGGTGATGGAAATGAGCCATCGCGGCCCCGAATTCATTTCCATTTACCAGGCGGCCGAACGCGATCTGCGCGAACTGCTCAGCGTTCCAGCTAATTACAAAATCCTGTTCCTGCAAGGCGGCGGACTCGGCGAAAATGCCATCGTGCCGATGAACTTGCTCGGCAATAAGCCGGGCGCGAGCATCGATTTCGTCCATACCGGCGCCTGGAGCGGCAAGTCGATCAAGGAAGCGGCCAAGTATGCCAAGGTCAATGTCGCCGCCTCGAGCGAAGCGGCGGCTTTCAGTTTTGTTCCGCCGCAAGCCGACTGGCAGCTCTCGCCCGACAGCGCCTACGTCCACATCTGCACCAACGAAACCATCGACGGCGTCGAATATCCTTTCGTGCCCGAACTGGGGGCGACCACGCTGGTGGCCGACATGTCCTCGCATATCCTGTCGCGCCAGATCGATGTGGCGCGCTATGGCGTCATTTTTGCCGGCGCCCAGAAAAACATCGGCCCGGCCGGTCTGACCCTGGTCATCGTGCGCGAGGATTTGCTGGGCGCGGCGCTGCCGATCTGCCCGTCGGCCTTCGACTGGGCCAATGTGGCAGCCCACGACTCGATGTTCAACACGCCGCCGACCTATGCGATCTATATCGCCGGCCTGGTTTTCCAGTGGCTCAAGGCGCAGGGCGGAGTGGCTGCGATCGAGCGGCGCAATATCGCCAAGGC
>JAIZVZ010000167.1 GCA_021768485.1 Oxalobacteraceae bacterium | reverse complement strand
CACCACTTTCTGGAATCCGAGGCGGCCTTTGATCGAGGCCGTGTTGCCGTGGTAAGCGGCGCTGATGTCGTCGATGACCAGCGTGGCGCCGGCGATCGCCGCGCGCTTGCCGAAGGCGGTGAGGTCTTTCATCAGTCGCTTTTGCTGCTCCTCGGCCGGCGCCTTGCTGGCCTGCTGCGCGCTCATCAACTTGTCCAGATCCGCCAGCGATTTGGCCGGCACATTCGTCACACGGAAGGCGAAGTTGATGTTGTCCACCTGCTCGCCGCCCACCACCAGCGCTTTGATCGACGTGCGCGAACCGATTTCCGCCATCGCGCCTTTGCGGCTGACGTCGGAGCGCACTTCCATGCCTTCCGCCCGCGCCACTTCCTTCGATTCGGTGGCGCCAGCCGGCACGTCGCGGAAGCTCATCACGCCGACCTTGAAACTGGCGGTGCCGTAGTTGACGTTGTCCTTGCCGCGCGCCTGCTTGCTGGTCATGGTCATGTTGACGGCGCTGAAGCTGCCACCCGCCGTTCCCAGCGCGTCCAGCGACGGCCACGACGCGGTGGCGTTCAGCGTACGGCCAGTCTTGTCGGTGCTGATGTTCGACACCAGTTCGGTCCAGCTGAACTGCAGGCCGTTGTTCGCCTTGTAGGTGTGCGGCGCCAGTTTGGCGACATAGTCGATCTGTCCCTTGGCGGCACCAGGCACGCGCTCCAGCGGGAACGGCCGCTCGCTGCCGAAGATCTCTTTCAGCTTGGGACGCAGCTCGGGCGAGAACTGGAATTTCGCATACAGCTCCAGCTGCTTGCCGAAATTGCGCTCGCCGGCCATGGCGGCGTTCAGTTCCTTGATGGCGGCGCCCAGCGCCTTGGCGGATTCCTTGTCCAGCAGTTCCGGCGCCTTGGCGGCCACGGCGACAGCGGGAGCGGGCACCGGATCGGCGGCGTGGGATGGAACGGCCAGCACAAAGCTGACCATGGTTACTGCGAGTGCGGTCTTTTTCAAGGGATCTGCCAGAGAGTCGATAAGTTTTGATATTTTACTTAACAATTCTCTCCGGAAATGCTCACATTGTCACTAGCCAGCAAGGCTTGGTGACAAATGCAAATAGGCGTAAATTATCCGTGTTGCTCCAAACGCCGATGCAATAATTTTGCCTGCGCAGCTTTAATTAACAGGATTACCTCAGTGAAGTCAGCCAAACCATTCTCTTTGAAAAACATCGCCATCGCGGCCTTGCTCGTCACCTCCACCGCTTTTGTACATGCGCAAGAGCAGAACGCCATCGGCCGCAGCCAGATCGATACCATGTTTGCGACGATGCGGGACAAAGCGCCCTTCAACGTCGATGGTCCGCTGCTGTGGGGTTATTATTGGCTCGGCGCGGATCGCGAAAAGCTGGAGCAAATTGGCGCTGAAATGACAGGCCAGGGCTATCGCGTTGTTGGCATCAACGCCCAAAAAAGCGCATACCAGCTGCATATCGAAAAAGTTGAAACCCATACGCCCGCGTCGCTCGACGCCCTCGACCAGAAGTTCTACGCTGTGGCCAAGCGCTACGGCGTTACCTACGGCGGCATGGATGTTGGCCCGGTTGCCTCGCCGGTGAAGTGAGGCACCAGGGAGCATGGCCGGCGCGTTGCCGGCCATGCTTACTGCCTGCTTAATGCCTGCTTACTGCTGGTCTGGATAAGGGCTCTTGCCGCCGTCGGCGATGAACTGATCGATGCGCGCTTCCAGCACTGGCAGCGGCACCGAGCCCAGTTGCAACACGGTGTCGTGGAAGGCGCGGATGTCGAACTTCTGACCCAGCGCTTTTTCCGCTTTCTTGCGCGCGTTGATGATGCTCATTTCGCCCAGATAGTAAGACAGCGCCTGGCCCGGCCACGAGATGTAGCGGTCCACTTCTGTTTCGATTTCGTGCTCGGACAGCGCGGTATTACCCTTCAGGTAGTCCTGCGCCTGTTTGCGGGTCCAGCCCTTGGCGTGGATGCCGGTATCGA
>JAIZVZ010000041.1 GCA_021768485.1 Oxalobacteraceae bacterium | reverse complement strand
GACCGAGATGGTGGTGCGCTTTTCGACCGTCGGCGGCGAACGCGGCAGCGCCGATACCGAACGCGATCCGCGCGGCTTTGCGCTGCGCTTTTATACCGAGGACGGCAATTGGGATTTGGTCGGCAATAACACGCCGGTATTTTTCATCAAGGATCCGATCAACTTTCCCGACTTTATCCACACCCAGAAACGCGACCCGCACAGCAATCTGAAATCGCCGACCATGATGTTCGACTTCTGGAGCAAGGCACCGGAAAGCCTGCACCAGGTAACCACGCTGTTCAGCGACCGCGGCACGCCCGACGGCTATCGCCACATGCACGGCTTCGGCAGCCATACTTACAGCCTGATCAATGCCGATGGCGTGCGCGTCTATGTCAAATGGCATTTCCTGACGCGGCAGGGGATCAAGAATCTGTCTGCGCAAGAAGCCCGGCGACTGGCCGGCAGCGATCCCGATTACGCCCAGCGCGACCTGTTCGAGGCCATCGCCAGCGGCAATTTTCCGCAATGGGACGTCAAAATCCAGGTCGCCACCGAAGCCGAGCTGGCGGCGTGGGAACAACGCACGGGCTGGAATCCGTTCGACCTGACCAAGGTCTGGCCGCACGCCGACTTTCCGCTGCAGCCGGTGGGCATGTTCGAACTGAACCGCAATCCGCGCAACTATCACGCCGAAGTCGAACAGGCCGCCTTCTCGCCGGCCAATGTGGTGCCGGGCCTGGGCTACTCTCCCGACAAGATGCTGCAAGGACGACTGTTTGCCTACCACGACGCGCAGTTGTACCGGGTCGGCACCAACCACCAGCATTTGCCGGTCAATGCCCCGCGCTGCCCTTTCCACAACCACCAGCGCGATGGCGCGATGGCGGCCGACAACGGCGACGTTGCGGCCAACTATGCGACGCTGGCGGCCAAGGGCAGCGCCCCGCACGGCATGGGCCACGGCGAGCCTGAATTGCCTTTGAGCGGCAATGCCGGCCGCTTCGACGGCCGCGGCCGGGAAGACGATTACAGCCAGGCCGGCAATCTGTTCCGCTTGCTGTCACCGCAGGAAAAAGCCAATCTGTGCGCCAATCTGGCGGCGCCCCTGAGTCAGGTCGAGGACACGATCGTGCAGCGCCAGCTGGCGCATTTCGATCTGGCCGATGCCGCCTACGGCGCCGGCGTGCGGGCCGCGCTGGCGGCGCTGGCAAAATAATTGCCAGCGGTGGCGCGGCGGCCGGCGGGCCGGCCGCTCCTGTTTGCCGCAGCAAGACACGGCGCCGGGCGACGCCCGCTGCTAAGCGGCATCGAGCGGGATAAAGGCTTCGATGACGGTGCCGCGGCCATTGGCGCCGCCGCGCACCGCGAAAGTCCCGCCGACCAGCAGGGTGCGCTCGCGCATGCCCAGCAAGCCATGCGACATCGGCTTTTCGAGTGCATCAGGAGCAATA
Source organism: Oxalobacteraceae bacterium (assembly GCA_021768485.1). Classification (GTDB taxonomy): domain Bacteria; phylum Pseudomonadota; class Gammaproteobacteria; order Burkholderiales; family Burkholderiaceae_D; genus JAIZVZ01. Next base: position 32,156 of record JAIZVZ010000041.1, on the reverse strand, counting down.
CCGACGCCATCATCGGCAATGCATAGCTGCAAACCATCCTCTTGCCGCGTCAGTGTGACAACGACCCGGCTTGCCTGCGCATACTTGGTGATATTGTTGAGCGACTCTTGCGTGATCCGGAACACCACGATTGCCCGTGCGGCATCGATATTGCTGTCGTCGTCGGGCATGCGCGCCTCGCACGGAACACCGGTAATGCTGGCAAAATTTTCGCAGTAGTTGAGCAGCGATGCCGACAGGCCCAGATGGTCGAGCATGCTCGGCCGCAGATTTTCAACGATGTGGCGCTTGAAATTAATCGTCTGCAGCAGAGTATCGCGGGCGCGCGCCAATTGCCGCGTCACTTGCGGCTCGCGGTCTTGCAATTTCTCCGACACGCTGGCGATATCCATGCTGATCGCCGTCAGGTTGGCACCGAGTTCGTCGTGCAGTTCGCGCGCCAGCTTGGTCTTTTCCTCTTCCGCCACATGTACCAGATGGCGCGACAAGACCGACAACTGGGCGGTGCGCGCCGCCACTGTCGCCTCCAGGTTGTCGTTGGCCGCATGCAGCGCATCCTCGACCGCCGCCATGCTGAAAAAACTCATGCGGATCGAACGGTAAAATATCAGCAACACGAAAATGGCCATCGCATTGATGACGATGCCCAGCATGACCGCGTATTGATATTCGATATAAAAGCGCTGGCGCCGCGCATGCTCGACCTCGGTCTGCTCACGCACCATCAGCACCACCTGCAAGCGGATTTCATCGAGCAAATCCTTGCCCTCATCGGCGCGCGCGATCCTGAGGATGTCGGCAATCCCGCCGTGCTGGTAGACATCGACATTCGCGTTCAGCGTGGCCAGCTTGCCCTTGAACAGGCTGTAGAGCTGGTTCAGGCTTCTGGTTTGCCCCGCACTGTCGGCCAGCGCCGTGCGCAACTTCGCAAACTCGCTGTCGATTTGCGAATTGGCCGTACGCAGCGGGCCCAGATAGATATCGTTATTCGATAAAAAATAACCGCGGCTGCTGCTTTCGGCATCGCTGATCAAGACATTCAGGTATTGCAAACGGCTCTTGATGTCCCAACTCTGTTCCATCTCGACATTGGCGCTGCGCAGCGCGCGCAGGTTTTGATACAGGCTGGCCGTATTGACCACCAAAATCACCACGCAAGTGATGAACAGGACGGTCTTATATAAAGGCAAGGGACGCGATTTTATCGACACGGCAATCCTTTATGAAAACAGGTCCAATTCTAGCGCAGGATTGCCCAGACAGTCAGAAATGGCGGCAGCGCGCGCGCCAGATGAGGAAATTTCAATGAAATCACGCTGAAATTGAGCTTGACCTTCCCATCGTGGGATACTTCAATATAGAGATTCTGTTTCGTTTGTCGGGGGTGCCATGACTGCCTTAACGCGTTTGCATTCAGCTGCGGCTGCAAAAAACATGCCGTCTGAACAAGAATTTACGATTGCCATCGAAGGCATGACTTGCGCCTCCTGTGTCAAGCGCGTCGAAAACACCTTGAACAAGGTCAGCGGCGTGGCCAGCGCCGAAGTCAATCTGGCAACGGAAAGCGCACGCATCCATGCCGCGCCGGACGTGCGCGTCGAGACGCTGCTGCAAGCGGTCGACAAGGCAGGCTACCACGCCAGCCTGCCGCCGCAGCTGACGCCGGCGCAAGCGGCGGCCAAGGCCGGGCACAAAGACCACCAGGAGGCGCTGGCGGTGGTCCTGGCAGCGGTCTTGTCGCTGCCGCTGCTGCTGCCGATGCTGCTGGCGGCGGCCGGCCTGCACGCCATGCTGCCGGGTTGGCTGCAACTGGTACTGGCAACGCCCGTGCAATTCTGGCTCGGCGCGCGTTTTTACCGTGCCGGCTGGGGCGCCGTCAAGGACGGCGCCGGCAACATGGACTTGCTGGTGGCGCTCGGCACCAGTGCCGCCTATGGCCTGAGCGTCTATCAATTGCTGACCCATGGCGAAATGGCCCACCTGTATTTCGAGGCCTCGGCCGTGGTCATCACGCTGGTCCTGCTCGGCAAATGGCTGGAATCGCGCGCCAAACGCCAGACCGCCTCGGCCATCCGCGCCCTGCAGGTGCTGCGCCCCGATACGGCGCGCGTGCGGCGCGACGGCGCCGACTTCGAGGTCGCGATCGAGCAGGTGGCGCTCGGCGACCTGGTCGTGGTCCGCCCCGGCGAACGGATCGCCGTCGACGGCATCATCATCGAAGGCCAGAGCCATGTCGACGAATCGCTGATCACCGGCGAGAGCCTGCCGGTGGCCAGGCAGGCTGGCGACAAGGTCACCGGCGGCGCCATCAACACCGACGGCCTGCTGCTGGTGCGCACCGGCGCCATCGGCGCCGAGACCACGCTGGCGCGCATCATCCGCATGGTCGAAGACGCGCAGGCGGCCAAAGCGCCGATCCAGCGCCTGGTCGACCGCGTCAGCGCGATCTTCGTGCCGGTCGTGCTGCTGCTGGCGCTGGCGACCATGCTTGGCTGGTGGTACGCCGGCGCCGATATCGAGACCGCCATCATCAATGCGGTCGCCGTGCTGGTCATCGCCTGCCCTTGCGCGCTGGGCCTGGCAACCCCGGCCGCCATCATGGTCGGCACCGGCGTGGCGGCCAGATACGGCATCCTGATCAAGGACGCCGAAGCGCTGGAAACGGTACACCGCAGCGGCACCGTGGTGTTCGACAAGACCGGCACGCTGACGCTGGGCCAGCCGGGCGTGACCGTCCTGGTCCCGCAAGGCATCGACCGCAGCCGCCTGCTGCAACTGGCGGCCAGCGTGCAAAACGGCAGCGAACATCCGCTCGCGCGCGCCGTCGTCACGCTGGCGGCGCTCGAACTGGCGGCGCTGCGGCCGGCCACTGAAGTGGTGGCGCTGCCCGGGCGCGGCATCGGCGCCGACGTCGACGGTCTGGCGCTGCGCCTGGGCAGCACGCGCCTGATGCAAGAGCTCGGGGTCGACCTGACGCCGCTGGCCAGCCGCGCCGCCACCCAGGAATCGAAAGGCGATACGGTATCGTGGCTGGCGAGCCTGACGCCGCAGCCGACGCTGCTGGGCCTGATCGCCTTCGGCGACCAGATCAAGCCGTCCGCGCACCAGGCCATTGCGCGCCTGCGCGCCCTCGGCATCCGGTCGGTCCTGCTGACCGGCGACAATCAGGGCAGCGCCAGTGCAGTCGGCGCGACGCTGCAAATCGACCAGGTCATCGCCCATGTGCTGCCGGCTGAAAAAGCGGCGCAAGTGGCGCAACTGCGACACAGCGGGCGCCATGTGGCCATGGTCGGCGACGGCATCAACGACGCCCCGGCGCTGGCGGCGGCCGATGTCGGCATCGCCATGGCCACCGGCACCGACGTCGCCATGCACGCCGCAGGCATCACCCTGATGCGCGGCGATCCGAACCTCGTTGCCGACGCCATCGACATCTCGCGCCGCACCTATAGCAAGATTCGCCAGAATCTGTTCTGGGCCTTCATCTACAATTTGATCGGCATTCCGCTGGCCGCGTCCGGCATGCTCAATCCGATGATTGCCGGTGCCGCCATGGCCTTGAGTTCGGTGTCGGTCATCAGCAATGCCTTGTTGCTGCGGCGCTGGAAGCCGCAGGCGCAAACCAGTACACAGGAGCAGCACGCATGAATATCGGACAGGCGGCGCAAGCGACCGGCATCTCGGCCAAGATGATCCGCTACTACGAAAGCATCGACCTTATTGCACCGAGCCAGCGCAGCGCGGCCGGCTACCGCAGTTATACCGGCAACGATCTGCATGCGCTGCACTTCATCCGCCGCGGCCGCAAACTCGGCTTTTCGCTCGGGCAGTTGCGCGAGCTGATGTCGCTGTGGCGCGATGCCGGGCGCGCCAGTGCCGATGTCAAGCAGATCGCGCTGCGCCACGTGGCGGAGCTCGAGCGGCGCATCGCCGAACTGACGACCATGCGCGACAGCCTCAGCCATCTGGCGCAAGCCTGCCACGGCGATCACAAACCCGACTGTCCGATCCTGCAGGAATTGGCAATGCCGCTCGGCGAAGGCTGTTGCGCCGATGACAGCTGAGCCGGTCCACGACCAAGGCATGGCCGGCAACAGCCCCCCATTTTCACCACTTTTTTTCAAACGGAGAATACACGATGTACACACTACAAGTCGAAGAAATGAGCTGTAATCATTGCGTCGGCAGCGTGACCAAAGCGGTCCAGGCACTCGATGCGGCAGCCACGGTGACGGTCGATCTGAAGACCAAGGCGGTGCAGGTCGGGCACACCAGTATTCCGCTAGAAAAGATTGTCGCTGCCATCGACGAGGCCGGCTATCCCGTCACCGCCAGCGCGGCGCACTAACGCGGCGCAGCGCGACTAGAACTGCATCAATTCCTACATAAAATTTGCTGTCTATCCTATATCGGTTTTTTTTCGGACGCCTATACTGAAAATCTGAAAAGAACTCATTGATGGATCATACGCAATCATGCGCAATCATGCGTTTATGGAGGATGTATGCAAACGTTCCAGGACATTACCGTCAAAAATCCGGCCGGCGACCTCATCGCCGTCGGCATGGAGTCGGGCGAGGAGCGTTGTCTGGAAGGCGACTGGCACGCCTATCAACTGGCGTGCAGGCAAACCGATACGCTTGTCACCCTGCCGGCTGCCGACAAGCTCGAATACAAGCGCCGCTACGCCAACGCCTATCTCGGTGCGCGCGCGCTGGCGCATGGCGGCGTCTCACCGAACAGCAAGCCGCGCGTGCTGTGCCCGGACCTGATTGCCTCGCTGTCGAGGCAAAATGCCAGCCGCCGCTACAGCCAGTATCCGTGGCTGCAAAGACTGGTCACGCTGATGGAAGAAATCGAGCAAATCCAGGACACGGTTTGTGACCACCGCAATATCTTCCATTTGCCACCGTCAAAATTGCAGTAAGAGCCGGTTCCAATAGCGTCTCAAAAAGCAACAAACGCCGGGCTTGCGGCGCGGTCTTTGCAATTTCCTTGCAATTAGGTTTGCGCGAGCGCCGACTTCTCGTCAATCTGTAATTGCTGGTGGGAGAAGCGAAGACAAGACGCCGCCGCGAAGCATATTCATGGCGACATTTTCTGGAAAATTCTGCGTGCAGCCGCCTTTATTTTCCAGCCGGCTTATTTTGCAGTCGGCTTATTTTGCAGTCGGCTTATTTTCACGCCCGACCTCACCAGCCTTTACTTCATACAATACAAAGGCAAACCGATTTGACAGTCCGTCGAGCCTCACTGCATCCCCCTCTTTCAGATCTTCCGGCATAGGAATGCGTTGTGCCAGACCCGGCTGGTAACCGCGCTCTGTCGGTGATTTGGCTGAAATTACTCCATAAGAGGTGTCAAAATCAACTTTCAGGCCAAATTTTTTGCTGCGCGATAAAGAGGACACTTTCCCATCAACCGACAGCGGCGCAGAGGGAACGGCGCGAATGCCGATTTGCGTCATCAGTGCGAAGGCGGCGCCCCACGTTGGCCCGCCGCCGAAAATGATAAAAGCAAGGACGGCCAGCGGTTTGGGCGATTTCGGCTCGCAGCGCCGGGCAAGACCGACAATCGACCTGGTGCGAATCAGGATGTAGGCAAACGGCACCAGATATATCAGTATCCCAATCAAGACCAGCCGCGGAAAAGCCCACGCCGCATCAAATAATACACATGGACGTAACCAAATAAAGATCAGAAATGACGGGAATAATGCGATAGGCAGGGAATTGATCCAGTACCGCAAGGCATTCGATGTTTTCAATTTTACTTCTGGCGGCACAGTCATGATTGAAGCACGGTCCCTGAATTTGCATAAATGAAAATGACCCGGTCTTTCTCTGCACGCACATGGCGGGGGCCGCAGCAATGCATCCGGTCGGCTTATTGCCCGCTTATTGCCCGCTTATTTCCTGCCCGTTGCCTTACTGTTGTTGATCGATGCGCTTCAGGCGTTGTCCGTAAATGCCCCACTGGCACTCGACATCGTCGACCGTGCCGCAAATGGCCCAGCCGGTGCCGATCTTGCGCACCGTGGTCTCGCTTTTGATTTCAGCGCTCAGGCGTTGTGCCCATTGCTCGGCCGAACCTTTGCCCTTGAATAGCTCGTTTCCTTCGTAGACTACAGTGGCATCGAACACCGGCATGGAAAATAAAGTCGTCATGAATCGTCTTGGCTCGCTATGGATTGATAAAAACTTGATAAAAACTGATAGATAACTGGCACAGCTTCGCTCAGCGTGGCGCCACGATAGCACGTGCGCCGACCGCCTGGCAAAATCGGGAAAGCAAGAGCAGGCGCGAGCGCACTGCCCTCAGCAACAAAATTGTCGCATTGCCTGCAACCGCGCTTGTCGCAAACCCGGCAAACATCGCGACGCCAGGCAGGCGCGGCCGCCAAATCAAGGACTTGCAACATGGCACTACTTTTGCTTGAGCCATACGATATGCATGCCCACGTCCATTCTCATTGTCACGCCTCGATCGACCTCGCCACGCTGGCCGGCGCCGCGCAGCCGCACGGCTGGCTGGCCGACTTTGCCCTGCGCCGCCTGCCCAAGGCTTATCTGCTGTCGACGCCGGGCCAGCAGGAAAATCAGGTTTTCGTCGTCCGTAGCGGCCGCTTGCGCGTCTATCTGGCCGGCGCCAACCGCGAGCTGAGCCTGGCGTTTCTCGAACCGGGCGACATCTATACGACACATACGCCCGCTTATGTGCAAACGGTGGCGGCCTGCGAATTATGGACCATGGATATCGCTCGCTTTGCCCGCAAGCTCGCGCATGAGCCCGACATCCACCCAGCCATCATGCGCGTCATGGGGCGCTTGTTAAGCAATGCCGTGGCGCTGATCGACGATCTCGCATTTCGCGAAGTGCCGGCGCGGCTGGCGCGCTTTCTGGTCGGCCTGGCCCAGCGCCGCGCGCAAACCGGTGAACAAGGCTGGCTGCTCGAACTCGACCTGAGCACGCAAGACATCGCCAGCCTGCTCGGCAGCACGCGCCAGACCGTCTCATCCCTGCTCAATCAATGGCAGCGCGAAGGCATCTTGCAACGCCAGGGCCGGCGCCGCCTGCTGATCTGCCAGCTTGAGGCGCTGCAGGCGCGCGCCGCCACAGCGGACATGGACGCTTAATTGTCAGCCAGCCGACGGATCGGCGGCGGCCGACGCGCTACAGTGGCAAGCATCGACTCGTTCTGGAGGCTTTCATGAGTGCCAATTGCGGCTGCAAGAAAACCGATCGCTACGTCAGCTTTGCCGGCATCGACTGCATGGGCCAGGCGCGGCGCGTCATGCAATGCATCGACCGCCACCGCGCGATCCCCGAGCACAATAATGCCTTTTGGGATTATTTTGCGAAAAAGCGCGCCGGCGAGATCGGCCTGCAAGCCGACGACTTGCTCATGATTCATTCCAATCTCGGGCAGATACAGGAATTGTTCGAACTGTGGGATGACCGCGAGGCATTGGCACTGCTGGGCCAACTGGAAAAGGAATGCTGCTGAAACGGCGCCCCGGCAAACGCCGCGATGACGCCAGCGAGAAAAAGACACGCGCTCAGACGCGATAGCGCAAGGCATCGACCAGCAAGGCAAAGGCCGGCGAGGATTGCCGGCGACTCGCATAATACAGATGATAGCCGGGAAACGCCGGACACCAGTCCTCGAGCACGCGGGTCAGGCGGCCCGCGACGATATGTTCGTGCGTCATATCCTCGGGAATGTAAGCCAGACCGAAGCCGGCCAGCGCCGCCCGCAGAATCGGCGGGCTGCTATTGAACACGAGCTGTCCTTCGACGCGCACGTTCAGCTCGGCGCCGTCTTTCGCAAATTCCCACGCATACAGGCTGCCATGGGTTGGCAGGCGCAAGTTGATGCAGTCGTGCGCCGCCAGTTCATGCGGCACCGTCGGCGGCGGGCGCCTGGCAAAATAGTCCGGTGCGGCCACCACCGCCATGCGCAGATCGGGGGCGATGCGCACCGCGATCATGTCCTTGGCCACCTGATCGCCAAGACGGACGCCGGCATCGTAGCGTTCGGCGACGATATCGATCAGGCTGTAATTGACGGTCACCTCCACTTTGATGTCGGGGTAGTTCGGCAAAAAATCGGCCAGCCTGGGCCACAGCACGCTGTTGGCGGCATGGTCGGCGGCCGAAATGCGAATATTACCGGCCGGCTTGTCCCGCAATTCGCTGAGGGCGGCCAGTTCGCTGTCGATCTCGTCAAAGCGCGGCGCGACCGTGGCCAGCAGGCGTTGCCCGGCATCGGTTGGCGATACGCTGCGCGTGGTGCGCGTCAAGAGCCGGATTCCCAGGCGGCTTTCCAGACCGCGGATGGTGTGGCTCAGGGCCGATTGCGACACCCCGAGCTGCGCCGCCGCCCGGGTAAAACTGCGCTCGCGCGCCACCATGACGAAGGCCAGCAAATCGTTGAAGTTCTCTCGCGCCATTTATGAATCTCTCTCATAAGATCATGCCGATTATAACTGCTTATCAAGATGATCGGCATCCGTTAAAGTAGCAGCATGCGATAGCGCCTCGTTTCGCCGCCGTCGCGGCCCGCCGCACCGCCTCAGCCCTGATACCGATACAACAATTCTTATGAAAGAAGCCCCCATGACAATCAATGTACGCGCTTACGCAGCCCACTCGGCCACGTCCGATCTGCAACCGTTCCGCTTCGAACGCCGCGCACCGCGCGCCGACGACGTGGTCATCGAGATCCTCTATTGCGGCGTCTGCCACTCCGATTTGCACAATGTGCGCAACGATTGGGGCGGCGCCAGCTATCCGATGGTGCCCGGGCACGAAATCATCGGCCGCGTCGTCAGCGTCGGCGCCGGGGTGACGCGTTTTGCGCCGGGCGACGAAGTCGGCGTCGGTTGCATGGTCGACTCCTGCCAGCACTGCAAGGCTTGCGAACACGACCATGAACAATACTGCGAACACGGTTCGACCTACACGTATAACGCGGTCGACCGCCGCGACGGCCAGCCGACTTATGGCGGTTATTCCGAAAAAATCGTGGTCTCCGATAAATTCGTCCTGAAAATCCCGGCCGGCCTGCCGCTGGCCGGCGCCGCGCCGCTGCTGTGCGCCGGGATCACGACCTGGTCGCCGCTGCGTCACTGGAAAGTCGGCCCGCACAGCAAAGTGGCCGTCATCGGCCTCGGCGGCCTCGGTCATATGGCCCTGAAACTGGCGGCCGCGATGGGCGCCGAGGTCACGCTGCTGACGCGCTCGCCCGGCAAGGAAGCCGACGCCAAACGCCTGGGCGCCCACCACGTGGTGTATTCGACCGATGCGGCGCAGATGGCGCAGGTGGCCGGCCAGTTCGACCTGATCATCGACACCGTGCCCTACGTGCACGATCTCAATCCCTACATGCCGGCGCTGGCCACCGATGGCACGCTGGTGCTGCTCGGCTTTCTCGGCGAACTGGCGCCCTCGCTGAACACGGCACCGCTCGTCATGGGACGCAAGACAGTGGCCGGATCGCTGATCGGCGGCATTGCAGAAACCCAGGAGATGCTCGATTTTTGCGGCGCCCACGGCATTACCTCGGACATCGAAGTGATCCAGATCCAGGATATCAATGCCGCCTACGAGCGCCTGCTCAAGAGCGATGTGAAATACCGCTTCGTGATCGACATGGCCTCGCTGCAAAACTGAGCGTTATATCGCACCGCAGCGTCACGCGGGCGCTATAAAGCAGGTCTGTCGCCTGGGCGGGCGCCGCTATCAGCAGAACTGCTTGAAATCGGGCTTTCTCTTTTCGAAAAATGCCGTAAACGCTTCTTTCGCTTCCGGCGCCGCCAGCATTTCGCCGAACAGCTTGTTCTCTTCCTGCATGATGTCGGCCACCGCGGCGGCCCGGCTGGCGCGCATCAGGCGCTTGGTGGTGCGGATCGAGGCGGGCGGCAGCGCCGCCAGCCTGGCCGCCTGGGCCAGAGCGAACGGTGCCAGCTCTGTGACCGTCAAGATCCGGCTGACCAGGCCCATCGCCAGCGCTTCCTGCGCCGAAAAGGCTTCGCCGAGCATCAGCTTTTCGGCCGCGCGCGGATAGCCGGCAAGCTGCGGGAACAGCACGCTCGAGGCGAATTCCGGACACAAGCCAAGTTGCGTGAAAGGCATGGAAAACTGCGCATTCTCGGCCGCGTAGACGAGATCGCAATGCAGCAGCATCGTGGTGCCGATGCCGACCGCGGCGCCGGCCACCGCCGCCACCACCGGTTTCGTGGCGCCATGCAGGGCGCGCATGAACTGGAACACGGCCGGCACTTCTTGCGCGCCAGCGCTCGGCACGATGCCTTTCAGGAAATCCTCAAGATCGTTACCGGCCGTGTAAATTTCGGGCTGACCGAGAAAGACGATGGCGCGCACCGCCGGGTCGCGCTCGGCGTCGAGGATGGCCTCGGCCATCGTCACATACATCGCCATCGTGATCGCGTTCTTGCGTTGCGGCCGGTTGAACTGGATTGTCGTGATGCCGTCAGCCTTGTGCGTCAAAATATCCATATTGATTTTCCTGATATCGAAGAAAAAATTCTGCCCCGGACAAAAAAGCCGTACCGCTCTTCGCGGCCCCAGACAAAAAAGCCGTGCCGCTCTTCGCGGCACGGCAAGCGCACAACATTAACGCGGCGACGCCGCTTACATCCGTTCGAAAATGCCGGCCGCGCCCATGCCGGTGCCGACGCACATGGTGACCATGCCGTATTTCAGATTATTGCGACGCAGCGCATGCACCACGGTAGCCGAGCGGATGGCGCCGGTCGCGCCGAGCGGATGGCCGAGCGCGATCGCGCCGCCCATCGGATTGACCTTGGACGGATCGAGACCGAGGTCGCCGATCACGGCCAGCGCCTGCGCCGCAAACGCTTCGTTCAGTTCGATCCAGTCGAGCTGGTCTTGCGTGATGCCGGCAGCCGCGCAAGCGGCCGGAATCGCAAACTTGGGACCGATGCCCATGATTTCGGGCGGCACGCCCTTGACCGCGAACGAGGCAAAACGCGCCAGCGGCGTGAGGTTGAACTGCTTGAGGATTTTTTCGCTGACCAGGATCAGGGCGCCGGCGCCGTCCGAGGTCTGCGAGCTGTTGGCGGCGGTGACGGTGCCCTTGGCGGCAAACACCGGGCGCAATTTGGACAGCGTTTCCATGCTCGAGTCGGCGCGCGGGCCTTCGTCCTGGGTCACGTGGCGGGTCTTGAGCTCGATCTCGCCGGTGGCCAGATTAGGGAAACGCTCGACGATTTCGACCGGTGTGGTTTCATTGTCAAAAAAGCCGGCCTGCTGGGCGGCAATGGCCTTTTTGTGCGAATCGATGGAAAACTGGTCTTGCGCTTCGCGCGACACTTTCCACTGCTCGGCCACGCGTTCGGCGGTCAGGCCCATGCCGTAGGCCATGCCGATGTTTTCATCGCTGAACATCTTCATATTCATCGCCGGGTGATGGCCCATCATCGGCACCATCGACATCGATTCGGCGCCGGCGCCGATCATGACATCGGCCTGGCCGACGCGGATGCGGTCGGCCGCCATCGCGATGGCGGTAATGCCGGAGGCGCAAAACCGGTTGACGGTGACGCCGCCTACGCTTTTCGGCAAGCCGGCCAGCAGCACGGCCATGCGCGCCATATTGCTGCCCTGCTCGGCTTCGGGAAACGAGCAGCCGACGATGGCGTCTTCGATCAGGGCCGGGTCGAGGCCCGGCACTTGCAGCAGCGACGACTGCAGCACACGCACCAGCAAATCGTCGGGACGGACATTTTTGAACATCCCGCGCGGCGCTTTGCCGATCGGCGTGCGGGTCGCGGCTACGATGTAGGCATCTTGCAACTGTTTGGACATGGAATACTCCTTATCGATTCTGTTCAGTGTGCCGGACCGGCCGGCACCGCTTCAGGCGAGCACGCGAACAGACGTTCGCGGCGCTCAAATAGAGGTTTTCTGGCGACTCAGTTGCGCACCGGCTTACCGGTCTGCATCATGCCCATGATGCGTTCCTGCGTTTTCGGATTGTTGAGCAGCTCCATGAAGGCACGCCGTTCGCGGTCCAGCAGCCATTGTTCGTCGACCAGGCTGCCCTGCTCGATGTCGCCGCCGCACACGACGTCGGCGATCATGCTGCCGAGCTTGAAATCGTGGGCCGAGATGAAACCGCCGTCGCGCATATTGACCAGCTGCGCCATGATATTGCCGAGGCCGTAACGGCCAGCCACCGGCAGTCTGGCTTTCAGTGGTGCGCGATAACCGGCGTCGTACATCGCCCGCGCTTCGCCCTTGGCCACGTGCAGCAATTCATAGGCATTGAAGACGATGATGTCGTCGCCGGCCAGATAACCCATTTTCTTCGCTTCGAGCGCCGAGCGCGAGACATTGGCGGTGGCCGCGTTGAGGAACGGCCCTTTCAGGAACTGCAGCAAATCATTGCCCTGCGCCGCCCGCGCCGCCCGCACCGCCGCTTCCTTGAGGCCGCCGCCGGCCGGAATCAGGCCCACGCCCACTTCCACCAGACCGATATACGATTCGATGGCAGCGACCCGGCGCGCCGCATGCAGCATCAGTTCGCAGCCGCCGCCCAGCGCCAGACCGGCCACCGCCGCCACCACCGGCACGCCGGCGTATTTCAGCGCCTGATGGGCTTGCTGCAGCTTGACCACTTCCGGCTCGATCGCCTTGACGCCGCCCGACATGAACAGCGGCAGCATCGATTGCAGGTCGGCGCCGGCCGAGAAAGCCCCGCCTTCGGCCGCATCGGTCTGCCACAGCACCAGGCCTTTGTAATTTTTTTCCGCCTCGGCCAGCGCCCGCGACAGGCCGGCCGTGACGCCGGCGCCGATCACGTGCATCTTGGTCTTGAACGACAGGATCAGGATCTCGTCGCCCTGATGCCACAGCCGCACCGAGTCATCCTCGAACACGGTTTCGCCGGCGCTCTTGCCGTTGGCCGCACCGTCGCCGAATACCGGCGCCCGGAACGCCTGCCGCGCATAGACCGGCAATCCGGAGCGCGGCACATAGCTATTGCGCGAGGCCGAGTAAGAGCCTTGCGGCGTATGCACGCCTTTTTCGGCGACCGCGCCTTCGAACACCCAGGCCGGCAGCGGCGCCGTCGACAAGGCCTTGCCGGCATCGATGTCTTCCTTGACCCAGTTGGCCACCTGCAGCCAGCCCGACGCCTGCCAGGTCTCGAACGGGCCGACACTCCAGCCGAAGCCCCAGCGCATCGCAAAATCGATGTCGCGGGCATTGTCGGCCACTTCGCCGAGATGGACCGCGATGTAGTGGAAGACATCGCGGAAGATCGCCCACAGGAATTGCGCTTCCGGATTGCTCGATTCGCGCATCGCCTTCATGCGTTTGCCGGCATCTTTTTCCTTCATGATGCGACCGACGATATCGGCCGCCTTACCGCCGCCGGCAACGTACTGGCCGGTGGCGCTATCGAGACGCAGGATATCCTTGCCGACCTTTTTATAAAAACCGGCGCCGGTTTTTTGCCCCAGCGCGCCGGCTTCGACCAGCTTGGCCAGCACCGGCGGCGTCTGGTAGACGGCATAGAAGGGATCGTCCTGCAAATTGTCCTGCATGGTCTTGATCACGTGCCCCATGGTGTCGAGGCCGACCACGTCGGCCGTGCGGAAGGTGCCCGACTTGGCGCGGCCGAGCTTGGCGCCGGTCAGGTCATCGACCACGTCGACCGACAGCCCGTATTTCTCGGCTTCGACAATGGTGGCCAGCATGCCGAACACGCCGACCCGGTTGGCGATGAAGTTCGGGGTATCGATGGCCCGCACCACGCCCTTGCCGAGCGTGGTCGTCAAAAAGCCTTCGAGCTGGTCGAGGATGTCGGCGCGCGTGCTGGCGGTCGGAATCAGTTCGACCAGATGCATATAGCGCGGCGGATTGAAGAAATGCACGCCGCAAAAGCGCGACTTCAGCTCGGCGTCAAAACCTTCCGACAGCGACGTGATCGACAGCCCCGAGGTGTTGGAGGCGAAGATCGCCTGCGGCGCGATATGCGGCGCCACTTTCTTGTACAGGTCGTGCTTCCAGTCCATGCGCTCGGCGATCGCTTCGATGATCAGGTCGCAGCCTTCGAGCAGGGCCAGGTCGTCGTCGTAATTGGCCACTTCGATCAGGGCCGCGTCGTCGACATTGCCGAGCGGCGCCGGACTGAGTTTTTTGAGGTTTTCGATGGCGCGCAGCACGATGCCGTTGTGGTCGCCTTCCTTGGCCGGCAAATCGAACAGCACGACCGGCACCCGGGCGTTGATGCAGTGGGCGGCGATTTGCGCGCCCATTACGCCGGCACCGAGCACGGCGACTTTTTTAACGATGAAATTGCTCATGATTTATCCTTTGGTTTCACATCCAGCTATGCACCAGAATGATCGCCGGGCCGATCGGTATCGCGCCCGGCATCGCCTGTTGCCGGGCGCGAGCGCAATGCGCGCGGCGGCCGGCCTGCTCACAGAAATTTCAGACAAGTCTGAAAGACTTCAAGCCTGTCGGCTCTTAGAACAAATCCGCATCGAGCGCCATCAAGGCCTCGGAACCGGCGCGCGCCTGGCGGATCAGGGTCGCGGTTTCCGGCTGCAGGCGCGAGAAGTAGAAACGGATCGTGCCCAGCTTGGAGCGGTAGAACGGGTCGCCGCCATCCTGTTTTTCGAGCGCGATCTTGGCCATCTGGGCAAAGAAATAACTGTAGACCAGGTGACCGAGCACGCGCAGATACGGCACGGCGGCGGCCCCGACTTCATCGGGATTGGCCAGCGCCTTCATGCCGATTTCCATCGTCAATTTGCCGACCTTGTCGCCGAGGTCGCCGAGCGGGGTGACAAATTCGTTCATCGCTTCGTCAAGGCCGTTTTCTTCGACAAAGGCCTTGATTTTATCGCCGAACTTGCGCAGCTTGGCGCCGTTATCCATCAAAATTTTACGGCCGAGCAGGTCGAGCGACTGCACCGTATTGGTGCCTTCATAAATCATGTTGATGCGGGCATCGCGCACATATTGTTCCATGCCCCACTCGGCAATATAGCCGTGGCCGCCGTACACCTGCATCGCTTCCGACGTCGAGATCCAGGCATTGTCGGTCATGAAAGCCTTGACCACCGGCGTCAGCAGCGCCACCTCATCGGCGGCATCCTTGCGCACCGCGGCGTCGGGATGGTTCAGTTCCTTGTCGATCTGTAGCGCGATATAGGAACCGAAAGCACGCCCGCCTTCGGCGTAGGCTTTGGCGGTCAGCAGCATGCGCCGCACGTCGGGATGGACGATGATCGGATCGGCCGGCTTGTCGGGCGCCTTGGGCCCGGTCAGCGCGCGCATCTGGATGCGATCCTTGGCGTAGACCAGCGCATTTTGATAGGCCACCTCGATCAGGCCTTGCGACTGCATGCCGACGCCGAGGCGGGCCGCATTCATCATCACGAACATCGCATTCAAGCCCTTGTGCGGCTCGCCGATCAGCCAGCCGGTGGCGCCGTCGATATTCATCTGGCAGGTCGAATTGCCGTGGATGCCCATTTTTTCTTCGATCGCGCCGCAATAAATCGGGTTGCGGGCGCCGATGCCGCCGTCGGCCGTCGGCAAAAATTTCGGCACCAGGAATAGGGAAATGCCTTTGGTGCCGGCCGGCGCATCAGGCAGGCGCGCGAGCACCAGATGCAAGATGTTTTCGGCCATATCGTGTTCGCCGGCCGAGATGAAAATCTTGCTGCCGGTAATATGGTAAGAACCGTCGCCCTGCGGCTCGGCTTTCGAGCGCAATAGGCCGAGGTCGGTGCCGCAATGGGCTTCGGTCAGGCACATGGTGCCGGTCCATTGGCCCGAGATCAGCTTGGGCAGATACAGTTTCTTCTGTTCTTCGCTGCCGTGCTCGTGCAGGCATTCGTAGGCGCCGTGCGACAGGCCCGGATACATGGTCCAGGCCTGGTTCGAGGAATTGAGCATTTCATAAAAGCAATTATTGATCACCATCGGCAAGCCCTGACCGCCGTATTCGGGATCGCACGACAGGGCCGCCCAGCCGGCCTCGACGTATTGCTGGTAAGCTTGCTTGAAGCCTTTGGGGGTCGTCACCGCGTGGCTGTCCTGGTCGAGCCGGCAGCCTTCGCGGTCGCCCGAATGGTTTAGCGGGAACAAGACTTCGGACGTGAATTTGGCGCCTTCTTCGAGTACCTGATTGATGATCTCGGTATCGACATCGGCGTGGCGCGGCAATTGCTTCAATTCTTGCTCGACATGCAGCAATTCATGCAACACAAATTGCATGTCACGCAGTGGAGCGACATATTGACCCATACTTATTCTCCTGACGACTACATTAATGAGCCTTAGCGAGATGCGTGGCTAAGTAATTTAAATTTGCGGCGTTATGGTGTGACGTAAGCGGTGTGACGTAAGCAGTGCGGCGTATATTGCGTGACGTAAATTGTGCGGCGAATCAGTCCGCACCGAGCGCCGGTGCGGCACCGGCATGCTGGTATGCAAACTTCAAGCGTTCAAATCCCAGCTGGGCGCGGTCGACGCTGCCGGGGATACGTAAAAACCTGGCGTCGTGATGCAGCGCCAGAATCAAGCCATACATTTCAAATACCAGTTGCGGCGCATCGGTGGCCGGCGCCAGGTCGCCCGTCGCAATTGCCTGCTGCACGCAGCGCAGCAAAGCGCCCTGCCAGGTACGCACCATCGACACCAGTTCTTCGCGAATCGGGCCGGGCCGATCGTCATACTCGACCGCGCCGCTGATATAGATACAACCCGAGGCAATTTCGACCGTCACCCGCTTGACCCAGCGCGCAAACATCGATTCCAGGCGCCGGATGCCACGCGGTTCCTTCATGCTCGGGTAAAACACTTCCTGCTCAAAACGATGGTGATAAAGTTTGAGCACTTCCATTTGCAAATCTTCGCGCGAACCGAAATGGGCGAATACCCCGGATTTGCTCATGTTCATCTTATCGGCCAACAAGCCGATGGTCAGTCCTTCAAGTCCATTGCGGCTGGCTAGTTCAAGGGCAACATCGACGATCGCTGTACGGGTCAATTCGCCTTTGCGCATAAATGTACGATTGGTATTAATGATAATCCTGACTAAATGAAAAAATGGCGGCGTCCCGCCTGTAGTCGCGCCCGAATAAAATTGCGAACGCTCGTACTATTATCCAGCGGGGGGAAAAAGTCAAATGCCATTTTTAGAATGGCCATTCTATTGGTGCAATGCAGCATGCCGGTGCGATAGGCGGAGGGGCAGACGGTGCGATGGCTGGACGGAGATAGTGCCAATAGCGGGCGGCAATAACGGGCCCGCGCCACTCAAGAAAATTTATCGATCAGGCGCCGGTCGCGCTTGGTCGGCCGGCCCTTGAGAGCCGCGCTCGGCTCGGGAAACAGGCGCCTGCGCTCTTGTTGCAAGGCGCGCCGCCTGACGCTGGCCTCGCTCTCGAGATACAGGCGCTGGGCGATCGCCGCGCTGGCGCGCACCGCCGACAGCGCAACGACCTGCACTTCCCACTCGTCGGCGCCATTATCGATGGCGAGCACCTCGCCGACCTTGATGCTGCGCGCCGGCTTGACGCGTTCGCCGCCGAGCTTGACCTTGCCGTCGTCGACGGCGCTGGTGGCCAGCGTGCGTGTCTTGAAAAAACGGGCGGCCCAGAGCCATTTATCGATACGCACCGAATCTGTCATGTTTTCCCGGGTAAAATGAAAAAGCGGCACCAGCGGCAGCGCCGCATTCAATATAGCGCATTCGCACGCGCGCCGGCAAACAGCGTGGCGCAGGCCCGAGCAGCCGGCGGCTGGCTCAGCTGTATTTGCCGACCGTAAAAATACGCATCAAGCTCCTGTAGACCAGATAGGAAATGCCGAAGCCGATGCGCCGCGGCCAGGCGATATTGGCAAAATCGGCGAGCCGCACCGGATGACCGTCGGCGATCGCGGCATCGATGCGCGCGCGCAGCGTGCGCGCAAAAGACACATCGCTGACGACCACATTGGCTTCCTGATTGACGAACAGGCTGAGGCCATCGCAATTGCTGGAGCCGACCGTACACCATTCGTCGTCGATCACGGCCACCTTGCCATGCAACTGCGTCTTGCTATATTCGACGATGCGCACGCCGCTGGCCAGCAAAACGGGATAAAAGGAATGCGCGACCGCGTCTTGCAGCGGCATTTCGCCGACACCGATCAGCAGCGTCACATCAAGCCCGCGCCGGGCGGCCGAGGTCAGCGCATCGCGCAGCTTGCGTCCCGGGGCAAAATAAGGGTTGGCCAAGGTGATGCTGTTGCGCGCCGCACTCATTGCCTGCAGATAAGCGCGCTGGATCGTACTGCGATTGCGCAAATTGTCGCGCACCACAAAACCGGCCAGGGCCGCGCCAGGGCCGGGCGCCGCCGCGGGCAAGGCAGACGCCGCCATTTTCCGCGAACGCATTTCACGGAACAGTTCGATCCGCGACACGATGGTCAGTTTGCCGACCCGCGCCCACTGCGCCTCGACCTCTTGCTGTATCTGCGCCAGCAACGGCCCTGCGATCTGCACCGCCATGTCCCAGCGCGGCAGGGGCAGCACAATCTCATGGTTGTAATCGCAGCGCATATCGTCGTTCACGTTAAGGCCGCCGACAAAGGCGATTTCGCGATCGACCACGCAAATCTTGCGGTGCGAACGCGTCAGGCCGCGCCGGAACCAGGGATTGAACATGCGATGCTCGACCCCGCCGGCCGTCAGCTCCTCGTGCAGGCGATTGCTGGCGGCGCGCTTGGTGCCGAACCAGTCGCTGATCACGCGCACCCGCACCCCGCGCCGCGCCGCGCGCAGCAAGCCGGCCTTGATGATGGCGCCGGTATCGTCCTCGGCAAAAATATAGGTTTCGAAATAGATTTCGGCGGTCGCCGCCTCGAAGGCCTTCAGCAGGGCGGGATAGAATTGCCCGCCACAAAATAACAAAGTTACATCATTATTGGGACTGAGCTCCACCTGGCGCATGGCGGTCCTCTCGCTACAGCAACAGCGACGCGACAATCGGCGCGTGATCCGATAATCTGGCCCAGCGCGGGCCGTGCAATACCTTTGCCGATTCGACCGTAAAACCACGCACATAAATCCGGTCCAGGCGCAGACAGGGCAATGCCGCCGGAAAGGTACGGGCCGGCTGCAAGCGGCGCGCCTCGCCACCGCGCAGGCTGCGCCACAGATGACCGAGGCCGCTTGCCGCGCGCCGTTCGTCGAATACTTCGATCACGCCAAGCTCGGCCCGCAGGGTCGCGCTCAATTCGTCGCGCCAATCGTTAAAGTCGCCGGCAATGATGACGCGCGCGCCGGGCGGCGCCGAGGCCGAGACCGCCTCGACCAGCGCCTCGGTCTGCCGGCCGCGGCTGCCGGCAAACAAACCGAGATGGACGACATAGCAATGAATATCGGCGCCGGCCTTGTTGATCACGCAATGCAAGATGCCGCGTTTTTCATAAGCATGATCGGAGACGTCTTGATTATGCGATGAAACGATGGGGAACTTGCTCAGCAAAGCGTTGCCATGATGCCCATGATCATAGGCGGCATTGAGCCCGTAGGCAGAATGGTGCGATTGCCCGGCCAGGAATTCATGCTGGGCCTCGGCCGGCCATTGCTTGCCGCCATTGGTCTCGGCCCCGAATTGCGAGGCATTCTTGTCGTGGCGCCCCTGCACTTCTTGCAAAAAAACAATTTCGGCATTAAGCGCATCGATCGCACTTTTCAAGGCATGAACCCGTGGCTGGCTCAGTATCGACGATACGCCCTTGTGGATGTTATAGGTTGCGACGCGAATTTTCATTGCACAATTTTAAACCTCGGCGCTTGCCGCCGGCACTGTTTTTCATGCGATTTGCTGCCAATATGCACGCACACAATGGTTTAACTGATGCATTAAGATAGCTGCTTCGCACAAACAGGGCCGAAGCGGTGCGGCAACTGCAAAATCGCCTCGGCGTTGGAAGCCGAAAAACACTTGTCGGCCGCCTCGCGATAGGGCAGCCACATGCAAGCGCTGTGTTCGCGCGCGCTCAAGACCACCGGCACCGGGCAATCGAGCGCCAGGCTAAACACGTGTTCGGTATTGCGCGTCACGCCAGGAGCATAGCGCTGGCGCCAGCGCGGATAGATATCGTAGACATTCGACAGATGCCAGTCGCACAGCTGCGCCGGCGTGGCCGCAATACCTGTTTCTTCGAGCACTTCGCGCATGGCCGTGGTCAGCAAAGCTTCGTCGGGCGCATCCTTGGAGCCGGTCACCGATTGCCAAAAACCGGGATCGCCCTTGCGTTCTAGCAACAAGACCTCGAGCGCCGTGGTATGGATCACCACCAGCACCGATTCGGGAATTTTATAGACAGTCATCAGATCGACCTAAAAACGCGGCATATAAACGCAAAACAAAGAAACGCAAAACAAAGCGCAGAACATAAACGCAAGACATAAACGCAAGACATAAACGCAGGGCATATACGCAAGACCGCTGCAGCTGCGATTATGCCTTATTTGCCGGCCTTATTTGCCGGCCTTATTTGCCGGCCTTATTTGCCGGCCTTATTTGCCGGTCCGGTTTGCCGGCACCGCATCGCGCAGCCGGTATTATCATGGCGCAGACGCGCCATGCGTTTGATCGCGAATCAAAAATGATATAAAAAACGCGAAAAAAAAGCGCGGTTGCCCGCGCTTTTTCAGCAGTCCCGGCGCGCCGGGTCTTATACCACTTTCGGTTCGGCTGTCCGCAAACGGATATGCAGTTCGCGCAGCTGCTTTTCGTCGACTTCCGACGGTGCCTGCGTCAACAGGCATTGCGCGCGTTGCGTCTTGGGGAAGGCGATCACATCGCGGATCGAATCGGAGCCGGTCATCATGGTGACGATGCGATCGAGACCGAAGGCCAGGCCGCCATGCGGTGGCGCGCCGTACTGCAAGGCGTCGAGCAGGAAGCCGAATTTTTCCTGCGCTTCTTCGGCGTCGATCTTGAGCGCGCGGAACACCTTGCTCTGCACTTCGGCACGGTGAATACGGATCGAACCGCCGCCAAGTTCCCAGCCATTCAAGACCATGTCGTAAGCCTTGGCGATGCACTTGCCCGGATCCGATTCGAGCATGTCTTCATGGCCGTCCTTCGGTGCGGTGAACGGATGGTGGGTCGCGTTCCAGCGCTTGCCGTCTTCATCGTATTCGAACATCGGGAAGTCGACCACCCACAGCGGGCTCCAGACATCGTCGAACAGGCCGGCCTTCTTGCCGAAGTCGCTATGGCCGACTTTCACGCGCAGCGCGCCGATGGCGTCGTTGACGATCTTGGCCTTGTCGGCGCCAAAGAAAATCAGGTCGCCGTCTTCGGCGCCCGTCAATTCGACGATTTGCGCCAGCGCGTTATCGTGCAGGTTCTTGACGATAGGCGACTGCAAGCCGTCGCGGCCCTTGGCCTTTTCGTTGACCTTGATGTAGGCGAGGCCCTTGGCGCCGTAGATCGCCACAAATTGCGTATAGGCGTCGATTTCCGAACGCGGCATGGCGCCGCCGCCCGGCACGCGCAGACCGACGACGCGGCCGCCCTCCATGTTGGCAGCGCCGGCAAACACCTTGAAGTCGACATCTTTCATCACGGCGGTCAGATCGGTGAATGCCATCTTGACGCGCATATCGGGTTTATCCGAACCGTACAAGCCCATCGCGGTAGCAAAGTCCATGACCGGGAACGGGTTCGGCAAATCGATGTTCAGGGTATTCTTGAAGACCAGGCGGATCATGTCTTCAAACAGATCGCGGATTTCCTGTTCGGACAAGAACGATGTCTCGCAATCGATCTGGGTAAATTCAGGCTGGCGATCGGCGCGCAAGTCTTCGTCGCGGAAGCATTTGACGATTTGATAATAGCGGTCGAAGTTCGCCACCATCAGCAATTGCTTGAACAATTGCGGCGATTGCGGCAAGGCGAAAAAGTGGCCGGCATTGACGCGCGAAGGCACCAGGTAGTCGCGCGCGCCTTCCGGTGTCGACTTGGTCAGCATCGGTGTTTCGACATCGATAAAGCCGTGGGCGTCGAGGAATTTGCGCACTTCCATCGTCACCTTGTAGCGCAGGCGCAGGTTGTTTTGCATTTGCGGACGGCGCAAGTCGAGTACGCGATGCGTCAGGCGCGTGGTTTCGGACAGATTGTCGTCGTCGAGCTGGAACGGCGGCGTCACCGAAGGATTGAGCACTTCGAGGTTTTCGCAAATGACTTCAACCTTGCCCGAGCTCAGGTTGCTGTTGATCGTGCCTTCGAGACGGTTGGCGACAACCCCGGTCACGCGCAGGCAGAATTCGTTGCGCACCGATTCGGCCGCCTTGAACACTTCGGTCTGCTCGGGATTGCAAACGATTTGCACCAGGCCTTCGCGGTCGCGCAAGTCGATGAAAATGACGCCGCCGTGATCGCGGCGACGATGGACCCAGCCGCACAGGCTGACGGTTTGGCCAAGCAGCGTTTCATTGGTAAGGCCGCAGTAGTGAGTTCGCATGGACATATTAATTCTCGATCTGATTCAAAATTGGGTGGTTCCACCCGTGGCAACGGGTGACGCTCGTTTCTACTTCATTCTTCTTGCTTGTTCTTCAATTCCAGTTACGGCCGCTCCTCGGCCGCCGGCGGCGGCTCCGGCGCCACCACGCCCATCGAAACGATGTACTTGAGGGCGACATCGACGCTCATGTCGAGTTCGATGACATCGGCGCGCGGCATCATCAGGAAAAATCCCGAGGTCGGGTTCGGCGTGGTCGGCACATATACACTGACATAGTCGCCCTGCAAATGATTCTTGACGTCGCCGCCGGGCACGCCGGTCAGAAAAGCGATGGTCCAGGAGCCCTGGCGCGGATACTGCACCAGCAGCGCTTTGCGAAAGGCGTTGCCCGACGACGAAAACAGGGTATCCGAGACTTGCTTGATGCTCGAATAGAGCGAATTGACGATCGGAATGCGCTGCAGCAGGCGCTCCCACAAGGAAACCACATAATTGCCGATGAAATTACGGGTCAGCAGGCCGGTAAAAAACACGATCAGCAAAGTGAGGATGGCGCCCAAACCGGGAATATTCATACCGAACACGTACTCGGGCTGCCAGCGCGCAGGCAACAGGAACAGCGACTGGTCCATGGTACTGATCACCAGATTGAGTACCCAGGCGGTAATGGCCAGCGGGACCAGAATCAGCAAACCGGTTATGAAATATTTACGCATTTCGCTTAAGACATTCTATGTATGAATGGGGTTATTTATCGCCGCTGGCGGAACTGGCCGCAGGACAGCTGGCCGGGCAGCTCGGGGCCACGGCATCGGCCGGCGGCGCCACGCCGCCATTGCGGAAATCGGTGGCATACCAGCCGGTTCCCTTCAGTTGAAAACCAGGCGCAGTCAATTGCTTCTTGAAGGCAGGCGCGCCGCAAGACAGGCATTCCGTAAGTTGCGGGTCTGATATTTTTTGCAACACGTCCTTGGTAAAACCACACGCTTCACAGCGATAAGCGTAGATCGGCATAGTAAAACTCCGCAAAAATCATCCAAAACCCCTAATTATAAAGGGTTTTACCGGCTAATTGTCGGCCACCGCATCGTCGGCACAGGGAATCGCCGCGCATGGCGCGCCGCCAGGCGGCCAGCGCCATGCGGCCGGCCGCGCCCGAGCGGCATCGCGCATGGGATTAAACCATTACCAATACGCAATAAATTCGATGCCGATCACACCCAGCACGATGCCCACCAGCAAGCAGACGCCAAAACCGAGCAGCAAATTGGTGCGTTGTTGCTGCACAATCAAATGCTGCAACAATTGTACATCTGCCCCCGGTTGCTCGGCCGCCTTGCTCAAGACTTTATGCACGAGGCGCGGCAATTGCGGGAAGATATGCGTATAGCGCGGTGCCTCGTTTTTCAGGCGTTCGAACATGCCTTTCCAGCCGACCTGCTCGGCCATCCATTTTTCCAGATAGGGCTTGGCGGTCTTCCACAAATCGAGGTCCGGGTCGAGCTGGCGCCCCAGGCCTTCGATATTGAGCAGCGTTTTTTGCAGCAAGACCAGTTGCGGCTGGATTTCGACATTGAAACGGCGCGAAGTCTGAAACAGGCGCAGCAAGATCTGGCCGAAGGAAATATCCTTGAGCGGGCGGTCGAAAATCGGTTCGCAGCAGGCGCGCACCGCCGATTCGAGCTCATCGACACGCGTCTCGCGCGGCGCCCAGCCCGATTCGATATGGGCTTCGGCGACGCGCTTGTAATCGCGGCGGAAAAACGCCAGGAAATTTTGCGACAAATAATCCTTGTCGAAATCATTGAGCGTGCCGACGATGCCGAAATCGAGCGCGATATAGCGGCCGAACGTGGCTGGCGCGACCGAGACCAGGATATTCCCGGGGTGCATATCGGCGTGAAAAAACCCGTCGCGAAAAATCTGCGTGAAAAAGATTTCGACGCCATCGCGCGAGAGCTTCTTGAGGTCAACGCCGGCGTCGCGCAAACGCTCGATTTGCGACACCGGAATGCCGTGCATGCGCTCCATGACGATTACCGACGAGGAGCAATAATCCCAAAACATTTCGGGCACCAACAAGACCGTCGATTGCGCAAAATTGCGGCGCAACTGGCTGCCATTGGCTGCCTCGCGCATCAAGTCGAGTTCATCGTGCAGGTATTTATCAAATTCGGCCACCACTTCACGCGGTTTCAGGCGCTTGCCGTCGGCCCAGAGCTTTTCGAGCCAGTCGGCCGCCAGATGCATCAAGGCGATGTCGCCATCGATCGACTTTTTCATATTCGGCCGCAAGACCTTGACCGCCACCTCGGTCCCATTTTTCAATGTCGCAAAATGCACTTGCGCAATCGAGGCCGAGGCCACCGGCTCGCGTTCGAAACTGGCGAATAACTGGTCGGGATGGGCGCCGAGCGACTTCGTGATCTGGGCAATGGCCAGATCGGAATCGAAGGGCGGCACCCGGTCTTGCAGTTTGGCCAGTTCCTCGGCTATATCGGGCGGCATCAAATCGCGCCGCGTCGACAAGACCTGGCCGAATTTGACGAAAATCGGCCCCAGCTCTTCAAGCGCCTTGCGCAAGCGCACACCGCGCGGCGCCGTCAGGTCGCGCCAGAAAATGACGGTATCGATCAGTTTTGCGAGACGCGGCACGCGCAGGCCGGAGATGGCGATTTCGTCGAGTCCGTAACGGATTGCGACCTTGAAAATTTTAAACAGCCGCAGAAATTTCACTATCATTGCTTGTCCAATTTTGCTGAGGGGGCGGACGCAGCGGCAGCGCCGGCGCTCAATTTTGTTTCGATTTTTTCGATCCGCTTGAGCAGGCGTTCGACATCGTTGCGCAGCTCGACGACATCGGCGCTCCAGTCGGCGATGGCGCCCGGACGCATCAAGACGGGCTGCTCTTCGAGCAGATATTCAGCGACGTTTTCGGCCAGCCTGCGCCCCGTGTCAAGGCCAAAAGCCAGCGCGCTGCGGCTCCCGGCCACCACGCGCACGGCGGCGATATCGCCAATCCAGCGGCTCAGATCGAGTTCGGCATCCCAGCGCAAGGACTGCGTCAGCTGCGAAATGACAGTCGCAAATTCGGCATCGCCCTCCACTTTGACGTAGGAAAACGCGCGCTCGCGATGCAGGGCAATCTGCGGCAGATCGGCGGCGTCGATGCGGATCACGACCCGCGGCGCGACGTCGGCGGCCGCCGGTGCGGCAGCGCGGGCGGCAATCGAGCCGTCGGCCAGCACTTGCCAATTCAGGGTAAGGACGCCGGTTTCGATACGGGCAACGCTGCCGGCATACTGCGCCAGTTTGCCGCGCGCCGCCGGCTCTTGCGCCAGCAAGTGATTGACAACAGCCGGCAGCGCGTGCGCGGGAAAGAATGAACGCATAGGGGCAAGGCTCATGAAATTCGTGGGGCCAAATAAAAAGCCGCTCATACAAGGATGAGCGGCTTCAAGTTTAGCAGCTTCTTGAGCGTTTTTCGCCAAAGAAAAAATTGCAGCGACAGTTTGGCAGCAGACGCGCAGCCGCCACCTGCATTGGCATGCTGCGGAGCGTGCTGCATGAGCACGCCGCCCGGCCCGCAAGCGGCCGCTTAGTTGAGCTGCTGAATGCCGGCCAGAACCCAACCGGTGGCGCCCGACAGCGGTTTCGACAGGTTCCAGACTTCGGCAAACGGCTCGGCCGGCGCATTGAGCGCTTCGCGGATCATGCCGGAGAACTTGACGCTGGCCAGATGGTCGGAACCGATCACTTCCAGGCCCAGCAACTGCGCCTCGATCGACACCACATCGGTCACATTGGCGCTCGGACCGCGCTCCTGAATTTCGAGTTTGATCTCGGCATACATTTCCGGCGTCGTAAATTCGCGGATATCGTTGATATCGGCCTTGTCCCACGCTGCCTGCAAGCGGATGAAATAGGTCTTGGCATTGCGTAAGAACGAGCTGGCATCGAAATCGGCCGGCACGCCCCACGGCGTATGCTCGACCTGGCCATAGGTCGGGGCGCCTGCCACGGCAGCCGGCGCGCCCTGGCCGATGCGCGAACCGATTTCAGGCGTATAGGCAGACTGGGCAGACTGATTGGCGTTCTGGGCATAGCTGTTTTCAGGCTGAAAACCGCCACTGGCACCAGCGCCGTAGGCTGCGGGCGCTGGCGTGGCAGCCTTGCCGCGCACCAGGCGATAGATGAACATGGCGACCATGGCCAGCAGCGCGATGGTCAGGATCGAGCTGAGCATGCCACCGAGGCCGCCCATCATGCCGCCCATGCCAAGGTGCGAAAACAGTGCGCCGAGCGCCAGACCGCCGAGCAGGCCGCCGGCGATGCCTTTCCATGGCGATGGCGGTTTTACCGGCGGCGTCATCGGCGACGGTGCGGCCGCCGGTGCCGGCGTCGGCCGCGCGGCCTGACTTGGCGACAGCGACTGGCGGCTGACGTTTTGCGACTGCCGGCCGAACGAGCCGCCGCCGCCGAGGCGGCGCGCCTCGGCTTCGCTGCTCACCAGCGCCAAAGCGCCGACAGCAAGTACCATCGTAAGCAGGAATTTTTTGATATTCATGGTCTGTGATCCTAAAGTTTGATTCCAGTGTGAAGCGCGGCCACACCTGCCGTCAAATTAAAATAGTCAACGCCCTCGAAACCGGCCTCTTCCATCATCGTCTTCAATGTCTGCTGGTCGGGATGCATGCGGATCGACTCGGCCAGATAGCGATAGCTGTCGGCGTCGTTGGCGATTTTCTTGCCAAGCCATGGCAGGACCGAAAACGAATAGACGTCATACGGTTTCTGCAACACTTCCCAGACCTTGGAAAATTCCAGGACCAGCAATTTGCCGCCCGGTTTCAAGACCCGGTACATCTCGGCCAGCGCCGCATCCTTGTGCGTCATATTGCGCAAGCCGAAGGCGACACTGACGCGATCGAAATAATTGTCGGGAAACGGCAATTTCTCGGCATCGCACAGCGAAATGGGGGTCATCAAGCCATTATTCAAGAGCCGGTCGCGGCCGACGCGCAGCATCGATTCGTTAATGTCGGTCAGCCAGACCTGGCCGCTGGGGCCGGCGTGGCGGGCAAAGGCCTTGGCCAGGTCGCCGGTGCCGCCGGCAATGTCGAGCACCTTGAAGCCGGGACGCACGGCCGCCTTGGCGATCGTGAAGGTTTTCCAGATCCGGTGCAAACCAACTGACATGAGATCGTTCATCACATCGTATTTGGCCGCGACGGAATGGAAGACTTCGGCGACTTTGTGCACCTTGTCTTCTTCTGCAACGGTTTTGTAGCCGAAATGGGTCGTATTGGTCATATGCCAGCCTCGTTAAACTATGCTCATTATACTAGGGTCGATTGTGCGCGCGAGCGCATGTGGGCGGTAATAAACAGTGATTTATACCGGAAT
The DNA here is from genome assembly GCA_021768485.1 of Oxalobacteraceae bacterium. Taxonomy (GTDB): domain Bacteria; phylum Pseudomonadota; class Gammaproteobacteria; order Burkholderiales; family Burkholderiaceae_D; genus JAIZVZ01. The sequence goes on along the minus strand of JAIZVZ010000041.1, from coordinate 4,208 downwards.
GCGGGCGCGATGCGTCCGCAATGCGTCCACAACACGAGTGCGATACGGTCAGCCGGACCGCCCTCGGCGCGCAGCGCCGGCGGCCGGCCGATTCAGTGCTTGTGGCCGCAGCCGCCGCCAGCCGGCGCCGGCGCCTCCGGCTGCGGGGCGCGCCCGCTGTCTTCGGTATAGCCGGCCGCACGCAGGCGCTGCAGATAGTCTTGCCACAATTGCTGCTGATTGGCGCCGAGATTGTACAGATAATCCCAGGTATAAAGCCCCGTGTAATGGCCGTCCGAAAATGCCGGCTGCACCGCGTAATTGCCGACCGGCTCGAGCGCCGTCAGCGTCACATCGCGTTTGCCGGTCTGCAGCACTTCCTGGCCGGGACCGTGGCCGCGCACTTCGGCCGACGGCGAATAGACACGCAACAGTTCGAACGGCAGCAAAAAAGTCTGGCCGTCGTCAAAACCGATTTCCAGCGTGCGCGAGGCGCGGTGCAGCGTCAAGCCGGTCGGAATGGGTGTGGCGGGGGTGGATTTGGAATCTGTTGTCATCATGGTCACCATCAAAGGAGGGCCGCGCGGCACATCGCCGCGCGGATCAAAACAAGGGTCTCACACGCTCGCCAGGCGGCGCACGATGGCGGCCCGCAGCGCCGGCAACAAGGCGACTCTGGCCGGCGGCGGAACGCCGGGCCGCTGGGCCGGCGCCCAGATCGCTTCCGGGAAATGGGCATCGTCGACAAAGCGCGGAATGAGGTGCCAGTGCAAATGCGGTGTCATATTGCCAAGACTGGCCAGGTTGACCTTGTCCGGCGCCATGCTCTCGATCAGGGCCGCCTCGACTTCCCACAGCACCGCCATCAGGCGCGCGCGCGCCTCTGGCGCCAAATCGGTCATCTCCTTGACGTGGGCCTGCCAGATGACGCGGCAAAAGCCGGGATAGTGCGCATCGTCGACCAGCACCACGCGCAACTGCTGATCGCGAAACAGCACTTCGCCGCCGTCTTGCAGGCACAAGGAACAGGTCGTCATACCAGCACCCGTTCGATGCCGCCGTTGTTGGCGCGGGCGACATAATCGGGCATCCAGTTCTCGCCCAGCAGATGACGGGCCATCTCGACCACGATATAGTCGGCCGTGCTGCCGGCATCGTCGTCGAAGCGACTCAGGCCCTGCAGGCAGGACGGACAGCTGGTCAAGACCTTGACCGCGCCCTCAAAGCCGTCGGCGCGCAATTTATCGGCGCCCTTGCGCATTTCCTCTTCCTTGCGGTAGCGGACCTGGGTCGAGATATCGGGGCGCGTCACGGCCAGCGTCCCCGACTCGCCGCAGCAGCGGTCGTTTTTCTCGATTTTGACCTGGTCGGCCGTCTGGATCAGCGCATTGATGGTCTTGCCCGACTCTTGCAGCTTCATCGGATTGTGGCACGGCTCGTGATACATATAGCGCGTGCCCTGCACGCCTTCCAGCCGCACGCCTTTTTCGAGCAGATATTCGTGGATGTCGAGGATGCGGCAGCCCGGGAAAATCTTTTCGAATTCATAGGTCGCCAGCTGATCGTAACAGGTCCCGCACGACACCAGCACGGTCTTGATGTCGAGGTAATTGAGCGTATTGGCGACGCGATGAAACAGCACGCGGTTATCGGTCATCATTTTTTCGGCCTTGTCGAACTGGCCCGAACCGCGCTGCGGATAACCGCAGCACAGGTAACCGGGCGGCAGCACCGTCTGCACCCCGACCTGCCACAGCATGGCCTGGGTCGCCAGTCCGACCTGCGAAAACAGGCGCTCGGAACCGCAGCCGGGGAAATAAAACACGGCTTCGGTGTCGCTGCTGGTGGTGTGCGGATCGCGGATGATGGGCACGATCGCATCGTCTTCGATATCGAGCAGGGCGCGCGCCGATTTCTTGGGCAGGTTGCCCGGCATTTTCTTGTTGATGAAATGGATTACCTGGGCCTTGACGGGCGCCTTGCCGGTACTTGGCGGCGGCGCCTTGGTCTGCTTGCTGGCGAACTTGGCCAGCAAGTCGTGGCCCAGCCGCTGCGCCTTGTAGCCCCAGGCGATCATGACCTGGCGCGTGGCGTTGATGGTCACCGGATCGGTCGCGTTGAGGAAGAACATGGCGGCCTTGGAGCCGGGATTGAAGGACTTCTTGTTCATCTTGCGCAGCAGGTTACGCATATTCATCGACACATCGCCAAAGTCGATATTGACCGGGCATGGCGTGACGCATTTATGGCAGACCGTGCAATGATCGGCGACGTCTTCGAATTCGGCCCAGTGCTTGATCGAAATGCCGCGCCGCGTCTGTTCTTCATACAGGAAAGCCTCGATCAGCGACGACGTCGCCAGAATCTTGTCGCGCGGCGAATACAGCAGATTGGCGCGCGGCACATGGGTCGAGCACACGGGCTTGCATTTGCCGCAGCGCAGGCAATCCTTGACGCTGTTGGCGATGGCGCCGATATCGCTTTGCTGCATGATCAGCGATTCATGCCCCATCAGACCGAACGAGGGCGTATAGGCATTGCGCAAATCGGCGCCGAGCCCCTCGAGGTTGAGCAGCTTGCCATGGTTGAAGTGGCCGTGCGGATCGATGCGCTGCTTGTACTGGCGGAATTCGTGCATCTCGGCGTCGCTCAGGAATTCGAGCTTGGTGATGCCGATCCCGTGTTCGCCCGAAATGACGCCATCGAGCGAACGCGCCAGCGCCATGATGCGGGCCACGGCCTGGTGCGCATCCTGCAGCATTTCGTAGTGGTCGGAATTGACCGGCAGATTGGTGTGCACATTGCCGTCGCCGGCGTGCATGTGCAGCGCCACGAAGACCCGGCCGCGCAACACGCGCTTGTGGATGGCCGCGCATTCGGCCAGGATCTGGCGGTAGGCGCCGCCGTTGAACAGCTGGCGCAGCTCGGCGCGCAGTTCGTGCTTCCACGAGATGCGCACGGTGCGGTCCTGGCAGACATCGAACACGGTCGCGTCCGCTTGCTGCGCCAGCCGCGCGGCGAACGCCGCATTCAGATGCTCGAGGCCCAGGGCGCTGAGCAAATCCTGGGCTTGGGCCAGCGGCTGGTCGAGATGCTTGAGCAGATATGCCCAGCGCGCGCCGGTATTGGCCAGCAGCGTTTCGACCTGGGCCACGCGGTCGCCGAGCATTTCGGCATCGTCGATATCTTCGCCGGCCGCGTCTTCGCTTTTCCCCAAAGGCAGATTGCGCTGCGCGAAAAAGGCCTTCAATTCCTGCACCAGCTGCAATTTGTTTTTCAGCGACAGTTCGATATTGATGCGCTCGATGCCGTCGGTGTACTCGCCCATGCGCGGCAGCGGGATCACCACGTCTTCATTGATCTTGAAGGCATTGGTGTGCTTGGCGATGGCCGCGGTGCGGGCGCGGTCGAGCCAGAATTTCTTGCGCGCTTCGGGGCTGACGGCGACAAAGCCTTCGCCGACGCGGGCATTGGCGATGCGTACCACTTCCGAGGCCGCTTGCGCCACCGCATTGTCATCGTCGCCGACGATGTCGCCGAACAAGGCCATCTTCGGCAGCGTGCCGCGCTTCGACTTGGTGGCATAGCCGACCGCGCGCAGGTAGCGCTCGTCGAGATGCTCGAGACCGGCCAGGCGTACCGATGCATATTGCGCGCCGCTGGCCGGCAAGTTATCGAGATAATGCTTGATTTCGACAATCGATGGAATGGCATCGCGCGCCTGGCCGAAAAACTCGAGGCAGACCGTGCGCACATGCTTGGGCATGCGGTGCAAAATCCAGCGCGCCGAAGTAATCAGGCCATCGCAACCTTCCTTTTGGATGCCCGGCAAGCCCGACAGGAATTTATCGGTGACGTCCTTGCCCAGCCCTTCCTTGCGAAATTTGCTGCCGGCGATCTCCAGCATTTCAGTCTTGAACGGCGCGCCGGGGGCAATGCCGTAAATTTTATGCCAGCCTAATTCAATTTTTTTGAAATTCAATTTAAATTCTATCTTTGCAAGCAATTCCTGATTTGTTAACCTTTTAAATATCAAGGAATCATGACAGAGCACATTTACATATCGCCCCTTTCGCTCATTGCCTAATTAGGCAGGCAAACCCTGTATTTTATTAAATAATGAAGCTTGCGCATGGTTATGCTATGCCTTGTTTTTGCCTGCCCTCAAATCATCAGGTTTTTCTGAGCACTCTTAAAAGGGTATATCCTACTCAAGGACGAACTGAGAT
>JAIZVZ010000124.1 GCA_021768485.1 Oxalobacteraceae bacterium | reverse complement strand
ACTTTGAATGGGGCGGATTTCCGACGGCGTTCATGCGGTGGAATCAAGCGCCTGAGCGCGTGAAACCATCGCCGCTCCAGTGCTCGCTGCCGACGCCGTGATGGATGAAGAACAAGCCATCGGGGTCGTATTTTTTCTTGATTTGCGCGAGCCGCGGGTAATTGCTGCCCCAGAAGGCTGCCTGCCAGTTGGACAGGAAATAATCGCTTTCGGCCATATAGGAAGCGGCGGCCGGCGCCACTTTCGACATTTCCGCCATCGCCTTGCCGATCTGCCGCGCGCGCTCGCGGGCCGGCGCTGCATCGGGGACGGCGCCGGGCATGCCCGGGTATTGCGGTTTGCCGCCGCCGGCGATGATGACCAGGGCGAAGGCGTCCAGCACGGCGGGATTCGTGGCGGTTTGGCGCGCCGCATCGATCTCGGCCGCCGGTGCGCCTGCCAATCCTTTATTGAAGTGAAATGCGACGCGCCAGTGGCGACTGGCCTGGAACACGGCCTCGGTCAAATCGGCTTGCCGCTGGTCCTGTAACAGGGCGGCAGGCATCCACGCCGACTGGTAGCCATGAATAAACCAGCCGGCCTCGCCGAGGTCGCCTTTCCACAATCCATGGTGAGCCGGCGCGCCAGGCCGGTCGTCGCCGACCATCAAGCCCGGCGCGTGTTTTTTAAAAAACGCGACATTCCAAAAATGTCGGGCCGGCAGCGCCATGCATTGAAATGGCTTTTCGATGGCATAGTCGCTGTGCGCTCGCAGCCACTCGAGGAAAGGGGCCCAGAGGTCCGATGCCTGTTTCTGGTCCAGGCCTTGAAAGACGAGCGAGACGGCGAGCGTATTGTCGGTATTGAAAGCGATCTGCTCGCCCCAGTGCGGATTGCACAGCGTACCGGCATAAAAGGCCAGCAGCCGGGCGATCAAGGCGCGATAAGCGGCGTCCGAAGAGGCTTTGACCGTAAAAAATACGGCGCCGAAAGTCGCCGGCAGATCGCGCGTGCGCAGCGTCAGCCGCGTGAGCACGCCGATGCTGCTGCCGCCGCCGCCCTTGATTGCCCAGAACAGATCGGGATTGGTGCAGGCATTGGCGATGCGCACCTGGCCATCGGCGGTCACGAGCTCGGCTTCCAGCAAGCCGGCCGCTGCAGTGCCGTAGGCTTTCGAAAAGCTGCCGAAACCGCCGCTCTGAACCAGGCCGGCGACGCCGACCGTGGTGCAGCCGCCGCCTTGCACATAACGCCCGCCGCGCGTTGTCACGACATCGTAGGCATCGCTCCACATGGCGCCGGCGCCGAGCGTGACGGCCGCCTGCGGCGGCGCGGCGCAGCCTTGGGCCACGAAATCCGTTTGCAGGCGCACCTCGTTCATCTGCCGGGTCCACAGCAGAAGCGAGTCGGGCGCATCGGAAGTTCCCTGATAGCTGTGGCCGCCGCCTTTGACGACCAGGCGCAGATTGTGCCGACGCGCGAAATTGACTGCGGCGACGACATCGGCCGTGTCATGCGCGGCCAGCGCGTAGGCGCTTGCTTGTGAATTCCAGGCATCGAGCCAGCCACTGGTCTGCGTCAGGCCGGGCTGGTCGCCAAGGTCGAAGCTGTTTTTCAGATGCGCGAGCGCTTCGCTGCAGGCCGGAGCCGTCGGCCCGGCATCGCAGGCGGCAAAGAAGGGCGCCAGTGTGAGCAGGCGGCCGCCGACTTCTTGCCTCAAGCCTTCCCAACTGGCTTGCGAGGGCCAGCCGGGATCGCCGGGGCGTACGCGCGAACGGCCGAAGTTTTGTATGGCGGCCGGCGCGGCCGACGCCAGCTGCGCGAATGCGCCCGAAAGCGCGATCTGAAGCGCCGACAGCGTTGCCGCTTTAAGCAAATCCCTTCTTTTCATTGAGCCATCCTTCAATAATAGCTTTATCCCACATTATTTTTGTGGCGAAGCTCGGTTGCGGTGCGAGCCGGTTTGAGATCGCCATGAACTGCAAACGTGAGGAATCATGGCGAAACCGGAATGTTGTGAAGGGAAATTACTGGAAAAATATTATCATAAATATAATATTGTTGCAGAGGTGATCGAAAGACAGCGAGCTTGGCCGATGGCCGGCTTGACTCGTTCGAGCATCGCGCCGGTCCGCAGCGGAGGCGGCCATTGCCCTGCATGGCGTGGCGAGCAGGCTATGTCGCCTGACTCACACAAAACGGCCTCCTAAATTTCCGGGGCGATTCAGTAGCTTTGTCGGCAAAAAAAATGTACTATGTCCGCCTAGAAATCTACATTAAATCAATGCCTTACGAATCCATGCGGGGATTTGGAATGGTACGCGTGGGGCGTTGTAAGTCATTGTTTTTTAAAGCCTAAATATTACGATGGCAGGAGCGGTTGCGAACCACGGGCGCGTGGGTCCGATTCCTGCCAGCCGCACCAGGATATGAGGGGCCGGATTGAGATATCTGGTCCCTTTTTTCTATCTGATTCGTGAAATCCGGGGCTTGGAGATCATTCTTTAAGCCCTTTTTCTTTTGTGCTTACTATTCGCGTTTGAAGAGTTTACTATGCAAGGCCTTGCCCGGTTTTGCCGAACTTTTGCAGGCGCGACATATGTCTGTCCGATCCGGGCAGTGACAGATTCGCCCCCGGCTGGCTGCAAAGCGCAAGGCCATATTATTTTGAGCACTATTTTGGAATTCTCCCATGGAAATTAAGGTCAACTTTCTCGACAAGCTTCGCCTGGAAGCCAAGTTCGATGATTTCACGCTGGTGGCCGACCAGCCCATCCGCTATAAAGGCGATGGCTCGGCGCCGGGCCCGTTCGATTATTTTCTGGCTTCGTCGGCCTTGTGTGCGGCTTATTTTGTGAAGTTGTACTGCAATACGCGGAATATCCCTACCGAGAATATTCGCTTGTCGCAGAACAATATTGTTGACCCGGAAAACCGTTACCAGCAGATTTTCAAGATTCAGGTCGAATTGCCGGCCGATATATCGGACAAAGACCGCCAGGGTATTTTGCGCTCGATCGACCGCTGCACCGTGAAAAAAGTGGTGCAGACCGGGCCCGAATTCGTGATTGAAGAGGTCGATAATCTCGATGCCGATGCGCAGTCGCTGCTGATGCTCAATCCGGCGTCCGACGCTCGCACCTGTATTTTGGGTAAGGATTTGCCGCTGGAGCAGACCATCGCCAATATGTCGGCCGTATTGGCGGACCTCGGCATCAAGATTGAAATCGCGTCATGGCGCAATATCGTTCCCAATGTCTGGTCGCTGCATATCCGCGATGCGCACTCGCCGATGTGTTTCACCAATGGCAAGGGGGCGAGCAAGGAAAGCGCTTTGGCCTCGGCCCTGGGCGAGTATATCGAGCGACTCAATTGCAATCATTTCTATGCAGGTCAGTTCTGGGGCGAGGACATTGCCGACGCGGCCTTTGTCCATTATCCGGACGAGCGCTGGTTCCAGCCCGGTGCCGACGATGCGCTGCCGGCCGAAATTCTCGATGACTACTGCCTGCAGATTTACAATCCCGACGGCGAATTGTGCGGCTCGCACTTGTACGATACCAACTCCGGCAATGTGCAGCGCGGTATCTGTTCGCTGCCGTTCGTGCGGCAGGCGGACGGCGAGACCGTGTATTTCCCGTCCAACCTCGTCGAAAACCTGTATGTCAGCAATGGCATGAGTGCCGGTAACACGCTGGCCGAAGCGCAAGTGCAATGTCTGTCCGAGATTTTCGAACGGGCCGTAAAACGCGAAATCATCGAAGGCGAAATCGCCTTGCCCGATGTGCCGCCCGCGGTGCTGGCAAAATATCCTGGCATCGTGGCCGGCATTGCGGGCCTGGAAGAGCAGGGTTTCCCGGTGCTGGTAAAGGATGCCTCGCTCGGCGGCGTATATCCGGTGATGTGCGTGACCTTGATGAATCCGCGCACCGGCGGCGTGTTTGCCTCGTTTGGGGCGCACCCGAGCCTGGAGGTGGCGCTCGAGCGCAGTCTGACCGAATTGCTGCAGGGCCGCAGCTTTGAAGGCCTCAATGATTTGCCGCCGCCGACCTTTGCCAGTAACGCTGTCACCGAGCCAAACAACTTTGTCGAACACTTCATCGATTCCAGCGGCATTGTCTCGTGGCGCTTTTTCAGTGCCAGGGCCGATTACGAATTTGTCGAGTGGGATTTTTCCGGCCACGGCGAAAACTCCAATGCCGAGGAAGCCGCGACCCTGTTCGGCATTCTCGACGCCATGGGCAAGCAGGCATACATGGCCGTGTATGACGATCTGGGCGCGACGGCCTGCAGGATTGTGGTGCCCGGCTATTCGGAAGTGTATCCGGTAGAAGATTTAATCTGGGATAACACCAACAAGTCGCTGCTGTTCCGTGCCGATATCTTGAACCTGCACCGGCTCGACGATGCCAGCCTGGAAGCACTGCTCGATCGCCTGGAAAACAGCGAGCTCGATGATTACAGCGACATCGCCACCCTGATAGGCATTAAATTTGATGACAATACGGACTGGGGACAGCTCACGGTTCTCGAGCTGAAGCTGCTGATTCAGCTGGCCTTGCAGCAGTTTGAAGACGCGCATGAACTGGTCGGCGCCTTTTTGCAGTACAACGACAACACGGTTGAACGCGGACTGTTTTACCAAGCCCTGAATGTGGTGCTCGAAGTGCTGCTCGATGAGGACATGGAACTGGCTGATTACGAATTCAATTTCCGCCGGATGTTCGGCAATCCGCGGATGGACGCGGTAATGGGCTCGGTCGACGGCAGCGTGCGCTTTTTCGGGCTGACGCCGACCAGCATGAAGCTCGAAGGACTCGAGCGGCACCAGCGCTTAATCGACAGCTACAAAAAATTGCACGTGGCGCGCGGCAAGGCGGCATCCTAGTTTTTGCTGCCGCTCGGGCGCAGGCAGGCGTATCGTCGTAACAGGAGCGGGGTAGGGCCGTATTTCACGGTGCTTGCCGCGCTTCAGGATTTTGGGGATTCGGTCGTGGTCTTCCAGCCGCAGTCTTCTTTTTTACGCTGAAGATAAGGCATGAAAGCGTCCGATCATGCAGAGCACTAGCTCACAGAGACCCCGCGCGGATCAATACGTGGCGACCTCGCTCACCTAAAATAGTACTCCTTGGCCTGGCGGCCATTATCGACACGCAGGTGGAGTTTCCCATTCAATTGGCTATCGCTGCTTTGCACACGCATGCGCAGCCGGATGATTATGCCGCTTTTGTGATCGCTACGGACGGGCGCAACGTCGAAGTGCCGCTCCACGAAGCCGAGGCTTTAGTTGTTTTTATGTGAATCAATCAGCCAATCGCTAAAAACAAGAGGAGGCAATATTGTCGAAAAAGTCCATGCAACGTTTGATCGGTTTGCTGATGATGGTGATCTGTGGCGCAGAGATCATACATGGTTGGCATTATGCATTAACAAACGCGGTGTATTGGCCAAAAGTCAGTGTTCTCATGCCGGTCTGCGCAGCGATCGGGTTGGCCATGTTTTTGTTCCCGATGAGTAAAGAAGAATGTTTTGCCAAGTATGGATCAGAGCAGCTTGGCTGGTCACACATGCGCATTGAACTGAAAGTAATTCTGGTTGCGGGCCTGATTGCCGGTTTCGCCAATTGGGCATTCATAGGCAGTGGTTTTATATTTGCAGTTTTTAACTGATTTTTTAACTGTTTTTTTAATTGATGCCGGTCGTCAGCCGTGGCCGCAGGGGCGGCCCGACCGACATTGCGGCCGGGGCTTCGCCGCCCCGGCCGCCGTCCCCGCGCAGGCGGTCCGCGCGGGGAGAATACGGCTTATTGTTTCACGCCTTCGGCCTGGATGCGCAGTGTCACTGGCATCGTGAAACCGTAGGCTTTGCCGTAGTCGATGCCGAAATCATCGCGGTTGAAGGTGGCCAGCGAGTCGGTGCCGCAGACCTCTTTTTTCAGCATCGGATTGATGAAGCATTTGTATGACAAGACCTTCAGGTTGACCGCTTTGGTCACGCCATGCAGTGTCAGTTCGCCGATCACTTCAACCGGTACATTGCCCTGGAATTTGAAGGAAGTGCCTTTGTAAGTGGCGACCGGGAATTTGGCGGTGTCGAAGAACTTCTCGCCTTTCAGTTCGGCGTCGAGCACGCCGTTGCCGATATCGACCGAGCTCAGGTCGATGGTGACATTGAGCGAGCCTGTTTTTGCGGCCGTATCGAGCGTGAAACTGCCGCTGCTTTTGTTGAACTTGCCGCGCCAGACCGAGACCCCGCCGAAGTGGTCGGTCTCGAAGCTCGGATAGGTATGGCTGGGATCGAGTTGATAGGTAGATTCCGCGGCGTTCGCACTGATCGAGACACCGGCGGCCAACATTACAGCGATCAAGAATTTGCTTTTCATTTTTTCTCCAAATTGAACAGGCCGCCCAAGGTGGGTAGCGATTGATTATATAGGGGGCGTCCATGCACCGCATGGAATCTTGCTCCCGGCATTTATTTCAGTTGATGCCGATCCAGGCCGGTGCGATGCCGGTGCCGTGCTGTGCGCCGTAGCCGAAATAGATGTTCAGGCCGCCGAGCGGCTCCAGATAGCGCGCGTTTTTCAAGGGGCCGGCATTGACTGGCGCGAAGCCGATACTTTCGATCAGCGCCCGCGCGGTTTGCCCGGCTTGTTCGCTGTCGCTGGCATAGTAGACCGGAACTTGTTTGCCATCGAGCGCGGGGCCGTCCGCCAAGACCTGCGCAAACACGGTATTGAAGGCCTTGACCAGCAGCGCGCCCGGTATGGCGGCGGCGATTTCCTCGGCCGCCGAGGTGCTGTGACCGATGGTCAGGCTCATGTAGTCGGCGCTCAGAGGATTTGTAATATCGAGCACGACCTTGCCAGTCAGATCGCCGAGCGAGCGCAGCGCGGGCACGGCGTCGGCGTAGCCGGTGGCGAGGATGACCACGCTCGATGCGCCCAATGCGCTGGCGGCGGCAGCGGCGGTGACATTAGGAAACTCTTCAGCCAGCAGCTTCGCCTTGTCCAGGTCGCGCGCCGTCACGCTGATTTGGTGACCGGCCTTGGACAATTGTTTGGCCAAGCCGCGTCCCATATTGCCGGCGCCAATGATGGTGATGTTCATGTGATTTCTCCTTGATTCAGTCTTGACTTGCCAGTCGGTAGTCGATGGAGAGACTTTACCTGCAAACTTATTTGAGATAAATACCAATTTCTATGATTAATTGTTCCGTATATTGAGTTAATTGCGGCGTGCTGGCGGTCTTGGCAGCGTTTCATCGCTTGCTCGAGCAGGGAAACGGCGGGACAAGCGGCGGGGCAAGTGGCGGGGCAAGTGGCATACACGGCAAGTGGCATACACGGCAAGGGGCCGTTTCATCCCTTTGGCGCAAATATCGATCGGATTGGCGCACATTACAAACGCAGCGTTTGCAATCTTGCGCTTGTCGTGGGATTTATCTGTGCCTGATTCAACGTTAGCATTGCATATTTCAAGAAAAATGCGCTGACAAGGCCAATGCCACAGAATGCACAAGATGCACCAATGGCTGACGCATGCTTCGCTATAAATGAATCAGGATGGCATATGAAAAATGGTATTTCGCTGGGCGCTGCGTTGACCTCTGCGTGGCTTTTGACTGCGCATGCGCAGATGATTGATCTGGCTAACACCCAATTGTTACCTAGCAATGCGTTCGTAAGGACCGAGCTGATAGCCGGACGTACCGCGCTAGTGGTCAGAAAAGATCCCCAAATGAACTTGGTCGACGAAGCCACGTTTATCAGGCTTGCCGGGGTCGAATTTAAAAATGGCACGATCGAGCTCAAGGTCTTGAGCAGATTGCGCAGTGATGCACCCGATTACGCCCGTGGTTTCATTGGAGTAGCGATGAGAATCAATGAGGATAATTCGGAATTTGAAGGTATTTATTTACGTCCGCTCAACGCCACCGCAGAGAGCCAGCTGCAACGCAATCACTCAACCCAATACTTTTCCTATCCAGGCTTTAAGTTCGATCGCTCGCGACAAGAAGCACCGGGCATGTATGAATCGTATGCAGATATTGCCATGAATGAATGGATTTCCATGAAGATTGTGGTTCACGATCGCAGCGCGAAACTATATCTGAATGGCGCTAAGCAGCCTGTTCTCGTTGTTAATGACCTCAAGCATGGGCCGGATCGCTCGGGCGGCATCGGCTTGTGGGTTGATATCGGCACCGAAGGCTATTTTTCGGACTTGCGCATCGCGCCTGAATAGCTCACTGGCTGGAGGACCGGCGCGGTAGCGGATCACGCTAGGCTTGCAGGGCATCCACAAGGTAATCGACGAAGGTGCGGACCTTGGCCGACAGGTGTTTGCGGCTGGGGTAGAC
>JAIZVZ010000123.1 GCA_021768485.1 Oxalobacteraceae bacterium | reverse complement strand
ACGCTGCGCATGGTCTGGAAAGCCCAGGACTGGAGCATGTACTTCATGGGCAACGGCTACATGAATAGCGACTGGGGCCTGATGGGCGGCTATCCGTCGGCCACCGGCTACCGTTTCGAGGCGCACCATACCGACCTCGAAAGCCGTATCCGCGACGGCCTGTCGCTGCCGCTGGGCGCCGACCGCAATCCGGAACAAGCCGAATACGAGCGCCACATCAGCGCCACCGCCGAGGTCAAACGCGACCAGCAATGCACGACCACCGAAGCGATCTTCGAAAACCACGACCTGTATCTGAACTATATGCGCGGCGGACCGGGCTTCGGCGACCCGCTCGACCGCGAATTTTCGGCCGTGGAAAGCGATGTCAACAGCCGCTTCGTGCTGCCCGAGTATGCCGAAAAAGTCTATGGCGTCGTGCTTTCGCAAGACAGCGAGCAAGTCTGGCATGTCGACCATACCAAGAGCGCCGCGCGGCGCAAGGCGATCCGCCACGAGCGCATCGCGCGCGCCGTCCCGACCCGCGAATGGATGAAGGAAGAACGGGCGCGCATCCTGACCAAGCACGCGGCGATCCAGGTGCGCCACATGTTCGCCACCAGTTTCGGCCTGAGCGGCAAGTTCAAGGATGACTTCAAGGCTTTCTGGGACTTGCCGGCCGACTGGGACTTGCCGGAAGCGGAACTCGGCGTGCCGTCCTTCGGCGCCACCTGCCGCATGGATCTGTCGAAAATGCCCGACGTGCGCACCGTGGTGCTGGTCGATCAATAAATCATCGAAAACCTGGAGAATCCCAATGTCAGTCTATACGCAGGAGCAAATCAATTATCTGGTCGAGGGCAAACTCGATTGGGACACCACCATGCGCATGCTGTCGATGCCCAAGGACGAAGGCCGCTTCGGCATGTATCTCAAGACGCTGCAAGCCAAAGTGGCATGGGACGACAAGATCATCTTGCCGATCAGTCTGCATCTGTATATCGCGCAAAACAAGAGCAGCAAGCAGTGGGTAACCAAGTGCAGTTGCGGCCACGAATTCGGCGACTACCGCAAGAACTGGAAGCTCGAGGCCCTGATTTATGTGCGCGATACGCCTGAAGCGATGCATGAAGTGTATCCGGCACTGATGGCGCCCGACACCAGCTGGCAAGTGTACCGCGAGTATTACTGTCCGAGCTGCGGCACCATGCACGATGTCGAGGCACCGACGCCGTGGTATCCGGTGATACACGAATTCGAGCCCGATATCGAAGCCTTTTACAAGGAATGGGTGCATTTGCCTGTGCCGGAAAAAGCAGCCTGATGGCTGGGCCGGCGGCGTCGCGATCGCTTGGCGACACCGCCGGTCGTCACAGCCAGACATAAGGACGCGGCCGGTTATTCAGCATTCCCGATTATCGGCCGCAACAATCACCGGTGTACGCCCTTCGGAATCGCGCCGAGCAGCGCCTTTGTATACGGGTGCGATGGATGGCGATACAGCTCATCCGAATCGGCCATTTCGACCACGCGCCCCTGGTGCATCACCATGACCTGGTCGGCGATGTATTTGACCACCGACAGATCGTGCGAGATGAAGATGTAGCTCATGCCGAATTCGTCTTGCAAATCCTGCAGCAAATTGAGCACTTGCGCCTGCACCGAGACGTCGAGCGCCGACACCGATTCGTCGCAGACCAAGATTTCCGGCTTCATCGTCAGGCAGCGCGCGATCGCGATGCGCTGGCGCTGGCCGCCCGAAAACTCGTGCGGATAACGGTGAAAGGCCTGGGTCGGCAAACCGACGCGCTCAAGCAACTGGTAAGCGAGCGCCGTGCGTTCGCGGTCATCGGCGCCGATTTTATGGATGCGCATCGGCTCGAGCAGGATCTGGCCGACCGTAAAGCGCGGATTGAGCGAGGCGTAGGGATTTTGAAAAATGATCTGGATCCGGCGTTTGTAGGGCAGATAGTCGGCCGCCTTCAGCGACAGCAGATCGCGCCCGTCGAACCAGGCCTGGCCGCAAGTGGCCTGGTGCAGCCGCAGCAGCGTCAGCCCGACCGTGGTCTTGCCGGAACCCGATTCGCCGACCACGCCGATGGTCTTGCCGCGCGGTAGAACAAAGGACACATCCTTGACCGCCTGGAACTCCTTCCTGCCGAACCAGCCCTCGCGCGTATAAAAACTCTTGCACAGGTTTTTCACTTCGAGCACATTCGGCTCGCCCGCCACATAGCCGCGCACGCGCTCTTTCAATTGCACCTCGATGCGGCCGGCGATATGGTCGTCGATTACCGGCAGGCGCCACGGCCGCGCATCGAGCGAGGGGCGGCAGTGCAGCAAGGCTTGCGTATAGCTGTCTTGCGGATGGTCGAAAATCTGGCGCAGGTCGCCGCTTTCGCGAATCGTACCGTGACGCATGACGATCACGCGTTCGGCGATCTCGCCCACCAGCCCGAGATCATGGGTGATGAACAACACCGACATATGGTGTTTTTTTTGCAGCGCGGCGATCAGCTCGACGATCTGCTTTTGGATCGTGACATCGAGCGCCGTGGTCGGCTCGTCGGCAATCAGCAATTTCGGTTCGCAGGCAATGGCCATCGCGATCATCACGCGCTGCTGCTGTCCGCCCGACAGCTGGCTCGGATAGGAGTCGATGCGGGTGGCAGGGTCGGGAATACCGACTTCCTCGAGCAGCGCCAGCGTGCGCGCGCGCGCCTGCTGCCCATCCATTCCCATATGCTGGCGCAGCACTTCGCCGATCTGGAAACCGACCGTAAAGACGGGATTGAGCGAAGACATCGGTTCCTGGAAGATCATCGAGATATCCTTGCCGCACAACTGACGCCGCTCGGCCATCGACAACTCCAGCAGATTGCGCCCGCCGAAAAAAATCTCGCTTTGCGCATCGATCAGCGTCACCTCTGCCGGCAGCAAACCCATGACCGCCAGTGAACTGACCGACTTGCCGCTACCCGATTCGCCGACCAGCGCCACCGTGCAATTGCGCGGAATGACGAAGGAAATCGCCTTGACGGCATCGAAGGTATTGCCTTTTTTATCGAGCCGGAATTGCACGCGCAAATTGCGTACTTCGAGCAGCGTCTCGCCTCTCCTGTCGGCCCCATCGGTCGTCGCCGCGATGTCCAGATCCGCATTCATCTTTTGCATCATCAAATGTCCTATGGCCTGCTGTGGCCTGCTTTGGCTTATTTCAATTTCGGATCGAGCGCATCGCGCAGCGCATCGGTAAACAAGGAAAACGCCGTCACCAGCAGCGCCATGGCCACGCTGGCGGCGGCCAGTTGCCACCACTTGCCGAGAATGAGCTCGTTTTGCGCCTCGTTCAGCATGCTGCCCCAGGAAACGACGCCGACCGGCACGCCGAAGCCGAGAAAGCTCAGGATCACTTCCGACTTGATGAAGCCGACCACCAGGATCGACATCTGTACCGGGGCGACATGGCTGACATTGGGAAAAATGTGCGAAAACATCTTGCGCCAGTCGGAAGCGCCGATCGCATCGGCCGCCATCACGTATTCGCGCACTTTATGCTTCATGTACTCGGCGCGAATCAGGCGGTAGGCACCGGTCCAGCCGGTCAGGCCCAGAATCAGGACGATGGTCATCACGCCTTTTTTTTGCAGCACGGCGGCGACCGTCAAAATCATCAGTATCGAAGGAATGGCGGTGAAAATACTGTAAAACCAATTGAAGCAATCGTCGATCAGACCGCCGTAATAACCGGACAGCGCCCCGAACACGGTGCCGAGCAGGGTCGCCAGCAGCGCGGCCGCCAGGCCGACGATGATCGAGGTCTCGCCACCCTTGATGGTTTTCTTGATGATGTCGTGGCCCCACTTGTCGGCGCCGAAAGGCAGCGTCGGACGCCGCGCCATCGCCTGCGCCGCATCCTTCTGCTTCAAATCGCGCCGCAGCGCGGCCAGCTCGGCCGCCAGCGGATCGAGCACGCCGCTGTCATCAGTCACGGCCTCCGGCCGGCCGTTTTGCATATTGCTCGGCGCGTCAGCCAGCCCGCCTGTTTGGGCGCCGCTCTGCAGCTGGCCGCGCAATTCGCGCAACACACCGGCCAGCGGATCGAGCGGGTTGTCAGCAAGGTTCGCGGCGGCGGCATTGTCACGCCCGGCCGGCGCCGGCGCGGCGGTACGAAGCGTGCCATCGCCGGCCGGGCCGGCGCCGATAAAACCGGGCGGCGCATAGCTGACGCCGACTTCATCTTCCCAGTCGGCGGCCAGCAGGCCGCTGGCCGATGCCAAGAGCAAGAGCAGGAAGAGCCCGACCACGGTCAGCGCCGCCATCGCCACCTTGTCGGCGCGCAGCCGGCGCCAGGCCAGCGACCACAAGCCCGGCGACAAGGCCGGCAATGGCGCCGGCGCCGGTACACTTTCATTTGCAGCGGATATCTCGAGATTCGACATACTCTGGCCTACTTCAACTGGACGCGCGGATCGACGGCCTGATAAATCAGGTCGGTCAGCAAATTAAATGCCATGGTGGCGATGGCGACATAGACGGTAATGGCTTTGATGACGGGGAAATCGCTGCGCTCGACCGCGTTGATGACTTCGCGGCCGATGCCGGGAATGCCGAAAAAGCGCTCGAGCAAAAAGGCACCGATCAACAGCGACGGCAAGTTCGACATCACATAGGTAATGATGGGAATGGCCGCATTGCGCAAGACGTGGACCCACATGATGCGGCGCTCGCTCAGCCCCTTGGCGCGCGCCGTGCGCACATAGTCCTGGTTGACTTCATCGAGTACAAAGCTGCGGAACAGGCGCAGCGTCGGCGCGATGCTGACCGCCAGCCCGATCAGGATCGGCAGCATCGAATAGCGCAGCAGGTTTTCGCCAAAAGTGTCGCCCCAGCCCTGCACCGGGAACAGCCCCATCTGGTATGCAAAACCATATTGAAACACGATGATATAGACCAGGATGCTGATCGACATGCCAACCGTGCAGGCAATCATCACCAGGCGATCGGTCAGCGAGCCGCGCACAAATGCGATGCCGAGCGCCAGCGCGATGCCGAAAAACGTCTCGAGCACGGTCAGCGGAATCAAGACCGTCAGCGACGGTCCGAGCCGGCTCGTCATGATGCTCGAGACGGTTTCGCCGGTACTCCAGCTGGCGCCGAAATCGAAGGTGGCGATCTGTTTGATAAAAATCCACAACTGCACGTAATACGGCTGGTCGACGCCGAGCTGGACGCGGATATTGGCAATCTGCTCGGGATTGGACATCTTGCCGGCCAAAATATAGGCCGGATCGCCGCCGACCCAGTTAAACAATACAAATACCAGCACGACCACGCCGAGCATGGTCGGCACCATTTGCCAGAGCCTGCGCACAATATATTCAATACTCGATGCCACCATCGCTGCGTCCTTCTCCGCGTCATGCCGGCCCCTCGGACCGGCGCCGCCATTATTTCTGTTTATCGATATACATCCATTCCTGCGTCAGGATGGGATGCTTTTTATAGCCGATCACGCTCGGCTGCACCAGCATGTCGCGGTAGCGCGCATAAGCCATCAGCGCCGCGCCGTTGACTTCGATAATGCGCGCCATTTTGCGATACAGGGCATCGCGCTCGGGTCCGGCGCGCATTTTTTGCGTCTGCACATACAGCTTGTCGTATTCGGCATTTTGAAAACAGCCGTTATTGTTTTGCCGCGTGTTCGGGCCATAGAACAACATCATGAAATTGTCGCCATCGGGAAAATCGGCAATCCACGGCGCGGTACGGGTCTGCAGCTTGCATTCTTTTTCGGCTTGCAAGATATCGGAAAAAATCCTGCGGTCGCCTTCCATATGAATGCTAATCGCGTTATAGGTCTTGCGCCAGATTTCGGTTTGCAGCACGCCATTGGTTTCGGCGCGCGCCGTATAGTGGATGACCAAAGGACTGCCGTCGGGCATGGTGCGCCAGCCATCCCTGCCTTTTTTATAGCCGAATTTGTCGAGCAAGGCATTGGCCAGCGGCGGATCATATTGCAGCAGCGTCTTGTAATGCGGATCGTGCCCGATCACGCCCGGCGGAATCGGATATTGCACATGTTCGGCTTCGCCATTCCAGACGACGCGGATTTCTTCCTCAACATTGTGAGCCATGGCAATGGCGCGCCGCAACGCAATTTTTTCCCTGGAATAGCCGCCGACCACCGGGTCTTCCATATTCCAGTAGTAATACGTCAGTTCCGGATCGGGAATACGCGACAGGTATATGCCTTTGGCAGCCAATTCGGGCCGCAATTTTCCATTTACCAAGGCCTTGGGCGCCAGCGGGCCATCGAGCCAGAACAGATCGGTCTTGCCGCTCTGAAAAGACAGAAAGCGCGATTGATCTTCGACCATGACGGCAATTTCGATACGCCCGATCGCCGGCAATTTCTTGCCGCGCATGCGCGCCGCAATCTGCTGGTCTTCGGCTGAATTGCCGGCATCAAAATCCCAGATCTTGCCGCGAAATTCGGGATTGGCGTCGAGCACGATGCGCGAACCGCGCACCCACTCGGCCGCCACCAGTTTATAAGGGCCGGTACCAACGGGGTGAGACATCACCTGGCCTTGCGCATCCTGATATTTTTCGATCACTTCACGCGCCACCGCGGCGGTCGGGGTATGCGAGAGAATCAGGCCCAGATTGAAATCGGTATGCAACAGGTGGATGCGCAAGGTATAGGGATCGAGCAGTTCGAAACCGGCCACCTTGGCGTCGTAATCGAATTTACCCGTCTTCCTGGCATTTTTTGCCAGTTGGTCGAGGCCGGCGATCTTGTCTTCGAGTAGCCAGGCGTGGGCCGAGGCGAGTTTCGGATCGAACAGCCGCTTCCATGAATACAGATAGTCAGCCATCGTCAACTCGCGCCGCCTGCCCTTGAAGGCCGGATCGGGCGAGAAATAAATACCTTTCCTCAGATGTATCGTATAAGTCTTGCCGTCGGCCGAAATATCGGGCAAGGCACTGGCCGTGCCGGCAATCAACTTGACCGGCCGCGCCATGTAATCATAGGTAAACAAGGTCTCGAAAATGGCCTGATCGACCTGGCTCGAATACAGGTCGCGCTCGACGGCTGGATCAAAACCAGTTTCGGCCGCATTGAAAATGGTGTGCAAGACCTTGCCGGGGTCGGCCGGATTGCTGGCGGCCCGCGCTTGCGGCAAAGGCCCCAGCCAGACTGCGGCGGCCAGCAACAGGGCCCAAAATGGCATTTCTCTCATAGTACTTTCTTTGCTCAATGGCCTTGCGTGCTGCGGCCTGTCCATCCTCGGGCGTCAGGCCCATGCCTGCCATGAAAAAAGCCCTCACAGTAGCGCATCTTGGCCTCGCACAGCACGGTGGCAAGCATTTTTTATCGAGGAACCAGAACAAGCGCGGCGCCGGCGCCGCTTTTTCGCGATGAGACCATCACAGGCCTTACTCCAAACAGATGTTGTTGTATACCCACAAATTGCCTGATTTATGTAACAGGCTTGTAACAAATGCCTCAGACTGTTGTTTTTGCGAAATGGCAAAGTTACCATCATTTACGCAATATTCTGACTTTATCCTTTTGCACATCCCCCGATCCATCTTGAGGTCATTATTTCCTAGGAAATAAATAATAGGATGGCCGTGGCATTTTCGATGCTGATGAAGATGCCGCCGCGCCAACTTGGATGTGCCAGCGATAGTGCAAAAATGACATGTTTTATTTAGAACAATTTGTTCGTGCGCTACCGTATTGACGCTCAGGTGCAAATAAAAAATTGCAAATTAAGCAATGATATTTAATTTGGTTTTTTATGTGGATTGCAATATAAAAAATTGGATGTATTGCAAAAAACTTGTGGTTTATAAAGTTTGCACTTGCAGGCTGTGGTTGCGGCGAGATCAGCTTTCTCACCATTTTCTTGAAAATGATGCGAAAGGTAATCTGTTGTTTTCTGGTCATATAAACAAGCTTGGCGGTTGACACCTGGCGCGTTGAGTGGTCCCATAGGCGACATCAAAGACATTTTTGCAGCACTTGTTTGTGTGACAAGTTCGTCGGCGAGCAATATATAAGTCGCCGGATATCTGCTTTTTACGTAAAAAAACAGCTATTCGGATATTGCAGAAAATTTGGTCCAATCGATGTTTTGGCGAAATTAATTCATTTTTTTGAAATTACAACTCGTCACAAACGTAAACCGAGATTGGCAACGATTTTCATCTGCGGCATGACCCGATTTACCTTAAGCCGTCGCAAGAGGGTTTGTTGTAGAGACGGAAATCCGTCGCGCAGAGAGGTGGCAACACCTGTCGGCGCATCGCTCTCGTCATCCCGGCTAGGTGGCGAGGAAATAAAAAACACAACCCCAATACAGATACTAGG
The DNA here is from genome assembly GCA_021768485.1 of Oxalobacteraceae bacterium. Taxonomy (GTDB): domain Bacteria; phylum Pseudomonadota; class Gammaproteobacteria; order Burkholderiales; family Burkholderiaceae_D; genus JAIZVZ01. The sequence goes on along the minus strand of JAIZVZ010000123.1, from coordinate 32 downwards.
AGTTACCCCATGATGATTGAAAGAACGATGTC
>JAIZVZ010000040.1 GCA_021768485.1 Oxalobacteraceae bacterium | reverse complement strand
GCTGCCGGTGTCGATGCGGCAGCCGCCGCGTTCGATCAGGTCGTCCTCGACGATGCGCCAGCCGCCGGTTGCCAGTTCCTCGGCCATCCGTTCGCGCACCAGCAAGGCGTCTTCGGAATGCAGGTGCAGAAGCGCCGGCTGCTGCAGCGTCGGCAGATAGTCGATCGCTTCGCGGATCACGGCCAGCACCAGTTCCGGCTGGGCCGTCAAGGCCGTTTTCAGGACGGCCTTGGCCATGTCGAGCGACAGATTGAGGATGTCTTCGGCAATCAGTTCATCGGCGCTGGTCAGCGCCTGGCTGTAATTGCTGGCCAGCAGGCGCAATTGGGCGATTTCGGTTTCGACTTCGGTGCGCCCCGATTCCAGCCCTTCGGCCGTTCCCTGCGCCAAGCCGCGCGCGGTGCCTTCGGCCAGGCCGCGCGCCAGGCCGTCGGCATAACCTTCCTGGCGCGCGTCTTCGAGAATCTTGGCGACCGATTCGGCGGTCGGCAGCTCGATGGCCTCCACCTCTTCCTGCGCCACAGGTTCCGGCGGCTTTTCGTCGAACGAGGCCATTTCCCAGCGCTGATAGGCTGACATCTCCTCTTTCGGCGTGATGATCTTAGACAAAAGAGTCCTCGCCCTTGCCGCCTAATACGATCTGTCCTTCGTCGGCCAGGCGGCGTACGATTTGCAGGATCTGCTTTTGCTGCGTTTCGACTTCGGACAGGCGTACCGGCCCTTTCGATTCGAGATCTTCGCGCATCATTTCGCTGGCACGCTGCGACATATTCTTGAAGATCTTGTCGCGCAAATCCTGGCTGGCGCCCTTGAGCGCGATGATCAGCATTTCGGACTGCACTTCGCGCAGCAGCAGCTGGATGCCGCGGTCGTCGATATCGATGACGTTGTCGAACACGAACATCTCGTCCATGATCTTTTGCGCCATGTCGTTATCGTAGTTCTTGATGTTGTCCATCACCGACGATTCCTGCTCGCCGCTCATGAAGTTGAGGATTTCGGCCGCCGTGCGCACGCCGCCGAGCGAGGATTTCTTGATGTTTTCATTGCCGGACAAGAGCTTGGTCAGCACATCGTTGAGTTCGCGCAGCGCCGCCGGCTGCACGCCGTCGAGGGTGGCGATACGCAGCACGACGTCGTTGCGCAAACGGTCCGTGAACTGGCCCAGGATTTCGCATGCCTGGTCGCGTTCGAGGTGGACCAGGATGGTGGCGATGATTTGCGGATGTTCGTTGCGGATCAGTTCGGCCACCGTTTGCGAATCCATCCACTTCAGGCTTTCGATGCCGCTGGCATCCTTGCCGCCGAGGATACGGTTGAGCAGCACCGAGGCCTTGTCGTCGCCGAGCGCCTGCGTCAGCACCTGGCGGATGTATTCGTCGGAATCGAGGCCGACCGTCGAGTTGAGTTCGGTCTCGGCGCGAAACGCTTCGAGCACTTCGGCCACCCGCTCATGGGCGACGCCCTTCATGGTCGCCATCGCCGCGCCGAGTTTGAGCACTTCGCGCGGGCCGAGAAATTTCATGACTTCGGACGCTTCGAACTGGCCAATCGCGAGCATCAGGATGGCCGCGTTTTCGACTCCATTTTCGTTATTACTCATTTGCGCCTATCCATGCTTTGATAACGTTGGCGATAATCCGCGGATCTTCCTTGGCCAGCTTTTTGGCCATATCCAGGTTGGCCCGATAGCTGACGTCCTGCTTGGCTTCCTCCAGCTCCTCTTCGGACAGGTTGAGCGGATTCTCGTCTTCTTCCGCGCCTTCTTCGCCTTCCGCCGTCTCGCCCCTGGCTTCGGCCTCGGCCAGCTCCAGCGCCGCCTGCACCTCGGCGGGGGTCAATTCGGGCTCGGGCACTTTGGTGATCTCGTCGAACTTGTGCAAGACCGGGCGCAGCAATGGCCGCAGGAATTTGAAGTACAAGAAGGCCAGGACGATGATGCCAAGCAGTAGCTTACCGCCTTTCATGAGCAATTCAAAGTTGTCGCGGTCTTTCCACCATGGCACCGGCACCGGCACCGGTTCCGGCTTGTCGACGCCGTCGAACGGGATATTGGAGACGTTGAGCGTATCGCCGCGGTCGCGGTTAAAGCCCATTGCTTCGCGCACCAGGTCGGTGATCTGGTTCTTTTCAGCATCGGTCAGCGGCTTGATCGTCACATTGCCGGTCTTCGGATCGATGATGCGCTTGTAATTGAGGGCAACCGCCACCGACAGCCGTTTCAGGCCGCCCATCGCCTGCTGCGAATAGCGGATCGTCTTGTCGACCTCGAAATTGGTGGTCGATTCCTTGCGCGTGCTGCTGCTGGCCGCGCTCGACGAGGTCGAGGTCGTGGTGGTGGTCACCGGCGCCGCCGATGGGTTGGGCGGCTGGTTGGTCAGCGAACCCGGGATGCCGCTCTGGCCGTTGCCGCCGTTTTGCGATTCCAGCGTTTGCTGGCTGCGGATCGCCGATTTTTCCGGTGGCGAGTTGGGGCGGTAGCTTTCTGCGGCCTGTTCGGTCAGTGAAAAATCGACGTCGGCGGTCGCTTCGGCGCGCACGTTGTTGGGGCCGACGATGGGCGCGACCAGCGATTCGACTTGTTTGACGATATTTTGCTGCAGCTGTTGCACATATTTTAACTGGTTCGGATCCAGACCTTTGTTGGCCTTGTTCGGATCGGACAGCAAATTGCCGTCCTGGTCGACCACGGTGACATTTGCCGGCGGCAAATCAGGCACGCTGCTGGCCACCAGGTGGACGATGGCGCGCACCTGGGCCGGGTCCATGGTGCGGTTCGGGTGCAGCGTCAGAAATACCGAGGCGGTCGGCTTTTGCTGGTCGCGTACGAACACCGATGGTTTCGGCAGGGCCAGATGCACGCGCACCGATTCGACCGCGCCGACGGCGCCGATGGTGCGCGCCAGCTCGCCTTCCAGCGCCCGCTGGAAATTGACTTGTTCGAGAAATTGCGAGACGCCCAATTTCTGGTTTTCCATCAGCTCGAAGCCGACGTTGCCGCCCTTGGGCAAGCCCTGGGCCGCCAGTTTCAGGCGCGCGTCGTGGACTTGATTGGCCGGCACCAGAATGGCGCCGCCGCCCGCGGAGTATTTGTACGGAATATTCAAGGCCTGCAGCGAGGCGATGATGGCACCGCCGTCGCGGTCGGAAACGTTGGAAAACAAGACCACGTCATCTTGTTTCTGGGTCCACATCCAGACCGCACCCATGACTGCCAGTACCACGGCAATCCCAATGCCGATCGCCAGATTGCGGCCGAACTGCGTTTGCAGAAAGGTCGGCGGCGGCTCTGGAGGCGCGGGAGGCGCTTCGGTTATGAGGGCTAGTTCTTCCTCTTCTGCCATGGTCTGTTTCCGGGGGCGTGGTTATGTGTTTAGGGTTTAGTGCACAGTCAATAACGTGGGACTGCGCATTTTGCATTCTTGATTGACATTTGCTTATCGGTCCGCCTCCGGCCAGACAGTCGGCGTCTTGCTGGCAGAGGTCGATTTGGCGTGTAAACAAACCATATATCGCGAATTTTCACAATTATGTCGTCATGCAAGCCGGTTTAATCGATGGAACAGACCGAAGTTTCCTGTTTTTATCGAAACATGTTAATTGCTGCGCACTGCTATCGTGGCAGGGTAGACCAGTGCTGCCTGCAGTCAAATCGTATTGTACCCGGCACTTGGCGCGGTAAGTGTTGCCGCCAGTAATTTATTTGAAGGGGTGAGAATGTGAAAACCGGAGCGATCGACAGTAGTCGGATTCAAGCGATGATGGAGCAGCTGAAGGCGGCGGCCAGTCGTCCGCAAGCGCTTGACGGCATGGGCGCCGGCCGTCCGCAGGGGCTTGACGGCCTGTTTCCTTCGCCTGCCGCTCGCGTCCAGGGGCTCGATGGCATGGAGGCCTCGTCGGCCGTCACGGCGCCGGCCGATGCTATGCCGGCCAGCAAGGTCAGTTTTTCCGATGCCTTGAAAAATCAGCTCGAAGCCGTCAGCAATGCCCAGCAAAGCTCTGAAAAAATGGGCGAGCGGTTTTCGATGGGCGATGACAAGGTCAATCTGTCGGACGTGATGATTTCAATGCAAAAAGCCAGCATTTCCTTTCAGGGTACCGTCCAGGTGCGCAATAAACTGGTCTCGGCCTATCACGAAATCATGAATATGCAGGTGTGAGCGGCGCCGCTGCACCCGGCGCCACGCCCGGCCCGCGGCTTTACTCGGGCGTTTGCGCCTGCACTGCCGCATGGCGATTCTTGCGCCACAAGATGGTCGGCTCAAAACATTTTCTCGATCCGCGCGGAATGCGCAGCATCTGTCCGAGATAGATCTTGTCCGGATGTGGCAGCATGGGCGTGTTGGCTTCGAAAATATCCATGTATTTGTTGGCATCGCCATAAAACCGCTGCGAGATATTCGGCAAATTGTCGCCGTGCCGCGTGCTATACCATTCGGTGTGAACCACCTCGCCGTCGGCGAATGCCATCTGGTCGTCGACTTGCGCCACTCCTTCGACATTTCCGCAACATAAGATGATTTTTTCGCGCGTGGTTTGATCGAGCGCCTTGCCGCTGAGCGTCACGGTGGCCGTCGCCGGCTCGAATGCCAGGGTCACCCCGTCCATCGACAGCGCCTGCGCCGCGATATAGGCGAGCAGGGCTTGCTCGGGGCTGGTCGCCGGCGCCGCTTGCCCGGCTTGAAAGAGTTCTTCGCCAGCTTCTTGAATGAAGGTAAATAAGGCCATGGCCCACGCTCCAGAGTTTAAGATGTATTCATAATACATTAAATAAGTCGTGCGCGTCACCAACTATTTCTGCAGGAAATGTCGCCGTGATCTTGGCGCGGGGGATGGATGTGGTTTTTTTGAAACGGGCCGGTGCGGCGGCAGCGCCGCCGCACTGGCGGCGCCGGCCCGCTTATTTGCCGAGGCCGGTCAGCTTGGCATTCAATTCTCTTTGCAGCTTGGTAATGTAGCGATCCACAAAGTTTTGATTCGAACGCGGCATGTCGCGGAACAGGCAGCCGAGACGGCGGCTTGTTTTGCCATTCAATAAGGTCAGATCTTGCGAGCTGCGAATTTCAAGTGAGCATGTCACCAGGCCGATCTCGGGAATGTCGATGCGGCAGCCTTTGTAGACGCGTCCGATCAAATTATCGAGTATCATTTTTTCGTCGAGCAAGGCGATGCCGCCGCCGCTGATATCGGCCAGCGGAAAGTGGGCCGATCCCTCGCCTATATCTTCAGGCAGGGGAATCGAACAGCGCACCGGATTGAGCACCGGTGTATTAATGCGGAATAAATCGCGGCGCTGCAGGCGGATCAGATTGTCGGGAATCGGCATGCGCAAGGCGAGCCGCCCTTCAAACATGCATTCTTCCATCGACGTGGTCGAAAACATGATGCGGATTTTATCGAGGGCGGTATCGAAGGACACTTTGTCGGCGCTGATCATGCGCCGGTTTTGCTCGTTGTCGATCGAACAATCGAGGAGCAGGTAGTCATTTTCGGCATCGACTTCGAGAATCGAGGTCACACAGGCATCGTTATGTCCGATGATGGACATCTTCACAAATTGATTTTTTTCCGATAGCGCACGCAGAAGGGCGATGATTTCCAGGCGCGACTCGATGCGATAGTCTTGCAAGTTATCGGGGGGTAAATCATCGGGCTGCAAATTGTCTTGGTCTGATTGCATCAAGTCCAGCTAGGAGAAAAGTGAAAGGAAGAGTTAAAAAAAATAGCGGGAAGGTCCGGCCAAAGCTAGGTTCCCGCATCGTTTTTAGTAGTTTCTATATGATATAGCCATGCCAACAGTTCCGCAACCGCGCGATACAGTGCGGGCGGAATATGGCTGTCCAGATCGACCTGCATTAACAGCGCCACCATTTCGCGCGATTCATGCACGAAGACCCCGTGTTCATTAGCCTTGGCAATGATTTGCGCGGCCACCAGGCCGCGCCCTTTGGCCACCACTTTCGGCACGGTGTCGTCGAGGCCATAGGCAATCGCCACCGCACTCTGCAGTGGCGGCTCGCCTTTCGGCGCGCTGTCGTCTGTGTCAGGTGGGCTCATCGAGCTTTACCGCAAATGATTGCAGGGGCGAGCCGGCAGCGTCAAGCGCGCTGGCCAGTTGCCCCGAAGCGTCGCGCAAGGTGCTGGCGGTGGCGGCGTCGGGCGTGCTGAGTTCGACTTGCACCACATTGCCCACCAGATGGATCGTCGCCCCGATCTTGCCGAGCAGAGGGAAGTGGAAGCGCATGGCGCTGTGCCAGATGCGGCTTTGCTCTTGATTGTCGCCGCCGCGGCCGCCGGCGTCCTTTTGCGCCTGCTCGAGCTGGACTTCCCACTCCATCTGCTGCCCGGGCCAGATCTGCCCCGACCATTGCACGGCATGCTGTTCGAGCGCATTGAGCTGCAGATTGACCAGGTGCGGGAAGGCCAGGCCGGCCTCTTCGACGCCGGCCTGGCGCGAGGCGCTGGCCGCCATCTCGGCACTGACACTGAGGCTGGCGGCATTGGCCAATGCCGCGCGCTCGCCTGCCAGCGCGTTTTGCGCCTGCGCCTGCGGCTCGCGGGCCAGCTGGCTGAGGTCGCGCTTGCCGTCAAGCCATTGCCGCAAATGCGATTCGTAAAACACGCCGCTCAGGTCGAGCGCCGAGTGCAGGGCGGCGGCCAGTTGCTGCGGCACGACCGTCGGGCTGCCGACGATGGGTGTGCTGCCGACAATGACGTGGGGCATCTCGGCCGTCGCCTGCAATACCTGATTGATCAGCTTGCCGGCATTGCTCAGCGAAGCCTGGGCGCTGCTGCTCTCGCTGAGCGCCTGATTGAGGGCGGCATTGGCCGCCAGAGCGTTTTTGGACAGGACTGCCGCCGGCGCAGTGGTGCCGGCCAGGGCGGCGGCGCTACCGGTACCGCCGACGGCGGCGCGTGGGCCATAGATCAGGCTTTCATCGTCGACTGTCACATCGAGCAATTGTCCTGCGGAAGTCAACGCCGCCTTGTTGCCGGTCTCGCTGCTAAAGGGGGAGGCGGCCCCCGGTTCCAGATAGACGAGCGCGGTGGCCGGTCCGGGGCCGCTGACGGCGATATTGCGGGCGATCGGCGGCGCCGGTTTGACATAGGTGAGTTCGTCGTTGACATGGACGATCAGCGCAGCGGCGCTGCCGTGTTCCTGGCCCAGCGAAAAAGTGGGGCGCGGGTTCAGGGCCGTCAGCGTCATCGGCAGCGTATCGCCGGCTTTGGTGCCTTCGGGCAGCTGCATGCGGGCGGCCAAGCCTTCGACCTTGACCATGAAACTGCCGTCGGCCATGCGCGAGAGCACATTGCCCTGCAGCTGCTGGCCGAGCATTTGTTGTAGCGATCGATGGAAAACTTCTTGCCGGACGTCGCCGGCTGGCGTCAGCGGCGCGACTTGCTCGGCCGCCGTGACCGGGCCGATCCTGATGCCGTCGGCGCCGATGGCCATGCTGGCCTACCTGCCGCCGTATGCGCGCGCCAGCTTGCGTTCTGTGCCGGCGCTCGAAGCGAGGGCCGACAACTGGCTCATGCGTTGCGCGACCATGCTCCGCACTTCGCTCTCGTCGACCAGAATGTGTCTGATCATGTCGGCCAGCTTGGCGCGCAGCTCCGGTGAGGGCGGGACGGCGAGGCGATCGAGGCGCTGTACTTCGCTCGAATAACTTATTTCAAGTGGACCAATCCTGTCCCAGTCGGCATCGCGCGCCGCCTGCAGCATTTGTGCGCACAGGTCGGACAGTTGCTGATAGCACAATACGGGATGGTCAAGGTTTGTCATGGCAGCAAGGTCAGGCCGATAAAAAGACGGCGGAACGTGGCGCAAATGTTTCATAACCGGATTTTTTGGCGACCGGCGCCAGCGTCGTCACGGGCGCCACGCGTTCGCCGGCCGGCGCCTGGGTATCGTCGATGGCGATCCAGGCACTGCGTAAATCCATCAGCAAGCGGTGTACTTCATGCAACATGGTCGCGTCGTTTTGCAAATTGGCCTCCAGCAGGCGGTTCGCCATGTAAGAGTATAGCGCACTGAGGCTTTCTGCAATTTCTCCGCCGACTTTTTTATCGAGACTGGCATTCAAGCCGCTGTCGATGATCGTGATGGCATGCGAAATCGAGGCCCCTTTGCCTGCGATATCGCCGGCGTTCAGCATCTGCAAGGCATTGCTAATGGCCGTTATCGCGCCATCGAACAGCATCACGATGAGTTTGTGCGGACTGGCGGCAACGACCCCGGTTTCCACCCCGACGCTGGCGTAAGCTTGTGCTGCACTTTTTTGCGATCCGAACATGATTGATTCCTCTTTGTGGCTGGTAAGGTAATGAGTTCTACGACTTTTTCTACGATAACTTGGCCAGTTGCGCCGCCAGCGAGGTGCTGGTGGCGCTCAGGTTGGACATGGTGGTGTCGAGCGCCGAAAATTTGGCGCGGTAGCGCGCTTCGGTCTGCGCGTTGCGTGCGGTCAGGTCGGCAATCGTCTTGTCCATGGTTTTCAGGGACTGATTGATGCCGGCCGTGCGCGTGGCAATCGGTCCTTTGGTGGCGTCGAGCTGGGCCGTCAGCAGGGTGCTGAACTGGTCGGCGTAGCCTTTGCTGTAACTGACGGTGCCGCGATCGCCGGTGCCGCCGCCGGTGACCTTGATTTTCAAGCCTTCGGACGGGTCGCCGGCGGCGCCGGTCAAATACTGGCCGACCGCGACCGCCGGCACGCCGTTGATCGAACCTTCGACATCGACCCCGGTCACGCTGGTCGGCGCGATGCCGAACAGGCTGGCGGCGCCATCGCCGCTGACGGCGACGGCCGAGCCGGCGCCGAAGCGGTTCGAGCGGATGTTCAGCACGCCGCTGCCGTCGGCGGTGACGGTGACCGCCGAGGCCAGCGCCGAAAAGGCATTGACGCCATTGATGGTGGTCTGCAGCTGGGCCGCCAGCGCCGCCGGCGAGGCATAGGTTCCGGCATCGAGCGTGATGGTCGACGGGATGCCATCGAGATTGACCGTCAGCGTATCGTTGACGCCGGCGACGATGGTCGTGGCCGCCGCCGCCGAGCCGCTCAGGCGGGCCTGGGTGGCCACTTGCGAGACATTGACGGCGTAGGCGCCCGGTTTGGTGTTGGCGGTCGCGCTGTCATAGTTGGAGAGGCCGTCGGTGGTGTTGCCGACCGATGCAAACAGGCCCGCGATCTTGGTGTAATTGTTGTTGATCGCCGCTTGCAATTTGCTGTTGTCGGTGGCCAGCGTACCGTCTTTCTGTACCGTCACGCCGATATCGGACAGGACTGAAAAGCTGTCGCTGCCGCCGTTGATCGCCGTGGTCAAGACGCGGCGCAGCGCGGTCTGTATGCTTTGCGTGGTCAGGTCGCCGCCGAGCGCGCCGCTGGTCGCCTTCGACGTCGTTTCGTCGTAAGAGACCGCGGTCATCGAAGTCAGCGTGCTGTTGAGGGCGTTGTAGCTGCTGACAAATTTATTGACCGCAGTCGTGATTGCGGTCGAGTTCAGCGCCACCGAGACTGAGGTCGGCGAACCGACATTGGTCTTTTGTAGATTGAGCGTGACGCCGGCGATGGCGTCGGTGACGGTATTCGAGGCTTTCGAGACCGCGACGCCGTCGATTGTCAGCTCGGCGTTTTTGGCAGCGCTCGTTTCGATCATCGCTTGCGAGCCGGCCGGGTCTTGCGTCATCAGCGAGGTCAGTGCCGCATCGCCGCCGCCGACCGATATTTTCATGCTATTGGCTTCGCCGGTGCTGGTCGAGGTCAGCGACAGCCGGTAGGGCGAGGTGCCGCCATCGTTGATGATGGTGGCGGTGACGCCCATTTGCGCGCTGTTAATGGCATTCATGATGCCGGTCAGCGTGTTATTGCTTGAATCGATGGTGATGGTTTTGGCGCCATCGCCATTGCTCACGAAGCTGGCACCCGTATATTTGCCGTTGCTGGACGTGCCATTGATGGTGCCGAAATCGAAGGTCAGGGTGCCGTTGCCGATGGCGGTGGTGGCACTGGCCTGGCCGGCTGAGGCCAGCTTTTGCGCCTGCGCCAGTTGTGATACTGTCAATGAATAATTGCCGGGCGCAGCATCGGTGCCCGTGCTTGCAGTCAATACCGAGCTATCGCCGACCGTGGCGGCGACAGCATTGTAGAGGTGGGCATTGTTGAGGTCGTTGACGGCGCTCTGGAAGGTCGACAGTGAGCTTTGCACTGTGCCGTATGCAGTCAGTTGCGCGGTATAGCTGGTTTCCTTTTTTTGCAGGGCGGTAATCGGCTGTTGTTCGACTGCCATCAATTTCGAAACGATCGAATCGACCGGCAAACCGGAACCGATACCTGAAGAGGAAATAGCCATATGAAATCCTTTGTTGCAGCCAGCTCAGCGGCTACCTTATGCCGTCTCTTTGACTAGCACGCCTTGCAATTTATCCAGTGCGCGCGCCATCGACAAGGCATCTGCGCTGGGAAATTGTTGCAATACGGTATTGTTTTCCGTATCCATCACCTTGATAACTGTCTTGCCGGTGCTGGTATCGACCGAAAAATTGATCGAGTGCGCAGTCGGTTTGACGAATTTATTGAGGGTGTCTACGGCTTTTTGCAGTTCGGCAGCACTGGGTTTGGCACCAGTTTCGGAAGTTTGCGAAACCGCGTCGGCCTTGTCAGTTGTAACGGCCGGCATATCTCGTTTGCTGACTGCCGTGGCCGCCACCGGGGTGGGCGAAGTGTTAAGGGCAGTGATATTTGACGCAGTCATGATTGCTTATCCTTATAAAATATCCGCGCGGCCCCATGCATGCTGTTGGGCACACAATGCGGTCGCGCGGGGACAATGGCGCTATTATGCCAGCGCCGACTATGTTGTAAGAGTCAAAAGTAGTGCCAATTGGCAGCTCTGTTCAACTTATCAACCAGCCGGCGCCGTCATCAAGCTTAGCGCAACAGGGCCAGCACGCCGTTAGGCATCGAGTTCGCTTGCGCCAACATCGCCGTACCAGCTTGTTGCAAGATCTGACCGCGGGCCAGATTCGCCGTTTCGTTGGCGAAGTCGGCATCCATGATGCGGCTTCTCGATGCAGACTGGTTTTCCACCGACACTTGCAAGTTACCGATAACGGAACTGAAACGGTTTTGTACCGCACCGACGTTCGCACGTTCGGTGTTAATTTCCGTCAGTGCCGCGTCCAGTTGCGTGATTGCCGCTTCGGCGTCGGCCGCGGTACCGGCATTGGTCAGCGAAGTCTTTTGCGCCGCAGTAAAGGCGGAAGAAGCTGTCGCAACCGTGCTGGTGAGCGTGGCCGCTTTGCCGTCGGCATTGTCGACCAGAGTAGCGGCCGGATCGAGCTTGGCTGCTGCCTGTGCCGCTGCAACGTTGGCGTTGATATTGGCCTGAACGACGGCGATATCGGCTGCTGTTGCGGTGCCGCCTGCAGTAATCGCACCTGCCGTGACCGTGCCCGGGGTAATGACGCCGGTCGTGGCATTGGTCGAGCCTGCCGTCATGGTCGTCGCCGTGACGGTACCGCCGGCAGCGGTAAAGCGCGCTACCGCTGCGTCGTTTTCGGCTTGCGACATGTCGCCGACCACATTGAGCGAATAGGCGCGGGTAGCGGCGATCGCTGTCTGGCTGGTTGCCTGGCTCAGATTGTTGCTGGTGATATCAATGGTATCGGTCGTGTCCGCACCAACCTGGAAGGTTTTGGTGACGGTGGCTGCGCCAGCGGCTTCGCCCAGTACCGAGGCGCCGTTGAATTTCGTGTTGTTGGTCAGACGGGTAACTTCGTCTTGCAACTGCGTAAATTCCTTGTCCAGATTGGAGCGGTCGGCACCACTATTGGTCGCATTGGCAGACTGAACGGCCAGTTCGCGCATACGTTGCAGCGAATCGGTAATCTTACCCAACGCGCCTTCAGCCGTTTGCGCATAAGAAATCGCGTCATTGGCATTCCGCATTGCTACCGTTTGACCTTTGATTTGGGAGTCCATGCGTGTAGCGATCGACAGACCCGCCGCATCGTCTTTCGCGCTGTTGACGCGCAGACCGGACGACAAGCGTTGAATCGAGATGTTCAAGCTACTTTGGGACGTGGTCAAATTGCGTTGGGTATTAATGGAAGCAATGTTGGTATTAATATATGAAGGCATTTTGAATCTCCTTGTACGACAAGCTAAAAACTACTGGCACCGTGCCATTTACTTTGGTCTGCCTCTCGTGGATTGAGGCATTCAAACCGCTGTTGAAAGTTTTATCGGTCAGGAACTCAAAAAGTTTAGGACTTGAATCACGCGCTTTATTTTTTTTGTGTAATATTTTTCGCGTTTTTGCGAGGGGCGCAAACGTACATTCTGTACTATTACGCCAGCAATTTTGAAAACTTTAGGCTTGCTGTAAAAAAAACTTCAATTGAGGCGGATTTGCCGTGGCCCATGCTCCAAAGCCTGTCTGGCGCCAGCACCGACGGGAAGTGTAAATTTTTTTTGTCGCGAGAAAAAATGCCGGCGCCAATAGCCGCCCGGCTTTGCCGCCTGCCTGTATCCATTCCCGGCTCGATTCCCTGTCACTGTCGTTTCCTTCCATTTCTCCTTTGCTGTGCCGCTGCCGCCTTCGGTCAGATTATTGCTTCCTTTCCAGTCATAATTTGCCGCGAATTTTATAGCGCAGTTTTTACTTCAAGCCGGTGCTTTAACTCTGGCCGCAAACGCGCGATACTATGCAGCCGCCTGCGGTCTAATGCGACGGCAGATGGCAAGTGCGGACGCCTGTTTCGTTTCAGAATGGCCGGCGAACGGCGGCGGTGGGCAACAGTGACGGCAGCCGGCATGATGTATGCGAAGGCCAACTATGAGCAGAAAGAAAGACAGGCATAGCGTTTCGCCGCGGGCTGCGCCCGATGCGCTCGACGCTGCCCTGCGGCAGGCGAGCAGCGGCGCCATGAGTGTCATCGATCTGTTTTCAGCAGCCCAATCTTTAACCGGGCAGGGAAAGCCCGAGGCCGCAATTGCGCTGTATCGTCGCTGGCTTGCGCATAGTCAATCCGAAATTGCCTACGCTGTCTATTTCAACTTCGGCGTCAGTCTGTCCGACAGCGGCGACAAGGCCGGTGCCGAGCAGGCTTACCGTCAGGCAATTTTCCTCAAATCCGATTTCATCGAAGCCCATCTCAATCTGGCGACCTTGCTCGAGCAAGGCCAGCAATTTGAAGAGGCGCTGGCAAGCTGGGGCAAAGTGCTCACCTTCGTCAGGGCGGGCGTGGCTGCCGACAAGCAGCACGCGCTGCAGGCGCTGAACAATATCGGGCGTCTGCTCGAAATTCGCAAGCGCTACAAGGAAGCCGAACAAACGCTCGCGCGCAGCCTGGAAATCGATCCGCGCCAGCCCAACGTCATTACCCACTGGGTTCATCTGCGCCAAAAGCAATGCGCCTGGCCTGTATACCAGCCGCTGCCGGGCTTGAGCACGGCCGAAATGATTGCCGCCACTTCGGCCCTGGCCATGCTCAGCGCATCGGACCAGCCGCACATGCAGCTGGCGGCGGCCCGCCGCTTCGTCCGCGAAAAAGTTCTCGAGGGCGTGGCGCCGCTGGCCGGCAGCAAGGGCTATGGCCATCAAAAAATCCGCATCGGCTATCTGTCGTCCGACTTCGTTTCGCATGCGGTATCGATTCTGACGGCCGAACTGTATGAGCTGCATGACCGCCGGCGCTTTGAAGTCTATGGTTTTTGCTGGAGCCGCGAAGACGGCTCGCCGCTGCGGGCCCGCGTCATCCAGGCCATCGATCATTTCATCCGCATCGGCGAGCTCGGCGACGAACAGGCGGCGCAGGTCATCCGTGCCCACGAAATCGATATCCTGGTCGATCTGCACGGCCTGACGCTGGGCACGCGGCCCAATATCCTGTCGTATCGGCCGGCGCCGGTGCAGTTGACGTATCTGGGCTTTCCCGGCACCAGCGCCTTGCCCGAAATCGATTATGTGATCGCCGACCGCTTTGTCTTGCCGCCGGAGCTGGCGCCGTTTTTTACCGAAAAGCCGCTCTACATGCCGCACTGCTTCCAGATCAACGACCGCCAGCGCGCCATCGGACCGCGCCCGAGCCGCGCCAGCTGCGCCTTGCCCGAGGATGCTTTGGTCTTCTGCTCGTTCAATAATAATTTCAAGATCAATGAAGAGATGTTTCTGTGCTGGATGCGGATTCTGGGGCGTGTGCCGGGCAGCGTGCTGTGGCTGGTCTCGGACCACGATTCGGTGCGCGAAAACCTGAGCCTGACTGCCGAACAAAACGGCATCGCCCGCGAACGCCTGATTTTCGCCACGCGCACCGGGACAATGGATTATCTGGCGCGCTATCAGATCGCCGACCTGTTTCTCGACACCTATCCATTCAACGCCGGCACCACGGCCAGCGATGCCTTGTGGGCCGGTCTGCCCTTGCTCACATATACGGGGGCGACCTTTGCCTCGCGCATGGCCGGCAGTTTGCTGCGGGCCGTCGATTTGCCCGAGCTGATCAGCTACAGCCTGGCCGAGTATGAAGAAAAAGCCGTGGCGCTGGCCGGCGACCGCGACCGCCTGGCCGCTCTGAAGCGGCATTTGCAGGAAAACCGTCTCGCCTGCCGCCTGTTCGACAGCGTGCAATTTGTGCGCGACCTTGAAAACCTGCTGCTGCCCCTGGTGCATGCCAGCCCGCACATCAAGCCGAAGGAGAAAACGATGAAATTGCCTGCGCAGACACCGATCAGCGACAGCGGACGCGTCCTCAATTTCAAGGTCCCGACCTCGTGGGGCCTGACCGACCCGGTCAGGTTTTATGCGTTGATGGACGAAGCGCTGAAACTGGTCGTGCCGGGCTACTATCTCGGCGATAATCTGATGACCTGGGGCCGCGGCAATTCGCTGTTTGAAGATCTGGCTTTTCGCAAATCGTGGGAAGACAATCAGCAAAACGACGCCGACAAGGCGATTGCCTGGCGACGCTACATCCTGGCCTGCGCGGCCTATCACTGCGCCCAGCTCGAGGGCGACTTTGTCGAATGCGGCGTATATCGCGGCACCGGCATGAAGACCGTGATCGACTATTTCGGCAACAGCGAATTCACCAAGACTTTTTGGGGCTACGACACTTTCGACTACAACCCGGTCGAGGATCACGCCTTTGCCGGCCAGGAAGACGGCCTGTATCAGGAAATCGTGCAGCGCTTTGCCGGCTACGATCAGGTCAGGCTGGTCAAGGGTTTGCTGCCGGCTTCGCTGGCCGGCAATGCGCCCGAAAAAATCGCCTACATGCATATCGATCTCAATAGCGCCGAGTACGAAATCGCCGTGCTCGAAGTCCTGTTCGGGCGGCTGGTGCCGGGCGGCGTCCTGATTCTCGACGACTATGAGTGGGGCGGCATGTATCGAAAGCAGAAAATCGCCGAAGATGCGTGGTTCGAACAGCGCCAGTATCGCGTGTTCCCGCTGCCTACCGGGCAGGGGATGGTGTTGAAACGTTAGCTGCGCCGTGGTGACACGATGGTGGCACGGCGGTAGCCGAATGCCAGCGCTGTGACGGTACCGGAGGGCGGAATATGCAGGACGTGTTATTCATTATCGATGCCGACGATATTGCGCTGGCCGAGATTCTTGCCGCCAAACTGCAGGGACAATACCGCGTCTATGCATTCGATCCGCAACTGATCGATGTGCTGCATGCCAGCACGCTGCAAAACGTCGAATTGATCGTCTGGGAGAGCGCATGCGATTATCCTGCGCTGTCGGCAAATGCGCATGCGCAGGCGCATGCCTTTGAGGCCGAACTCGATGCCGTGGCGCGCGCCATGCAGCCGGCGCTTTCGATTCGTTCGTGGCAGCATCTGAATCTGTATTATTTTTTTCTGACCTATCACTGGTATTCGGCTTTGTGGGCCGACATCTTGCCGCGATTGCGGCATGTCCATCCCCATATCTTCCTGTGCGATAATCCGGCCAGTTTTTATTGGCCCGCATTCCTGCCGTCCTTATTGTTATTGCAGTATTTGCGTACTTTCGATATCGAGTTTTCGGCCTATCCATACGGCGAGCGCGCCGACGAGACCGATGCCATTCCCTATCTGTGCGATAGTGCCGGCGGCGCGCCAGCCGATCTGCTCGTGCATCTGCCGACCTGTTTTTACGACGCGCCATATTTTAACGATGAACTGAAGGCGAGCGGCAGGACTGCCACTCATTTGATCGCCAAATATTGGGATGTCGAGGTCGCGGCTGCGCATCGCATCAAATTGATCCGCACCGTGCCGCGCCATCCGGCGATTGCCGACCGCTTGTGGGACCAGGCAGTGCGCTTTGCCGATGTCATGCACGACCGGCTGTCGGCATTGCTGGCGCCTTTTGTCGCCACCGCCAGTTTTCGCAACAGCCAGGCGCGCCATTTTGCAAATATCTACCGTTCACAGTTTTTGACGTATTTTTTATTGCAGAGTCATTTTGCCGAGGCCTTGCCTAAAAAAATATTGTTGTCAGATCATGATTCTGGCTTCCATGGGCCCCTGATCGGCTTTGCTGAAAAATACCAGATTCCCGTCATCGTCGTGCCTCATGCCAAGACCAGCGAAGATAGCGAATTTTTTTATGAAAACATGTTGTCGTGTACGCACCCGATGCAGGGCATTCCGGTAAGTGATGCAAACGGCAAACTGATGGCGGCGCAGGCGCTGCGCTATCCGGCGCAGCTGTCGGGCTCGACGGCAATCCCTGGGCCGCTGAAAAAAATCGGTCTCTTACTCAATGGACATTCCTTAAATGGCATTCTGTGCACGCCATGGCCGGTTTACCTGTCTGGCATCAAGGAAATCGCGGGCTGGTGCCGCAACAATGGCATCGCCTTGACGATACGTTGCCGGCCGGGACAGTCGCTCTTTCATTTGCTGCAACAGGCCACCGGCATTGGCCGCGCCGATTTGCTGGCCGCGCTAGGCTGTCCGTTGCTGACGTTTGCCGGGGGCTGCGACGTGTGCCTGATGTATGATGCGCCGACCAATGCCGGT
This sequence comes from Oxalobacteraceae bacterium, assembly GCA_021768485.1. Classification (GTDB taxonomy): domain Bacteria; phylum Pseudomonadota; class Gammaproteobacteria; order Burkholderiales; family Burkholderiaceae_D; genus JAIZVZ01. The sequence continues at coordinate 17,462 of JAIZVZ010000040.1, read as the reverse complement.
CTCGAATTTCTGCGCAATGCGATCCCGCTGCTCAATCCGGTTCCGGCCCCGCTGAGCAAGGCCGAAGCCGCCACCGCCGACGCCGCCATCGTGGCCCGCCAGAGCGTGGCGGCGACGCTGGCCATGCTCGACCGCTTTGTGGCCGAGCCGCTGCATTTGCAGCAATTCACGCTGCAGCAGTTCGCCGCCTATGTGGCCCTGTTCAGACCGGCCAGAATGTTGCGCGAGCTGCTATAGCGGCGCCATCGCCGGAGCCGTGCCGTCAAGACGCCGGCGGCGCCAGAAGGTCGCTGAAACGGCCGATTCCGGCGTGCGGCAGGGCGCACGGCTGGCCGCCCGGCGGGATGCAGCTGAGGACGCGCTTGCCGGCCATCAGGCCGACGACCATGGCCATGCTGGCGCAGCCAAGCACATAGTCGCTGGCGACGATTTCATCGGGCAAGGGGGCGCCGTCGCTAAAGACAATCGGCAGGGCAAACTCGGCGGCGATGGCGGCATACTTGGCCGGCGCTTCCGAAGGATGCGGGCGAATCGTGATGCGTGCCAGCGGCTGGCCGAGCGCCGCGACATGGCGCAGGAAATGGCGCAAGGCCTCTTCCTCGGTATAACCCCAGTGGCGTTCGTCGCCGAAGCGCAGCAGCGCATGCTCGCGCACCGGTTCGCAGACATACAGTACATACAGTCCGGCAGCCTGGCGCGGCGCGGTGCGGCAAGCCTGCAATTGGAGGCGCAAGTCGGCCAGATAGGGATTGTCGAGCAGCCGCAGCGGCATGCCGGGCAGGGCGCGTGCCGCGATGTCCAGCGCAAGCCGGTCGCCGACCACGATTTCATCGGGCAGCGTCATCTGCCCGTGGCGTGTGAAGCGTTCGCGGTAATTGACCCAATGGTCGAGAAAAGCGCTGCTGCGGATGCCATGCGCGCGGCACAGCGCGATGGCCTTCAGCTCAAGCTCCGATTGCCAGCTGCTGGCGCACCACAGCGCCGTGCAGCCGTTCGCCGCCTGCGCGATGGCTTCGTGTTCGAATGAGGCGCGGCCAGCCAGCGGCGCGCCGATGGCGCCGATCGCGCCGAGTTTGCGCCGGAAAATGGCGACGGCCGGGCCATCCAATACATAGCGGTAGTTACCGGGCCGGCGTTGCACATGGCTGCTGAGCACTTCGGCGCCGCCGGCGTCGTGCGCCACGATCATGGTCGCGGCCCGGTCTGCATTGCTATTCATCGTCGTTGTCCCTATTTGTTGTCGAGCCGCTCTGCGCCGTCACGCCGCGTCCGGGCTGCGGTAGCGCAAATCGAAATACAGCTTCAGCTGCGGGTTGAAGCTGAGCTTGAAATCGGCCCGTTTCGGCGAATTGGCACCGACGAAATCGAGTTCGCGCAAGCCGCGCCGCTTGGCCTCGAGGATGTTTTCATACATCAGCCGGGTCGCCGCGCCGCTGTTGCGCAAGCGCGGCTGGTTGGCCGCAAACAGGTAATAGGCACGCCTGCGGTCGAACAGGAACAAGCTCATCGCCGCCACCTCGTCATTTGCCGCGCAACTGCACAGCTGGCCATAACCGCCGCCGATGGCGCGGCTGGCGATGCTGCGTACCAGGGCCACGGTGGCGGGCGGCACGGTGATTTCTTGCCGCGCAAAGGTGCGGATATAAAGGTCGATGAATTGGTCCAGATCGGCCTGGCGGTCGATGCTGCAGGCCGCCCCCTTTTTCAATTCCTGGCGCCGGCAGGCGCGCATCTGGGCCGCATAGCTGGCGGCCTCGACGGTATCGAGATCGAGGATGGCGGTATAGCGCGGCTGGCAGGAAAATTGGCCGAGCTGCGGATGGTGATAGTTATGCCACAGGAAAGGACGGATATCGTCGAGGTGGCAGGACATGGCCATCGAGACCGATTCGTAGCGCGCAACGAGGGCCGCGATCAGGAATTCGCTGAGGCGGAACTGCTCGGCCACGCGCTGCCTGGCCAGCGCCTTGGCGTCGTCGACGAACAGAATGCCTTGATACGGCGTGAAAGCGGACTGGACCAGCTGGCGGCCCGAGCCATCTTCCACGGCCGCCAGCAGCGCCAGCGGTTGTTGCCGTTCCAATACCAGGTACAGACGAAACGGGCGCTGCAGCGACAGCAGGAACTCCGACTTCGAAAATATGCTGCCCTGCGGCGAGGCCTCGACCAGTTCATCCCACCGGCCGTAGTCCGCGGTCTCGACCCAATCGAATTGATTCGCCATCGCTGCCTTTCCTCCGCGCGCGCCGTCGCTCTGTCGCTCTGCTGTCGCTCTGCTGTCGCTCTGTTCTGGCTCGCGCCGCGAGCCTTTATTGTTTGCCTTTATTGCTTTCCATTGCCGGCCTGTGCCCATGCTGTATGCCTGTGCCGGCGGTCTGCGAGGCGAGGCCGGCCAGTTCGTCCTTGTGACGCAAGACTTTCTTGAGCGCCGCCGCGAAGTCGTCGATATCGGCGATCGTCAGCGGTTCGCGTATCAGACTGGGCAGCAGCATTTCATGCTCATGCATGCGTTCGGCCACGGGGCAGCTTCCCTTGCCGTAATCGTAGGCGACGCCGGCATTCATCGACCATGGGAAGCCCTTGCTGCCGATGGCGATCTTGTTCTGGTAGAGCGGTGCCAGATACAGCGGCGCGACATACGCCTGGCCCAGGGCCGGCTGCTCGCCGGCCAGCGGTGGCGGCAGTTCGGCATTGACGGCGCGCACCAGCAGCGCGCGCGGAATGCCGGTGCGGGCCGCATCATATTTGACGGCATAGGCGTAATAGGCGTGGCCGGCGCCTTCGGCCAGCCTGGGCGCGGTAAAGCCGGGGATGGTCGCCAGGTGCCGGTCCAGGTGAGCGGCCAGTTGGTGGTGATGGGCCAGGCAGGCGTCGAGCCGGTCGAGCTGCACGCAACCGATCGCTGCCTGCAATTCGGTCAGGCGATAATTGGCGCCTATCATGTTGCACAAGTCGTCCATGCCTTGTGATTCGACCAGATTTTCCGCATGGTTGCGGATCAGCTGACTGCGCAATGCGAGCCGCGCGTTGTCGGTCACCAGCATGCCGCCCTCGCCGGTATGGATGTGCTTGTGATAATTGAGGCTAAAGCCGCCGATATCGCCGATGGCGCCGATCGGCCGCCCCTTGTATCGCACGCCGGGCGCTTGCGCGGCGTCTTCGATGACCGTCAGCCTGCGCCGCCGCGCCAGCGCCATGATGGGGTCCATGTCGGCCGCTTGGCCGAAAATATGCACGACCAGGATCGCCTTGCTGCGTGGCGTGAGCACCTGTTCTATTGTCTCGGCACTGATATTGAACGTGTCGGGGTCGATGTCGGCAAACACCGGGATCGCGCCATAAAACAATACCGCGGTGGCGCTGGCCGACATGGTATAGGGCGAGACGATCACTTCGTCGCCAGGCCCGATGCCTGCTGCGCCGACCGCCGTCATCAGGCCCGTGGTCCACGAGTTGACCGAGATGGCATGCCTGAAGCCGTATTTTTCGGCCCATTTTTGTTCGAATTCCCGGACCTTGGCGCCGCCCAGCCAGCGCTCGCCGGGGCTGCCGTAAAACGACGACAGCCTGTCGCTGTCCATGACGGCGATGACGGCCTGTTTTTCCGCTTCGCCCATGGTTTTGCGGGCCGGGAAGGGACGCGTGCGCAGCGGCGCGCCGCCTGCGATTGCCAGATTGGACATCTTGTCTCCTCATGCGTCAAATTATCTACGGGATTCCTTGCCGGCAGCTGTCCGCCCAGCGCCGGCGGCGCAGCGCTCGAGTATCGCGTGCATGCTGAGCAGCGTGGCTAGCGCGTCGGCGCCGCTGCACAGTGCCGGCGGCCGATTGCCGGCGCCGGCCTCCGGTGCTTTTTCCGCCTGCCCGGACAGGGCCGCGTACGCGGATGCGTTCCCGGCTTCGTCGTCGAGGGCGCTCGCCAGTTGTTCGGCCACATGCCATTGGTAACGCTCCAGGCCGTTCGGAATGATCTCCGGCTCGACGGCCAGCGTCGTGTAGGCGGGCAGCAGGCGGTCGCGGCAGGCCGCCTGCCACTCGATCAATTTGCCGCCCTGTTCGTAGCGCAAGCGGCCGTTCGATGCCAGCAGCTCGATCGTGGAATGCGAAAACGCCTCTTCGCGCGCGGCAAGGAAGACGATTTCGCCATGGCGGAAGCTGACCCGCACATCGGGCTCGGCTTCAGCCGCGGCCTCAGCCTGTTCTGTGCTCCACGGCCGGCCCGGATCGATCACGCCAAACTCCATCATCGGTCCCAGCCAGTACTGCAGCAAATTGAAGAGATGCGAGCCGTTATGCTGGAAGCCCTTCGAATACCAGCACACGCCCTTGAGCGGGCCGCCGATTTCGGCGCTTGACAGGCGGCGCTCGATTTCAATGACGCCGGCATCGGAGCGGCGCATGTAATTGACATACAGCGCCACGCCTTTGGTGGCGCACAGGGTCAGCATTTTTTTCGCGTCGTGCAGATCGTAGGCCAGCGGCTTTTCGCACAGGATGGCCTGCGGCGTCGGCCGCGACAGGGCCAGGATCTGCTGCAGGCAGGCACAGTGCTGCGGCGTCGGCACCGCAATCACCACCAGCTCCGGATGATGGACCGCCAGCGCCGCGCCGAGGTCGGCATAGGCAGGGCAGCCGTAATGCAGGCTGAAGGTATCGCGCCGCACGGCGCTGGAATCGACGCCGGCCTGCAGCGAAAAGCGCGGATGCAGGGAAAAGGCGCGTGCGTGCGACAGCACATGCCGCGCCGGGTCGAGCGCCAGGTCGTAGCCCATGCCAATCCGGCCAAGGCCGACAATAACCGTCTTGAGCGTCATGGCTGCGCTCAGGAACCGAGCAGGTCCCATGACATCGGCGTGCCTTTCGGCGCGTCGCGGTTGATTCTCCGCCCCAGCAGCAAGGCATAGTATTTGGGCGGCAGGCCGAATCCGGGACGCACGCAGCGCAGGTTTTCCGACGTCAGCACGGCGCCGGCCTTGAGGTCTTCGGCGATATAGACGGAGCGCCGGAAGGCCAGCGACTTCTTTTCGAGCTCGCCGGGGCCGTACGTGATTTTTCCGAGCGATTGCCAGGCGCGTTCGGCTTCCACCACCAGCGCCGCCATTTCTTGCGGCTCCAGCGAAAAAGCGCTGTCGACGCCGCCGTCGGCGCGCCGCAGCGTAAAATGCTTTTCGATGACGCTCGCCCCCAGGGCAACGGCGGCCAGCGCGGCGCCGATGCCCATGGTGTGGTCCGACAGGCCGATTTCGCAATCGAACAGCGCGCGCATGTGGGGGATCGTCGCCACATTGGTATTTTGCGGCGTCGACGGGTAGCTGCTGGTACATTTGAGCAGGACCAGCTCGCGGCAGCCTGCTTCGCGTGCAGTGCGGACCGCATCGTCGAGCTCGGCCAGGCTGGCCATGCCGGAGGAAATGAGCAATGGCTTGCCGGTTGCGGCCGCCTTGCGGATCAAGGGCAGATGGACATTTTCGAAGGAGGCGATTTTGTAGGCCGGGACCTCGAGGCTTTCCAGGAAGTCGACGGCACTGTCGTCGAACGGCGTGCTAAAGCACAGCAAGCCGAGTTGCCTGGCGCGCTCCATGAGCGGCGCATGCCATTCCCAAGGCGTATAGGCGAGCTTGTACAGCTGATACAGATTGCGTCCCTGCCACAGGCTCTGCTGGTCGTCGATGAGGAAGGCACCTTCGCCGAGCTCGAGCGTCATGCTGTCGGCGGTATAGGTTTGCAGCTTGATTGCCTGCACACCGCTGTTGGCGGCGGCCTCGACGATCTCGAGCGCGCGCGCGAGCGACTGATTATGGTTGCCCGACATTTCTGCGATGATGAAGGGTTTGTGGCCGGTGCCGATGGCATGGTGTCCGATTTTCATGGCTGCTCTACCTTGTCGGTGTGTCGTTTTGTTTTGCTGAAAAAAGCCGCACAAAACGCGGACGCAAGGCCCGCCACTCGGCTGCCTGCATGCCGAGCAGGGCGACGTCGACGCGCACGCCATCTTTGATGACGTGGGCGCGCCGCGTGCCCTCCAGCGTGAAGCCGAATTTCCGGTGCAGCGCGATGACCTTGGGATTGGATGCCAGCACTTCGCAATTGAGCTTTTCCAGACCAAGGTCGAAAAAGGCGAGGTCGAGCAGCTTGCATTCGACGACGCCGCCGATGCCCCTTCCTTGCGCATCGTGGCTCAGGTAAAAAGCCCAGTCGGCACGCTTGTGCCGCCAGTCGATGGCGTTGAGTGCAACCAGTCCGGCGACCTTGCCGTGAACGATAACGACCATCACGCGCTCGCAGTCGGCGTGGCGCAGGCGGGCGATCCAGGCCAGATGTTCGGTCTCCGAAATCAGGTGGTCGTGGTACATGTGCGCGCGCACCGCATCCGAATTGCGCAGCGCGCGGATATGGTCGATGGTGGCTGCCGGCTGTTCGGTCAGCAGGGCGAATTCGACGTTGTCGAGGCTGACCTTGTTCATACGGTGACTTGCCGGCGAAGCGGCTGACGGTATTCGAGAAGGGCCGCCGCAACCCGTGCGCAGCCCTTGCCGTCGACCAGCGCGGTCATCGCCGCTCGCGTGCTCAGGGTGCCGAAGGTGTCTGCCTCAGCCGGCGCGCCGCAGCCGAGCCATGACTGCAGGGCGCCGGCGATGCGTTCTGTGGCGCTCTCGCGCGTGATGCCGGCGGCCGATCCAAGCCAGTGTATGAATTTTTTCGACGCCAATTCCATGGCGAGCGGAACCTGGTTTTCGGCCAGAGTAAAGACCAGTGCCGGCAGGCCAAGGCATAGCCGCTCCCAGCTGCTCGCGCCAGCGGCGCCGATGGCCAGGTCGGCTTGCATCATCAACGGCGCCAGCGTCGGCAGCGCATCGTGCAGGCGAAATTGCGGATTGCCGGCGATTTGCCCGCGCACGGCTGCGGCGTGCAAGCCGCTGGCGGCTGGCACGATCTGCACCGCCAGCTTCGCCGTCACGGCGGCCGTTTCTTCTCGCTGCTGCAGACCGAGGATGGCGTCGATGGCGCAGCCGGTAAGATTGTCGCGGTCGACGCCGCCGAAATAGATCAGGACGGTCTTGATGGCTGCCGGTTCGACGGCGAGCCGGGCACGCAATTGCGCCTGCAAGCGCGCCTGCAGCCGAGCATGCAAGCTGGCATATGGCGCCTGCAGCAGCGCATAGCGCGGTCCCAGCAGGCGCAGGCAGGGCGTCGGTAGTCTGTTGTCGTAGCGATGCTCGAAGTCGGCCAGCAGATTTTGGTCGAGCAGGATGTCGCAATGGTGGGCGCGATCGGCGAGATCGTCGATCACCATGATGCGGCCGACGGCCGGCCGCAGCCGAGATTGCCAGCGGCCGTCGATGCCGTAATGGTCGACGATCAGCCAGTCCTGATGTCCCATGCTGTGCAGCGCCGCCAGCGATTGTTCGGCATCGCACTGCCAGCTGGTGCCGAGCCAGCTGGCGTGGGGCGGCGTCGGGTCGGCAGTCTGGCCGGGCGGCGCTGCCGGCAGGCTTGCCAGCGCAAAGCCGCGGGCTTCGATCAACTGCGCCAAGTGGCCGGCGTGCGGGCGGCAGATGAAGCAGACCTGTGCCCCATGTCGGCGCAGCCGCTCGGCCAGCGTCAGGCAACGCATCAGGTGGCCGCTGCCGATTGCCAGGCCGGCATCGCAGCGAATCGCGATGCGCAGTGAGAAGTCGCCGCCAGTCCGGCTTCGCGGCCCGGCGGTATTATGGCTGCTGTGCATGACGGTCCTGCAGCGCCAGCCTGAACAGCAATTCCGCGCGGTCCCAGTCGTGCGCGGTATCGATATCGACCGCCCGCGAAGCAGGGATGACCAAGCCCTTGCCGGCCCTGTGCGGCGAGTCGCCGGCCAGCCACGCCGCTGCCGTGCCCCAGTAAAACTGGCCGGCATCGTAATAGGCCGGCTCCAGATCCTGGGTTCGGGTCGCGGTGTATTGCGGATAGATCGCTTCCATCGAGCCGTCGGCGCGGCGCCGCATCGCCCTTTGCACGGCCGATGGGAATTCGCTTACCGCAAAGGCATAGGGCGCAGCGCTCTCGTCCAGCAAGGCATAGGCCTGCCGCAAATCGCTGCCCTGTATCAGGGGCACGGCGGGATAGATGCAGCAGGCGCGCCGGACGTCCCAGCCGATAGCGCGGCAGGCTTCGATGGCGTGGGCGACGACGGCAACCGTGACCGTATGATCGTCGGCCAGCTCGGGCGGGCGCATGAACGGGACTTCGGCGCCGCAACCGCGCGCGATGGCGGCGATTTCATCGTCGTCGGTGGATACCGTGACATGCGCAAACAGTCCGCAGGCGAGCGCGGCGTCGATCGCATAGGCCAGCATCGGCTTGCCGGCGAAAGGCTTGATGTTCTTGCGCGGAATGCGCTTGCTGCCGCCGCGTGCGGGAATGATTGCGATATTCACGACAGGGCTTTCTGCAGCGCGGCCACGACCTGATCCTGCTGCGCTTCGCTTAGCGAATAATACAGCGGCAGGCTGATGGCTCCTTGGTAGTAGCGCTCGGCATGCGGGAACTGGCCGGCGTAAAAGCCGCGCTCCCGGTAGTAAGGCTGCAGCGGCACCGGGAAGTAATGGACATTGGCGCCGATACCTTGCCTGCGCAGGCTGTCGAACACTTCGCGGCGCTGCGCAGCGAGCATGCGGCCGCTATCGGGCTTGATCCATATTACATATAAATGCCAGGCCGATTCGCCGCCGGCCGCCTGAAATGGGGTGACGAGCGGCAGACCGGCCAGCAAGGCGTCGTAGCGCGCGGCCAGCGCCCGCCTTCGTGCAATGAAAAGGTCGAGCCGCCGCAGCTGGCTCAGACCCAGCGCGGCCTGGATATCGGTCAGGCGGTAGTTATAGCCGAGCTCATGCTGTTCGTAATACCACGCACCCTGGTCCTGCTGTTCCAGCGCCGCCGGATCGCGCCGCATGCCGTGCGAGCGCAGGCGCATCAGCGACTGTTGCAGCGTGCTGTCATTGGTCGTTACCATGCCGCCTTCGCCGGTAGTGAGGATTTTGACCGGATGAAAACTGAAAACAGTCATCTCGCTGTAGCGGCAATTGCCGACCTTGCCGCCGAGGTAATCGGCGCCGAGCGCATGCGATGCGTCTTCGATGAGCTTGACCCCATATTGCTGGGCCAGCGCGTGGATGGCGCGCATGTCGCAGCACTGGCCGGCGAAATGCACGGCAATGATGACTTTGGGCAGACGTCCTGTGGCCCTGGCCTTGACCAGCTTTGCCGCCAGGGCATCGACGCTCATATTGTAGGTGGCCGTATCGATGTCGACGAAATCGATGTCGGCACCGCAGTAGCGGGCGCAATTGGCCGAGGCAAGAAAGGTGTTGGGCGAGGTCCAGACAAGGTCGCCGTCGCCGACGCCGAGCGCCAGGCATGCGCTATGCAGGGCCGCCGTGGCGCTGGCGACGGCGACGCCGTGGCGTACGCCGCAATAAGCGGCCAGCGCCTGCTCGAAGCGCGCGATATAGGGGCCTTGCGTAAGCCAGTCCGAGCGCAGGACGTCGACGACGGCTGCGATGTCGTCTTCGGAAATCGACTGGCGGCCGTAGGGAATCATGCCTGCGCTCCGAGGGCAATCAGGCGCTTGAGGCCATCGGCGTCGAGTACCTCGGGATTGGTGCCGGAACTGTATTCGAAGCCGCTGGCAACCGTGGCGCCGGTCTCGCCGATATTGTTGCGCTTGTAATCGGAGCTGGTGGTAAAGGCGATCGATGGCTTGATGACGAAATGGTCGTGAAATTCCAGGGTCAGGTGCGAATCGTCGAGCGGGCACATGACTTCATGCAGTTTTTCGCCGGGCCGGATGCCGATTACCCTGGTCGGCAAGCCAGGCGCCATGACGTGCGCCAGGGTGGCGATGGTCGCCGATGGAATTTTTGGTACGAAAATTTCGCCGCCGTGCATGCGCTCGAAATTCTTGATCACGAAATCGACGCCCTGCTGCAGCGTGATCCAGAAGCGCGTCATGCGTTCGTCGGTAACCGGCAATTCGCTGGCGCCTTCCTCGAGCAGTTTCTGGAAATACGGGATGACCGAGCCGCGCGAGCAGATCACGTTGCCGTACCTGACCACGGAAAAGCGCGTCTGTCGATCGCCGACCATATTGTTGGCGGCGACAAACAGCTTGTCGGAAGCCAATTTTGTGGCGCCATACAGATTGATCGGATTGGCGGCCTTGTCGGTCGACAGTGCAATGACCTTGCCAACGCCGGCCGCGATGGCGGCGTGGATCACGTTCTCGGCGCCGTAGATATTGGTCTTGATGCATTCCATCGGATTGTATTCGGCCACCGGCACATGTTTGAGGGCGGCCGCGTGAATCACGTAATCGACACCGTCCATCGCCTGCTTCAGGCGCGGCAAGTCGCGCACGTCGCCGATGAAGTAACGCATCTGCGGCTTGTCGAAGGCCTGTGCCATTTCATATTGCTTCAATTCGTCGCGCGAATAGATGATGACTTTTTTGGGCTGGTAGCGCGCAAAAATGGCTTTGACGAATCGCTTGCCGAAAGAGCCTGTGCCGCCGGTAATCAGAATCGATTTATTGCTTAGCATGCTGATTTATAAATAGAATACTTATGATTGAACAGATGGGCCGGCGCCGGCGATGCCGCTAATGGATGACCAAGTGCGGAGCAAGTGACTATTGCGCGTATGACGTAGCATTATCGGCGCACTGGCGCTGAAATGGGCAAAGTTAAGACGTGAAAAAACCAATCTTTTTTTTATTTGAAAGGCCGGTTTATAAGGAAGAATGCGCAGACAAAAAGTACATATTTATTTGATGAAATTTTCTTGCGGATAGCTTGACGGCCTGTTTCTAAACGCTGCGATGTTAGCCGAAAAATCCGCGAATCACGTCGCGCACATCGCGTCGGAGGAAGGCCTCGTGGCCGGCTTGCGCGTAGTGCTTTCTCTGCTGTTCGTCGGTAATCAGCTCGTTGCAGGCATCAGCCAGTTCCGCGCTGGGGACAAAGCGCAAGACATCGCGCATGTCGTCTTCGATTTCGAGCCCCGGCCGCGCCTCGCAGACAACGGCCTTTCCATTGGCGAGATAATACGAGACACGCACGATTTCGAAAATCGTCTGCGATGGCGTCTCGCCCGATACATTGAGCAAGACCTTGGAGCGGGCAATGAATTCATCGCGCAGCCGGCCCCAGACATTCGATATGGTGAGCACCGAGTAGCGATTGAAGTGGCTCGAACAGCCGATGATTTTTTCCATCCGCTTCGGATTCAGGCTGCCGACATAGCCGAGATCGATATCGTGCCGCGCCACCGGCGGCAGCCTGAGCAGATTCGGGGCGAACGCAGCCGGTGCCAGGTAGACCGGGAAGCGCGGCGCCAGCTCGCTCCAGTTTTTGATATTGCCGGCAGCGTAATCCCAGATCTGGAAGCGGGCCGCGGCGGCTTCGAGTATCTCGGCGCCTTTCATCGAGCCGACTGAAAATTGTTCGAGATTATATAAAATCGTTCCTTCCGGAAACTGCCGGGGGCCGCCGATCTGAAACGCGACGATCCAGCCGAACACGATATTCGTGCATGAATGGTCGATCGTGTTGACGCTGGAAGTGCAGCGGTAGCCGAGATTGTCAAAGCCCCAGTGCAGCGAATCGATCACTTCCTGGTACGCGGCCAGGATGGCAAAGCGCGGATGCGCGGGCTGGAACAGGACCAGATTGATTTTTCTATTCATGATTGTCGTCGGGTATGCGACGCCTCGCCTGCATCCGGGCCGGAACCGCAGGGCTTGCATGAGGCCGGTAGGGAATGGGAAATTGCAGCCATCACGGTTCTTTCAGCGATTCGTCCATGGCCTTGGTCAATGGCCATAAGAGATAGGAAATCACCGAGCGCTTGCCGACCACGATCTCGGCCGTTACCGTCATGCCCGGCAGGATGCGTGCATGGGCATCCATTTTCTTCAGGCGCGGCGTGCCGATTTTCAGTCTGCTCAGATAGTAGGCGTCGGTGCCATTGCCCTGCATCTGATTGTCGCGTTTGAAGGCGTCTTCGCTAATCGTGCGCACACGCGCCTGCAGGCCGCCGTGGCGCTGGTACGGGAAGGCATCGAGTTTCAGTTGCACCTCGTCGCCGGACTTGATGTAACCGATGTCGACCGAGTCGATCTGCACTTCGGCTTCAAGCTCGGCATTCAGCGGCACCAGGGTGAAAAACGATTCGGCCTCCTTGACGATGGAACCGGGTGAGAGTTTGGCGATTTCGAGCACGACGCCGTCGACCGGTGCGCTCAGCGTCACCAGCTTGCGGCGCTTGTCGGCCTTTTGCAATTGTTCGTTGACGCCATCGCGCTCGCGCGACGTCAATAACAGCTCTTCCAGCGCCTTTTGTCGCCAGCCTTTGACGAAGGCCGATTTCTCGGCTTCGCTCGAGGCCAGTTCGCTCCTCAGTTCGTGCTCCTTGTTTTCGGTCAGCGACAGTTCGCGGTCCACTTCAAGCCGCCTGTCTTGCGCTTCCAGCAAATGCAGGCGGGCGCCGAATTGCTGGGCGACCAGCTTTGCCTGCATGTTTTCGATTTCCCGCAGCGACTTGACGCGCGCCGTCAGGATCAGCTGGTCGCGGCGGTTGGTTTCCAGCGCGGCGGCCAGGCGGCTGATGGTCTGTTCCATCTTGCCGAGCTGGGCGCGGTAATTGGCCTTGCGCTCCTTGCTCAGTTGCGCCTGCAGCAGGCCGTCGGCATCGGTCGCGCGGCCGGCGCCGGCGGCGCCGTCGAGTTCGGCCTGCAGGCTGCCGGTCTGCGTATCGAGGCTGCGCAGGCGGCTGCGCAGCTGCGCTTCGTCGGCTTGCGCAAAAGTCGGGTCGAGCGTGGCCAGCTGCTCGCCTTTCCTGACGACCTGACCGACCCGCACATCGATTTTCTGGACAATCGAAGTTTCCAGCGGCTGCACCACGACATTGGGCAGCGGGTTGATGATGCGGCCGTGGGCGACCACGATCTCGTCGATGCTCGACACACTCGCCCACACGATGAAGAGCGTCAGCGCCGCGACCAGCGCGCGGACCGTCATTTGCGCAAACGGCGGCAGCGGGCTGCGCTCGATTTCATCGGCATCGGGCAAAAAGTCGGCCGCAAGCCGCTCTGGCGGCGCTCTGAAGCGCGCTGATAAGCAATCGAAAAGGCGGCCAAGGCGGCCTACAGGTGGCTGGTTTGCTGGTTCCATAGCTGTTGGTAAGTTGCGCTGCGCGTCAGCAGCTCTTCGTGACGGCCGCTGTCGACCAGTCGTCCGTGCTGCATGACCAAAATGGTGTCGGCGTTGACCAGGGTCGACAGGCGGTGGGAAATCATGACCACGGTGCGGCCGACCGCGATTCTGGACAGATTGGCGATGAAAATGGCTTCGCTTTCGGGGTCCAGGGCGCTGGCCGCTTCATCGAGTATCAGGATGCGCGGCTTGGCCAGCAGCGAGCGGGCAATCGACAGTCTTTGCTTCTGGCCGCCGGACAGGTTGGCTGCATTTTCTTCCAGCAGGGTGTCATAGCCTTGCGGCAGCCGCTCGATGAATTCGTCGGCGCCGGATGCCTGTGCCGCGGCGACGATTTCTTCAAACGTGGCATCGGGCCTGGTGGCGGCGATATTGTCGCGCACGCTGCCGCGGAACAGAAAATTTTCCTGCAGGACGACGCCGATCTGGCGCCGCAGATGCGAGAGATCGATTTCGCGGGCATCGACGGCGTCGAAGCGGACGATCCCTTCCTGGACCGGATACAGGCCCTGGATCAGTTTGGTCAGCGTGGTCTTGCCGGAGCCGCTGCGGCCGACGACACCGACCACGGTGCCGGCCTTGATCGTAAAGCTGGCGCGGTCGAGCGCGGTGGCGCTGGCGCCGGGGTAGCGGAAGGTGACGTCGTCGAAGCGGATTTCGCCTTCCAGTACCGGCCGCAGGCCGCCGGCGCCGGCCCGGCCTTCGGGCGCCCGGTTCATCACTTCGCCGAGCATCCTGACCGAGAGTGCCGTTTCCTGATATTCGTTGACCAGGCCGACGATGGCGATCAGAGGCTGGACCACGCGGCCGGTAATCATCTGGAAGGCGATCAGCGCACCGACCGTCATGGTCTGGCTGAACACATCCTGGGCCCCGAGCACGATAATTACCACCGGCAGCAGCTTGCCGAGAAAATCGGTGATTGCATTGCCGGTGATGGAAATCCGGCCGACCCGGAAATGCATCGAGATCGACTGCGCCGAGCGCTGGTCCCAGACCCGGCGCTGGGTCGGCTCGATGGCCAGCGCCTTGACGGTGCGCATGCCGTGGATGGTTTCGACCAGCATCGCCTGGCGCTTGCCCTCGGCGCTGTAGAGGTCGTTGAGGCGGCGCTGGAAGGTCGGCACCATGGCCATGACGACGCCGGCGATCAGTATCGTAAACAGCAGCGTGACCATGGCCAGCTTGACCGAGTAGACGAACAGGATGGGCAGGAAAATGATCAGTGCCGTGGTGTCGAGCGCGGTAAAGAACAGGCGGCCGGTCAGAAAGCCGCGGATTTTTTCGAGCTGCTGCATATGGCGCGTGATGACGCCGGCGGTGGTGGTCTCGAAATAGTCGATCGGCAGCGACAGCAGATGGCCGAAGGTGCGGCGCGTCAGGCGCATGTCGATCTTGTTGGTGGCCGACAGCGTCAGGATTTGCCGCAGAAAGCCGAATACGGCGTCGAATGCCAGTGCGATGACGATGCCGACCGCCAGCACCCACAAGGTCGAGGCGCTTTGATGAACCAGTACCTTGTCGATGACAAGCTGAAAGAAAATCGGCGAGGCCAGCGCCAGGAAATGCATGGCGATGGCCGCCAGTGCGATATCGCGGAAGGCTGTCTTCTGCTTCAGAATTTCGGGGATGAACCAGCGCAGGCTGAACGGCTGGTTCAGGTCCATGACGGCATGCTGGCGCTTCATGAAGACGACGTCGCCGCGCCAGCGGCTGCAGAACTGTTGCTGGTCCATCAAGACCACGCTGGCGCGGTCGGCGCCCGGATCGAGTATGGCGATCTTCGGCACCTCGTCCTTGCGCACGCCGACCACGATCACGGCGCTGCCGTCACCGAGGCGCGCCATGAAGGGAAATACGCCGCCCTGGGCCAGCAGCCTGTTCCAGCTCAGCGTATCGGTCCTGGCTTTCAAGCCGATTTCGGCGGCCATGCGCAGCAACAGGGCATCGCGCGGTTCTTCGGCGTTCAAGGCATAGTCATCGATCAGGCGCTCGGGATTGACTTGAAGGCCATGGTGTTGCGCAATGGCGGTCAGGCACTGGACGACGGAATGGATAAATTTCTCGGTCATGATTTTGTTGCAGTAAGCAGAAAAACGGTCCATCGATACATGCGATACATGCGATACCTACGACACCTAAGATACATACGTCCGCGATAGTTGAAAAATATTGTCAAATCAATTCTTTTCCCGTGTTTATTGGCTTGGTGGCGATTTCGGCAAGAAGGAGAATCGGATCGATGACTAGCTTTTAATGAGCAGTCTCAGTGATGAATTCCAGCGACGATATAGCGCTGCCACGCTCGTCCATGCATGGAGCAGATGGGGAAAACATGCTCATATCTTGAATGGAAAAAAGCCGGCACTTTTTTCTTATTTTTACGATATTTATTCGGCCGCCGGCTTGTCGTTCTGCGCGGCGCGGACGAGCGCGCCGGCGATCTTTTGCATGACGCCGGACCAGTCGGCCAGCCGCTCCTGGCGCCACAGGCGCGCCGACGGATACCATGGGCTGTCGCTGCGCTGGCGCAGCCAGCGCCAGTCGGCGCTAAACGGCAGGATGATCCACAGCGGCTTGCCGAGTGCGCCGGCCAGATGGGCGACCGAGGTATCGACGCTGATGATCAGGTCCAGATTGGCGAGCAGGGCGGCGGTATCGCCAAAGTCATGCAACTGGGCGCCGAAGTGGCTGATCTGCGGCTGGGCGGCCAGCAAATCCCGATCGCCGGCGCGGATTTCCTTTTGCATGCTGATAAATTGCACCTGCGGCACGCTGGCGCACAAAGCCAGCATCTGCGCCAGCGGCAGCGAACGGTTATGGTCGTTGCCGTGGCCGGGGTTGCCCGACCAGGCGATACCGACGCGCATGCCGTGGCGCGGGCCAAGCCGGCGTTGCCATTGTGCGCACAAGGCGGCCGCCGGCGCCAGATACGCCGATGCCGACGGCAGCGTATCGAAGTTCGTCTGCAAGGCCAGCGGCAGGCTTAACAGCGGACAGTGAAAGTCGAAGGCCGGCAGCGGCTCGCCCTCAGCTGCCAGCAGATGCACGCCTTCGAGCGTCGACAGCAGCGACTTCAGCGGCGCCTGAACTTGCAGCACCACCGTGGCGCCGAGGGCGGCGACCAGTTTGGCATAACGGCAAAATTGCAAAGTGTCGCCCAGGCCTTGTTCGGCATGCAGCAAGATCGTGCGGCCCTGCAGCGATTCCTGTCCGAGCCACAAGGGCCGGCGCAGCTGGGCCTGCCGCGTTTGCAGGCCCAGCGCTTCCCAGCGCCATTCGTGCTTGGGCCAGCCGCGCGCGAAGTCGCCGGCCGACAGCCGCACCAGCGCTTCATTCCAGTGCGCCTTGGCCGCATCGGGACGGATCGCCAGCGCCTGTTCGTATGCGGCGAGCGCCTCGTCATGACGCGCCAGCTGTTCGAGCGCCGCGCCGCGGTTGATCCAGGCTTCGACATAGCGGGTGTCGATGGCCAGCGCGGCGTCGAAGTCGGCCAGCGCCCGCTGTGGATGGTGTCGTTTTTGCCAGATCAGGCCGCGGTTGTACAACACTCTGGCATCGCCTGGCGCCAGCCGCAAGGCCTGGCCGAGGCTGGCCAGCGCCTCGTCGAAGCGCTGCAATTCCTGCAGGGCGACGCCGCGATTGAGGCAGGCATCGGCATCGAGCGGTTTGAGCGCCAGCGCTGCATCGTAACTGCTCAGCGCTTCGGCGTGGCGCTGCATGGCCTGCAAGGTCAGGCCGCGGTTGTAGTGGGCCTCGACATGCTGCGGATCGAATCTCAATGCGGCGTCGTAACTGGCCAGCGCCGCGGGCAGGCGTTGCAAGCCTTGCAGCACATTGGCGTGGGTGAAGTGGATTTGCGCATGCTGCGGCGCGATGGCGACGGCGCCTTGAATCAGGTCGAGCGCCGTTTCCAGGGCGCCGCTGGCCAGCTCGAGCAGCGCCGACAGATACAGGGCATCGAGATTGGCCATGTCGAGCGCCAGGATGGCGCGATAGTGCAGACGGGCCTGCTGCAACTGGCCTTGCTGATGCAGCGCGATCGCCTTTTGCAGGCGCGCTTGCAGCGTGGCGGGATTTTCGATGGGGCAGGCAGGCGACGGTTCCATATTCCGTTTCGGGTAATTGGCGTCTCGAAATTATGTGGCATATGGCGGCGATCCGATGGCCGAGCACATGCGGAAACAGCGCCCAGTTTTCGGCATGGCTGTTTGC
>JAIZVZ010000166.1 GCA_021768485.1 Oxalobacteraceae bacterium | reverse complement strand
CCCTTGACGGCGATGCCGCTGGCCGAGACCACGAGCTGGTTGGCTTGCCGCGCATTGTCGGCATTTTGCTTGACGGTCGACGTCAGTTCTTCCATCGTGCTCGAAGTCTCTTCGAGCGAACTGGCCTGCGATTCGGTGCGCCGCGACAGGTCGGCATTGCCGACTGCAATTTCATGCGCGGCCACCGACATGGTGTCGGTCGAGGTCCGCACGCCGCCGACCAGGCGCGACAGATTGCCGTTCATCTCGCGCAGGGCTTCGAGCAATTGCCCGGTCTCGTCGCGGCTCTCGTTATGCACCTCAGACGTCAGGTCGCCGGCCGCCACGCGCCGCGCCACTTCGACCGCACGCGCCAGCGGCCTGGTGATCGAACGCCCGAGCAAAATTGCACAAGCGGCGCCAAACAACAGCATGATCACGCCCAGCGCAATCATCAGATTGCGGCTGGCCACACTGATGGCGGCGATGCGGGCAGTTTCCTCGCTGATCTGGCGCCGCTGTTCGGCCAGCAGCGCTTCCACCGCATCGCTATAGGCTTTTGAGGCGGGAATATATTGTTGTTCCAATGTCTGATTGGCTTCGTCAAGCTTGCCCAGCTTCTTGAAGGCAAGCGCCTGATCGCGGATACGCAGATATTCTTTGCGTTTTTCACCAAGAGTATTAAATAAAGCTTTTTCCTGCGCGGTCTGCATGTGCTCCTCAACCTTTTTTTGTATTTCAGTTGAGGATTTGGTCGCGCTGACTGCTTCTTCGTTAAAAAACGCCGCCAGCGAGGGATCGCTACTCTTGATGATGGCTTGTGTGCGGCGAATCGCAGTATGGATGTTGCGATACCAGTCGCCAATCATGCGCTCGACTGCCAACGGTTCGTCAAGCAACTCTTGCGCGGCATGCGAGACGGTATTTAAACGATTGATGCTGACAATAATCGTTATCATTGCAAAAAATAAAATCACGGCAAACCCAAGTCCCAGCCGGCGACCAATATGAATATTATTCATAAATTTAATCATTTCTTACTTTCTCTATCGAAGAATGTTGCACGCGCGTCGACACTAGCCATGCCGGATGCGAGCATCGCGCGGAAGCATAAAATTTGGGGTTGACTGAGATAATTACGATTTCGGAGATTCTCCTGAAAAACACTTTAGCGAGGGATAAAACTAAAATGCAAACAGGACAGTCCTGAAATCAGGGGCGGGGATTACAGAAGAGAGTCCGATAGTAGTATATACGATGGGAATTTCATTTTTACAAAAATTAACTTTTGGGGACTTGCAATTTGTAAATTTGCGCGCTGTGCAGCGTCAGACAAGTGGCTGTCCTGTCGTCTTTTCACGACAGTGGACAGCAGCTTGCCGGCCGCATCTCAGCAAAAAGATAGTATATCGACACCGGACTGCAGGGCCGGGCGCCGGCAGAGCCAGTCTTAAAACTCTTCCCAGCTATCGGCATCCTTGGGCGCTTCGCGTGCGCCCGTTGCCGGCCGCGCGGCAGCGCTGGCATCGGCGTTAAGCTTGGCCTTGGCCAGCAGGGGCGGCGGCGTGCTGCGCTTGGCCGCCGGAGCGGGACGCAGCGGGGCCGGCACAGGACGTGCCGTCTGCGGGGCGGCCGCAACAGCCGTCGCGGCGATCTTAAACTGGCTCACGTCCTGCGCCAAAACCTGGGCCTGTTCGCGCATGCTCTCGGCCGCCGCCGAGGCTTCTTCGACGAGCGCCGCATTTTGCTGCGTCATTTCATCCATCTGCGTAATGGCTTGGTTGACTTGCTCGATGCCCGAACTCTGCTCCTGGCTGGCGGCCGTGATTTCACTCATGATGTCGGCCACATGCTTGACGCTGGTGACGATTTCATCCATCGTGCGCCCGGCGTCATCAACCAGTACACCACCCTGCTCGACCTTGTCGACCGAATCGTCGATCAGGGTCTTGATTTCCTTGGCAGCCGCCGCCGAGCGCTGCGCCAGGCTGCGCACTTCGGCCGCCACCACGGCAAAGCCGCGGCCCTGCTCGCCGGCGCGCGCCGCCTCCACCGCCGCGTTC
>JAIZVZ010000122.1 GCA_021768485.1 Oxalobacteraceae bacterium | reverse complement strand
CCGGTCCGTCTGAGCCTGCTGGCCAAGATCAGTTTCGATTCGGCCGACAAGGAACTGGCTGCCACGGTCGCCAATACCCTGGCCAATGTCTTCATCGACGCCGATCTCGACGTCCATTTCCAGA
Source organism: Oxalobacteraceae bacterium (assembly GCA_021768485.1). Lineage (GTDB taxonomy): Bacteria > Pseudomonadota > Gammaproteobacteria > Burkholderiales > Burkholderiaceae_D > JAIZVZ01. Next base: position 8,362 of record JAIZVZ010000122.1, on the reverse strand, counting down.
TGACGCAAAAAGCCAGCTCCTGGCTGCAGGAACGGATGGGCGGCATCCGCAAGAAACTCGACGACTCGGAACGCCAGCTGCAGGCCTATCGCGACCAGAGCGGCATTGTCGACGTCAAGAGCGCCTCGCAAAGCGGTCAGGGCAAGCAAATCGAAGAGCTGACGCAGCGCATGGTCGAATCGCGCCTGCGTCTGGCGGAGGCGGAAAACTCGTACAACCAGATCAAGTCCGCCGCAAAGGGCGGCGCCGACCTGGCGTCGATGCCGGCCGTGGTGCGCAACACGGTCGTGGCCGAAGCACTCAAACAGCAGGCCGATGCGGAACGCAAACTGGCCGAGGTCGGCCAGCGCTATGGCAAAGACCATCCGAAGTTCGTGCAGGCCGACGGCGAAGTCAGGACCGCGCGCGAAAACGTCAAGCGCCAGACCGACAATGTAGTAGCCAGCGTGACACGCGAATATGAAGTGGCGCGCGGCACCGTGCGCACGCTGGAAGCGGCGCTCGGCAATGCGCGCGGCTCGATCCAGAATACAAACCGCAAGGAATTCCAGCTCAACGTGCTCGAGCGCGAAGTCGAATCGAACCGCCAGATCTACGACATGTTCGTCAAGCGCGCCAAGGAAACCAATCTTTCCGGCGACCTCGAAACGGCCGTCGGGCGCATCGTCGATCGCGCCAAGATCTCCAACAATGCGGTCAAGCCGCAAAAAGGCATGATCATCTTCACCGCCTTGATGCTGGGCCTGCTCGGCGGCGTGTTCGCTTCGCTGGTGATGGACTTGCTCGACAATACACTGAAGAGCACGGCCGATGTCGAAACCAAGCTCAAGCAGCCATTGCTGACCACGCTGCCGCTGCTTGAAAAACGCTCGGCCGACCGCACCACGACCGCGCACCTGTTTCTTGAAGAGCCGAAGTCGCTATACGCGGAATCGATCCGTACGGCCCGCACCGGCGTTCTGCTGTCCTCGCTGGACCTGGCCAACCGCATCTTGCTGGTGACCTCGAGCGTGCCCGGCGAAGGCAAGACCACGTTCTCGATCAATCTGGCGATCGCCCACGCCAATACCAAGAAAACGCTGCTGATCGACGCCGACATGCGCCGCCCGGCGATTGGCAAAGGACTCGAAATCGATGCCCATACGCCGGGCCTGTCCAACCTGGTCGCCGGCAACGCCACCGCGGCCGAATGCATCCACAGCGTCGCCGGTTCATCCTTGTCTGTCATAACTGCCGGTGTGACGCCTCTCAATCCGCTCGAATTGCTGCTGTCGCAGCGCTTCCAGGACACGCTGGCATCGTTGTCGTCGCAATATGAAATCATCATCATCGATTCGCCGCCGGTCGGCCTCGTCAGCGATGCCCTGGTGCTGTCAAAGTACGTCACCGGCGTCATCTATGTGGTCAAGGCCGTGCAAACGCCTTACCAGCTGGCGCGCCGCGGACTGTTGCGCATCATTCGCGCCGAAGGCCCTATTCTGGGCATCGTCCTCAATTGCTTCGATGTCCAGAAAGCCGAAAAATACTACGGCGAATACTCGGCCTATGGCAAATACGGCTATGACAAGGAAGGCTATGGCGACGGTTACGGCAACACGCAAATAAGCAAGAGCAAGGCCAAGGCGGCATAAGCCAGGCTTGCACTGCCGGGCTGGCGCCGACAAGGAATCGGCTGGAGACATCATGATCGATCTGCATTGCCATTTTTTGCCGGGCATTGATGACGGCCCGGAACTGCTGGCCGAAGCCGTCGCGCTGGCCGAGGCGGCGGTCGCCAACGGCATCACGGCGTCGGCGCTGACGCCGCATGTCCACCCGCGGCGCTATCCGAATACGCGCACGACGCTGCAACATGAGTTTGCCGCCTTCCGCCAGGCCTTACAGGATCGCGCCATTCCGCTCAAAGTCTTTTTGGCCGGCGAGGTTAGGCTGTCGCCCGAATCGCTGGAACTGTTTCTGGCCGACGACGTCCCTTTCTATGGCGAAGTCGACGGCTATCGGATCGTGCTGCTCGAATTTCCGCATGAAATGATACCGGTCGGTAGTCAGCAATTCGTCAGCAAGTTGCTCGACATGAAAATCCGGCCGCTGATCGCCCACCCGGAGCGCAACAAATCGGTGATGAATGAACCGGAGCGCATCCGGCCCTTCGTCGATATGGGGTGCTGGCTGCAAGTGACCTCCGGTTCGCTGGCCGGACACTTTGGCAAACCGGCCAGAAAGATCGCGCTGCAATTGCTGGAAGACGAACTGGTATGGGTGGTGGCGACCGACGCGCATAATCTGAGCGCCCGCCCGCCAGACCTGGCCGAGGGGCGCGATGTGGTCGCCGAATTGATGGGGCCGCGCCTGGCGCGCCGCATGGTGCTCGAGCGCCCGGCCCGCATTCTCGGCATCGATCCGGCGACTCTGGAGGCGTGCCGGTGAGCGCCGGCACGCGCACGCCGCCGAACGCACTGCGGGGCACGCCACTGCGCGTGCTCGGTGCCGCGCTCGGCTGCGCGCTGCTGGCCGGCGCCCTGTATTACGGTTGCCGCGCTGCCCTGTCCGATGTCCTCAGCGTGCGGGCCCGGGCCGAACTGGCACAGATCAAACTCAGCGGGAAAATACCACCGCCGCTGCAATGGCGCGCTTATCGCGATGCGCTGCAGGCAGCCATCGCGGCGGCACCCGACAATGCACAACTGTATGAGGATGTCGGTTATCTGTATGCCATGCGCGGCATGGCGGCCGCGCATTTTCCCGAGATCGCCACGCCTTTGATGCGCGAGGCGCTTGGCAACTATCAGCTGGCAACCCGCTACCGCCCGCTGGATTCGCATGCCTGGTCCAGCGTCGCGCTGGCGCACCATTATCTGAACGACGACCAGGCCTTGCTGTGGGATGCCTTCGACAAGGCGATGGCCTATGGCGCCAACGAGCCCGACACGCAAGCGGCGCTATTTGTCATCGGCATGCCGCGCTGGAGCGCGCTCAGTGCGCCGCGCCAGGCGGCCCTGCGCGCCGCCTATGCCAGAGCCCGTCCGCACCTGAAAGACCGGCTGACTGTGCTGGTCGAACAATATCATCGGCGGCAATCAATGTAAGCTGACGGCAGGTCGGCAATGCAGGCCGGCGAAACCATGCTGCTAGGCCGGCGCATGCAGCGCGCATGCGTGGTCGGTTGTGCCCTGCTCGACCTGCAGCGTGCAGTGGTCGATCGAAAAGCGCTGTTTCATCGCTTGCATGAGGCCGTCCATGAAAGCGTCGCCGGGGTAGCCGTCCGGCGTCACCAGATGCACGGTCATGGCGCTTTCGGTCGTGCTCATGCCCCAGATATGCAAATCGTGGATGTCGCTCACGCCCGGACATTGGCGCAAATAGCTTTCCACCGCCGCCGCATCGATGCCGGCCGGCACCGCGCTCAGGGCCAGCTGTATCGACTCGCGCAGCAAGCCCCAGGTTCCGACCACAATCAATGCCACGATCACCAGGCTGATCACGGGGTCGAGCCAATACCAGCCGGTCCACAACATGATCACGCCGGCAATCACCACCCCGAGCGAAATGGCGGCATCGGCCGCCATATGCAGATAGGCACCGCGGATATTCAGGTCGCCCTTGCTGTTTTTCACAAACAGCCAGGCCGAGAAACCATTGATCGCAATGCCGACCATCGCCACCAGCGTCACCGTCATGCCGGCCACCGCCGGTTGCGCCGAAAAACGATGCGCGGCTTCCCAGGCGATCGCGCCGCAGGCCAGCAGCAGAAACATTGCATTGGCCAGCGCCGCCAGAATCGAAGTGCTGCGCAAGCCATAGGTAAAGCGCGCACTGGGCGCCTTGCGTCCCAAATACACCGCCCCCCAGGCCAGCAACAAGCCAAGCACATCTGACAGGTTATGGCCGGCGTCAGCCATCAAGGCGGTCGAATTGGCGACAAAGCCAAAGCCGAATTCGGCCACCACGAAAATGGCATTGAGCACGATCGCGATCGCGAACGAGCGGCCGTGGCTGGCCGGATCGCCATGATGGTGATGATGAGCACCGAAACCATGGCTGTGGCCGGCATGGCCGTGCTCATGCTCATGCTCATGCCCATGTTTATGTTCATGGTCGTGGTCGTGACCATCTTCATGCGCATGCGCGTCGTCGTGCGAGTGATCGTGCTGTTTTGCCATCAGTTTTCTTCCGGGTGAGGTTCGGCGATGTGTTCGAGCATGTCTGCCAGCATATCCGAGATATGCTGATCGGCCGCCGCATAAAACACCTGCTTGCCATGGCGCTCTGCCTTGACCACGCGCGCTGCGCGCAACAGGCGCAAATGATGGCTGACCAGCGAATTGCTCAAATCGAGCGATTCGGCGATATCGCCGACCGCGATCGGGGCATCGAGGCAGGCCAGCACGATGCGCAGCCGCGTCGGGTCACCGAGCAGGCGAAACAGGTCGGCCAGTTCGGCCACGGGACTATCGGGGATATAAAGAGTCATTCGATTAACATGTGAACAGGTGTTCACATGTTAATCGATGGCGCAGCCGATTACAAGCTGAATCAGGCCCGGCGGCCGGTCAGCCCGAATGCGGCCATGCACTCACCACGCCAGTGCGCCACCCGGATCAAGCCTGATGAGATAGGAACAGGCCTTTATTCTTCTTGCGGATCTGGCAACTTCAAGCGTCCGGTATGGAAGTCATACTCATACACTTCGCCATAACGGCCCCATTCGACAGCCACTTCGAGCACGCGCTTGGCCTCGTCGGCCTTCAGGAACTCTTCGAGCAATTCGATGAACGGCTCTTCCGGCACGGTACCGCTGGCATCGTGTTCGAGCTGCTGGCGGATATGGGCCGCCAGCGGCACATGGGTCAGCAATTGCTGGCCGAAGATCTCCTGGCGCGCTGTCTGATCGGCTTCGGCATAGCGCCGGCCGAGCGGCGTCAGCGAAATATCGCCCTTGTCGATCACGGCCAGGCCCAGCAAGCCGAGGGCTTCATAGGTCGGGAACAATTCTTCGTCGGACAGCTCGGCTTCTTCCGACAGTTGCGGCAAGTCGGCACTGCCGTTAAACGGCGAGGCAGCCAGCAAATCGAGCACGCCCTCGATGCGGCTGACGTCGGTTTCCGGCAAATGGTAGCCGGGATGGGTGACCGGCGCGGCGCCGGCGCGCGCTTCGTGCACCGGGCGCATGGTCATCAAGCCATAGACTTCATCGATCAGGGCCCGCACTTCGCTCGAATCGACCATGCGCGGGCGCGGCAGGTCGATCTTGACTTCGCTGCGGATGCGGCCCGGGCCGCTCGACATGATGATGATGCGGTCGGCCATCATCACCGCTTCCTCGATATTGTGCGACACGATCAAGATGCCGCGGGTCGGAATCCGGTCGCTGTCCCACAGGTCGAGAATATCGTTGCGCAGCGTCTCGCCGGTCAGCACGTCGAGCGCCGAAAACGCTTCGTCCATCAGCAGCACGTCGGGATTGATGACCAGCGCGCGGGCGATGCCGACGCGCTGCCGCATGCCGCCCGACAGTTCGCGCGGCAAGGCGCCGCCGAAACCGGCCAGGCCGATCAGTTCGAGCATCGCATCGGCGCGCTTTTCGCGCTCGGCGATCGGCACGCCTTGCGCTTCCAGCCCCAATTCGACGTTTTGCTGCACCGTCAGCCAGGGAAACAGGGCAAACGACTGAAATACCATCGCCACCCCCGAAGCCGGGCCGTCGATCCGCTGGCCGCGATATGTGGAAGTGCCGGAATCGGCCGGGATCAAGCCGGCCATGATGCGCAGCAGCGTCGATTTGCCGGACCCGGACTTGCCCAGCAGGGCAACGATTTCACCTTCGGCCAGCGAAAAATTGACCTCGTCGAGAATCAGGCGCGGGGCGCCGTCGGCGCTGCGAAACGATTTCGCCACGCTGTTCAGTTTCATCAAGATTTTATCGTCCACGCTCATTCCTTAAAGACTGCGGTCTTCGGCCAGCAAATACAATTTGCGCCAGAAGAAACGATTCAACAGCATCACGAACACGCACATGACACCGATGCCGAGCGCGATCCGGTGAAAATCGCCGGCATCGGTCATTTGCTTGATATAGCTGCCCAGACCATTGGCCACCAGCGTGGTCTTGCCCCACGTGACGTATTCGGCCACGATGCTGGCATTCCACGAGCCGCCGCTGGCCGTGATCGCGCCGGTAATATAGGCCGGGAACACGGCCGGCAAATACACGCGTTTCCATTTGAGCCAGCCCTTCAGCCCCAGATTGTCGGCGGCCAGGCGCAACTCGTTCGGAATGGTCGAGGCGCCGGCGACGACATTGAACAGGATATACCACTGGGTGCCAAACACCATCAGGGGGCTGAGCCAGATATTGGCGCTCAGCTTCAGCGTCACCAGCAGATAGACCACCAGGGGAAACATCAGATTGACCGGAAACGCCGCCAGAAATTGCGCCACCGCCTGCACGCGCTGCGAATATTGCGGCCGCAAGCCGATCCAGACCGCGATCGGCACCCAGACCAGCGAGGCCAGGGCGATCAGCAGCAAGACGCGCAGCAAGGTGATCAAACCGAGGCCGACCACATGCATGGCCTCGCTGAGACCGACCGTGCTGTGGATGAAGGCGAACAGGCGCCAGGCCACAAACAGGGCCAGCACCGACATCAGCACATCGAAGGCGCGCTCGAGCGAGGCGCCGAACACCAGCGTGCGCGGTTTGGCGGCGGCCCGGTCCGGACGCAGGCTGAACCAGCTCAGGGCACCGCTCATCTTGAGCCAGAAACGGTCGGTCAGGGCCCGGATCCAGCGGCTGCGCCGGCCCCAGTCGAGCAGCCACGAATTTTGCGCGGTGTCGCCTTGCGATTCTTCGAAGCGGAATTTATCGGCCCAGGCCAGCAGCGGGCGGAAAAACAGCTGGTCGTACATGATGATCCCGGCCAGCATGGCGCAAATGGCCCAGGCGATCGCCCGCCCGTTCTCGGCCTCGATCGCCAGCGCAATATAGGCGCCGATGCCGGGCAATTTGATGTCTTGCCCGGCCACCGAAATGGCTTCCGCGGCCACCAGGAAAAACCAGCCGCCCGACATCGACATCATCATATTCCACAGCAATCCCGGCATCGCAAACGGCAATTCGAGGCGCCAGAAACGCTGCCAGCCCGACAGGCAAAAGACGCGCGAGGCTTCGCTCAGTTCGGGCGGCACGGTGCGCATCGACTGGTACAGGCTGAAAGCCATGTTCCAGGCTTGCGAGGTGAAGATCGCGAAAATGGCCGCGCATTCGACGCCCAGCAAATTGCCGGGGAACAGGGCAATGAAGGGCGCGATGGCAATTGCCTGAAAACCGAGAATCGGCACCGACTGCAAGACGTCGAGCATCGGAATCATGATTTTTTCGGCGGCCCGGTACTTCGAGGCGATCGCCGCAAACGCAAAACTGAACAGCAGCGAACAGGCCAGCGCGGTAAACATGCGCAACATGGTGCGCAGCAGATAATATGGCAGATAGCTCGGATCGAGCGAAATCGGAGTCGGCTGGCCGACCACGAAGGGACGCGACATCTGCATCGCGCCGAACGCGGCCAGGGCAAAAACGGCCAGCACCAATGGCAATAAGATCCAGTCCCATCGATTGGGGCCGCTGGTCCGCGGTCCGCGGTCGGCCCGGCCCGGATGGAACAGTTCAAACATGTGCGCTCCTGATATTAGTCTTGTTGGTGCAGCCGGAAGGAGCCTGATCTCGCAGGACCGCGGTCGCTATTGTAGGCTGGATTGGGACTTCGCTGGTAGTCTCAATCGGGCCCGGCGCTTTTTTTCAGGTGCCGGGCCAGGCGGCGCCTCAGATCGGCGGCGCCGGCCCCCACAGGCCGAACGCAGACGGCGGTCGGCAAGCGGCGCGCGGAACGGCAAATCAACGGTATTTGGTGGTATCGGTACATAGCGGCCTGAAACACAATGGAAAGCACGTCGAAGAGCGGCCCGCAGCCCGCTTGCCGGCCTCGCGCATCGCCACCCGGCATTATCGGCGACTTTGATGACCGCCCAGTGACAGAGTGCCCGCCCGCTGCCATGCGGCGCACGCGCATAACTGCAAAATTGTAATACGAGTCGGCCGACAAAGACAGTGTGTTTTTGCGACAAATGGCATATCTGCGGCCGGCATCGCGGCCGAGCGGCGAAAAACCGCGGCCACCGCGCGCGGCCGGCGCTTTACGGCCGGTAGCAGGGCCGGAAACAAAGGGGGAATGGGGATAAAAAAGGGGGGCGAAAACGGGGCCTGAACGAAGCTCGAAAAATCGCTGAATATGTCGTCGGCTGAATTGAAAGGCGTAGTAAACGAAATTTTAAAGCTTAACCCCAAGCCTGGCGACTCGAACGAGAT
>JAIZVZ010000121.1 GCA_021768485.1 Oxalobacteraceae bacterium | reverse complement strand
CAGACAAAAAAATAGCCCACGCAAGCGTGGGCTATTTTTCAAATCTGGAGGCGGGAACGGGAATCGAACCCATCTAAACGGCTTTGCAGGCCGCTGCATAACCTCTTTGCTATCCCGCCAGGGAACACTGCTTGTCGACATCTTACTACGTCACCGGCTTGCTGCGCCGACGCCGAAGTCTTTGCCAGACCATGTATCGCATCAATCATAACCGATACATTGAAAAAGGGAAGCGTTACCGGCTTCCCTTTTGAATATGGAGCGGGAGAAGAGTCTCGAACTCTCGACCTCAACCTTGGCAAGGTTGCGCTCTACCAACTGAGCTACTCCCGCATGGGCACTACATTTTGTCGACTGCGCCAGTCTGAAAACTGGAGCGGGAGAAGAGTCTCGAACTCTCGACCTCAACCTTGGCAAGGTTGCGCTCTACCAACTGAGCTACTCCCGCGTCAACACAAGCTGTGCATTATAGAGTAATCAAAAATTATGTCAAGCATGCCGCGCATAAATATTACTTAAATTTGCGGGCCGACACGGTCTTTGATCGATGGCCATGCAAGGCGCAAATAATAAAACATCGACCACACGGTCAACACGGCCGCAATCCACAATAGCAGGGTGCCGTACCAATGCATGTCGATCACGCCGAAAAACATTTCATGGTATAGCAGCATCGGAATGGCCGTCATTTGCGCCGCCGTTTTTATCTTGCCGAGCGAGCTGACGGCGACCGATTTCGAGGCGCCGATATGGGCCATCCATTCGCGCAGCGCCGAAATGGCGATCTCGCGGCCGATGATGATGAAGGCGACGACGGCATTGATGCGATCGAGCTGCACCAGCACCAGCAAGGCCCCGGCCACCATCAGTTTGTCGGCGACCGGATCGAGAAAGGCGCCGAAGGCCGAGGTCTCGTTCCAGCGCCGCGCCAGAAAACCGTCAAACCAGTCGGTGACCGCCGCCACAATGAAAATCAGCGTGGCCGCGAGGTCTTGCTCGAACGGCGTCACCCACATACCGGGAAGGTAAAAGACGCCAACCACCAGCGGGATCAGCGCCATTCTGAGCCAGGTCAGAAAAATCGGAATATTAAAGGGCATACAAATAGTCTAAAGTTGAGCTCGAATTATAACGACAAGCAGGCCGCCATGCTCAGCTGATTACCATCTGCTCGCCATATATCCCCTTGCCCAGCTCAAGAACCGAAAATCGCAATAACACAATTGGTCAGAAACGGTCCGGCGAGAACCATCAGCACGCCCGACAGCATCATCGTCAAACTGGCCACAACGCCTTCTTCGGTATCGCGCTGACGCGCCAGCGCGGTGCCAAAACCATGCGCCGCCGCCCCCAGGGAAGCGCCTTGCGCCAAGGGCGAACGCAACCGCAGAACGGCCAGCACCAGGTCGCCGGCCAGCATGCCCACCACCCCGGTAATCACCGTGAAGAGCGAGACCAGCTCGCGCGAGCCGCCGATATGGTCGGCCAGCGCAATCGCAAACGGGGTCGTGATCGAGCGCGCCATCAGGCTGCGCGACACTTCCTGGTTGAAATGAAAAGCTTGCGCCAGCAGCAAGGAACTGATCATCCCTACCAGCATGCCGACCACCACCCCCAGGCTCAGCGCCAGCCAGTGACGGCGGGCCACGGCGCGATATTCATAGATCGGGATGGCGAACGCCACCGAGGCAGGCCCCAGCAGCCAGACGATCCCGCGCGAGTCGGCCATATAGGCGTCGTATGGAATGCCGGCCGCCACCATCAGGCCGATCGTCAGAATCGGCACCAGAATCCCGGGCGAGAGCCAGATCCGCGTGTAGCGGCGGTGCACCGCCTTCAATACAAAATACAGGACAATGGTCCAGACCAGGCAAAATAGCGATAAGGCGTTCATACCGATTTCCTCCCCATTGCGGCGGCACGCCGCGCCTGGCGCTTGAGCGCCCACTGCGCCAGCTGCTTTTCCAGCCAGCAGCCGGCATGCACGGCCAGCGCCGTCGATGCCATGACCAGGATCGTGCCCAGCGTGACCGAAAACACCAGTTGCACGCCTTCCGCCCGGAACAGGTCGGCGTACTTGATCACGGCGACCACGCAAGGAATGAAGAACAGCACCAGCTCGTTCAGTATCAGGTCGGCGCCGCCCTTGAGCCAGTTGACTTTGACCGCCCCCGACAACAGCAGCGCCAGCACGGCCAGCAAACCGAGCGCTCCGGCCGAAATCGGCAAGGCAAAGGTCTCGGTCAAGGTGGAAGCGCCGAGCCAGACCAGGACGAAGGCGGCAACTTGCGCAATGCTCGATAACACCGAGCTCAGGGTGAGACGCTTGGCGCGCCCCGATGCAACTGGGTTTTTCATGGGATGGATAGCACGACTCGATTAAAAACAAAGTATAGGACTGCTTACTTAATGAGTCCAATGACTTATTTCGATTAAGATTATTCCAGTATAGAATAGAAGAAGCAGTTAATCGGAGGGCAACAATATGGAATTGCGGGCATTGCGCTATTTTGTCGAAGTGGTGCGCCGCCAGAGCTTCACGGCCGCCGCCGAAGCCCTGTTCGTCACCCAATCGACGGTCAGCAAGATGATTCTGGTACTCGAACAAGAGCTCGGCACGGCACTGCTGGTGCGCGACGAGGGCCACCGCAAGCGGCGCCTGATTCCGACCGATGCCGGGCGCCTGGTGCTGGCGCGGGCGCAAGAGATGCTGGCCGGCGAAGCGGCGATCCGCGAAGGCTTGCAATCGCTCGACGAGCTGCAGAGCGGCGAACTGACGATCGGCATTCCGCGCCTGGGAGCGACGCTGTTTGCGCCGGCCATTTCGGCCTTCCATCAGCAATGGCCGGGAATCGAACTGAAGCTGGTCGAATCGGGTTCGCACGCGATCGAGGCGGCCTTGCGCGCCGACGAACTGGAAATCGGCTTTTGCCTGGCGCCGGTGGCCGACGATCTCTATTCGCTGCCGATCTGCGACTATCCGCTACGGCTGCTGGCGCCGCGCAACGCGCGCTGGGAAAACCGCACCCAGGTCTCGCTGGCCGAGCTGGCCAACGAACCGTTTCTGCTGTACGGCGATACCTTCATGCTCAACGAAGTGATCGACCGCGCCTGCCAGCAGGCCGGCTTCAAGCCGACCATCGCTTGCCGCAGCAGCCAATGGGACCTGATCGCCACGCTGGTCGAATGCGGCATGGGCATCGCCCTGCTGCCGGAACCGAATTGCGTGCAGGCCGACGTGCGCCGTTTCGTCACGATTCCCGTCGTCGAACCGGAAATGCGCTGGATTCTGGTATTGACCTGGCGCCGCGCCGCCTACCTGTCGCGCGCGGCCCGGGCCTGGATCGATTCCATCCACCAGCATTTCGACACCGCGCCGGCGGCGTTGCCGGCATCCGCACAATAAACGCGCTCAGCGCAGCTGGCGGTAAATTTGCTCGGCCAGCTGGCGCGAAATGCCGTCGACCGAGCACAGGTCGTCGACGCTGGCGTCGACCACCCCGCGCAGGCCGCCAAAGCGCGCCAGCAGCTTTTGCCGGCGCTTGGCGCCGACTCCCTCGATTTCTTCGAGGCGCGAGGTCTGGCGCGTCTTGGCGCGTTTGGCGCGCATGCCTGTGATGGCGAAACGATGCGCCTCGTCGCGGATTTGCGCGATCAGCATCAGGGCCGCCGAATCCTTGCCCAATTCCTGCGGCGGGCTGCCATCGACAAAGACCAGGGTTTCCAGGCCGACGCGCCGCCCTTCCCCCTTGGCCACACCGACGATCAGGCTGATGTCGAGACCGAGCTCGGCAAACACCTGGCGCGCCACTTCGACCTGGCCCTTGCCGCCATCGATCAGCACGATGTCGGGCATGACACCGTCGCCGTTCGCCACTTTTTCGTAACGCCGGGTCAAGACCTGGCGCATCGCGGCATAGTCGTCGCCGGGCGTGATGTCATTGATGTTGTAGCGCCGGTATTCGCCGTTTTGCATCGCGTGGTGCTGAAATACCACGCACGAAGCCTGGGTCGCTTCGCCCTGCGTATGACTGATGTCGAAACACTCGGCGCGCAGCAAGTCGAGGTCGGCGCTCTCGAGCGCCAGCACCTCGGCCAGCGCCTGCGTGCGCGACTGCTGCGAGCCTTGTTCCGACAGCAGGCGCGCAATCGCGATCTCGGCGCCCTTGTGCGCCATGTCGAGCCACTGGCGGCGCAATTCCTGCGGCTGGAACACGAGCTGGATGCGGTGGCCGCATTGCTCGGACAGCGCCAGCATCAGTTCGGGCTGGTCGAATTCGACATTCAGGACCAGCGTGCCGGGAATGAATTTGTCGATGTAATGCTGGGCCAGAAAGGCCTTCAGGACATCGCATTCGAGCGTGTGGCCGTCGTGCGTGAGGGCGTCGCCCAGATGCGCCGGGAAATACGCGCGGTCGCCCAGATGGCGCCCGCCGCGCACCATGGCCAGGTTGACGCAGGCGCGGCCGCCGGCCAGCACCACCGCAATGATGTCGACATCGGCATCGCTGCCGATTTCCATGCTTTGCTGGTGCAATACGCGCGACAACGCCGAAATCCGGTTGCGCACCACGGCTGCCTGCTCGAATTCGAGCGCGGCCGCGTAGCCGTGCATTTTTTCTTCCATTGCCGCCAGCACCTCGCTCTGGCGTCCGCGCAGGAACTTGGCGGCATTGTCGACATCGTTCCGGTAAGCCTCGGGGCCGATGGCGCCGACGCACGGCGCGCTGCAGCGGCCGATCTGGTGCAGCAGGCAGGGCCGGGTGCGGTTGGCGAACACGCTGTCTTCGCAGGAGCGCAGCTGGAATACCTTTTGCAGGATCTGGATCGATTCCTTGACCGCCCAGGCGCTCGGAAACGGGCCGAAGTACTGGCTCTTCTTGTCGACCGCGCCGCGGTAATACAGCATGCGCGGCACCGCTTCGCTGGTGATCTTCAGATAGGGATAGGATTTATCGTCGCGAAACAGGATATTGAAGCGCGGCTGCAGCGACTTGATCAGATTATTTTCGAGAATCAAAGCCTCGGCTTCGCTGCGCGTGACCGTGGTTTCCAGGCGCGCGATGCGCTCGACCATCATGGCGATGCGCGGGCTGGCGAGATTTTTTAAAAAATAGCTGGAGACGCGTTTTTTCAGGTCGCGCGCCTTGCCGACGTACAGCACCCGGTCTTCGGCATCGAAATAGCGGTAGACGCCGGGCAGATGCGGCAGCTTGGCCACCAGTTCCATCACCTGCGCGCGCGCCGCCGCCGGCGCGGCAAGGTCGGCGGCGTCGAGCGGCTCCGGCACGCCCTCAGGCATAGGCGGATACCGCCACATCTTTTTCCACCACGACGAAGGCGACCGCATAATCGACTTCGTCGCTGATCGTCACATGCGAGCGCAGACCGTGATTATGCATATAGTCGAGCAGGATGCCGCTGGCGACGATGCCGGGCTTGCCGCTGGCCAGATTCAATGTCTGCGCCAGGCGCCACTGCATCGGCGTGCGCAGGCCCAGGCCGATAGCCTTGGAAAACGCTTCCTTGGCCGCAAAACGCGTGGCCAGATAGCGCAGGCCGCGCTGCGGCAGGCGCGCACTGCGACGGTGATACTGGATCAACTCTTCCGGGCCGAGAATGCGCTCGACAAAGCGCAAGCCCTGGCGCTCGACCACGGCCGCGATGCGGCTGATCTGCAAGATATCGGTACCGACCCCATAAATCATGACGTTCCTTTCTAGGCTGCAGGCAGATGCAAGGCCGCCAGCCGGGCCTTGAGCATGATTGCCTTCATTTCGCGCACCGCATTTTCCCAGCCGACGAACACGGCGTGGGCCACGATGGCATGCCCGATATTGAGTTCGGCGATGTCGGCAATGGCGGCGATGGCCTGCACATTCGTGTAATGCAGGCCGTGACCGGCATTGACCTTCAGGCCGCAGCGCACGCCGGCCTCGACGCCGCCGCGGATGCGCGCCAGTTCGCTTTGCTGCACCAGCTCATCGGCGGCATCGGCATAGCGCCCGGTATGCAGTTCGATCACCGGCGCCCCGGCTTCGGCCGCGGCCTGGATCTGCAGGGGATCGGGGTCGATGAACAGGCTCACGCGGATGCCTTCGGCGCCGAGCTGGCGCACCGCCGCCTGCACCTGAGAAAAATAACGGACGACGTCGAGTCCGCCTTCGGTCGTCACCTCGGCGCGCCGCTCGGGCACCAGGCAGACGTCTTCAGGCTTGACCTGGCAGGCGAAATCGAGCATTTCGGCAGTCACCGCCGCCTCCAGATTCATGCGCGTGCACAGTTGCGGCTTGATCGCCAGCACGTCGGCATCCTTGATATGGCGGCGGTCTTCGCGCATGTGCAGCGTGATGGCGTCGGCGCCGGCCTGCTCGGCCAGCAAGGCCGCGCGCAGCGGATCGGGATAAGTGGTGCCGCGCGCATTGCGCAAGGTGGCGATATGATCGATATTGACGCCCAGATCGATGACCGGGCCGACTGCGTGCAAAAAACTCATGACAGGAGGTGAAATAATTTAAAAAGACCAAGCCATAGTATAGGCCAGTTTCACGCCGGATTGACGCCCCGGCCATCGCCCGGCGGCGCAAGCGCGCCCACGGCACGGCTGCAGTGCCTCTACAGCTGCAGCAGATCGAGCAGGATCTGGCGCGTGGTGATCGGCGTGCCGCCCAGATGATGGGCCAGCAAGAAACGCATCAGCAGCTTGCTTTGCGATTGCGTGACGGTATCGCCATACTCTTCGCGCCCCATGTCGAGCAGGGTCTTGCCCGACACCCGCGGCCAGCTGTCGGCCGGCAGCGCCGGGCGCGCGCCGCGTTCGGGATCGACCACATAGAGCTGCTGCGGCTCGACCATCGCCCGCGTCTCGGTGCAGCGCGTGAGGTCGGCACAGACGCCGGTGGCGCGCAACAGCGCCGTTTCGAACTTGCGCAGCACAATAGGCGGCGCCTCGCCGTGGCCCAGTTCGTTCAGGGTACTGACGTAATGGTCGAACAGGGCCGGGTGCGGATCGTCGCGGGCAATCAGGCGCACCAGCAATTCATTGAGATAGAAACCGCACAAAAGCCTCGATTTTTCCAGCGGCAGCATGCCGCCCACCCATTCGGCGGCGGTCAGCGTGCGCAATTCGCTCTTGCCGCTCCAGCCAACCGACAATGGCTGAAAGGTTTGCAACACCCCGCGCAGCGCCGAGTGCGGCCGCTTGGCGCCCTTGGCCACGAGACCGATACGGCCGTGATCGCGCGTAAAGACATCGACGATCAGGCTGGTTTCCTTGTACGGGTAGCTGTGCAGCACAAATGCCGGCTGATGGACAAAACGCGTGCTGCCCAGACGTTTGACGGCGGCCAGCTTCGGCGGCGCCAGCGTGGCGACGGGCGCGGCGGGCGAAGCGGCAGCGCCCTGGCCGGCGCCGCTGTCGGCGACTTCATGCGCCGCGTGTTCGTCGATGAAACTGGGCTTCATGATCGCCGCTGAACCGAGAATATTTATTCGTAACCGTAGGCGCGCAGACCAGCTTCATTGTCAGCCCAGCCCGATTTGACCTTGACCCAGATTTCCAGATAGACCGGGCCGCCGAACAGCTTTTCCATGTCGAGCCGGGCCTGGGTCGAAATATCTTTCAGGCGCGCGCCCTTGTTACCGATGACCATAGACTTGTGGGTATCGCGCTCGACCAGAATGGCGGCGAACACGCGCCGCAAGTCGCCTTCCTGCTCGAATTGCTCGATCAGCACGGTGCTGGTGTAAGGCAACTCATCGCCGACGAAGCGGAACAGCTTTTCGCGCACGATTTCGGCGGCCAGGAATTTTTCGCTGCGGTCGGTAATGTCGTCGGGCCCGAAGATCGCCTGATTTTCCGGCAGCAGGCGCTTGATCTCGCCAACCAGATTATCCATCTGAAAATGCAGCTTGGCCGAGACCGGCACCACCGCCGCAAAATCGTGTTTGGCCGCGATCTGCTGGGCAAACGGCAGCAGGACCGCCTTGTCCTTGACGCGATCAGACTTGTTGATCACCAAGATGCACGGGATATCCTTGGGAATCAAATCGATCACTTGCTGATCGGCCGGCCCGAAAGTACCGGCTTCGATCAGGTACAGAATCACATCGGACGACATCAAGGTATTGGTGACGGTCTTGTTCAGCGTCTTGTTGAGCGCATTCGAATGACGGGTCTGAAAACCGGGCGTGTCGACATAAATGAACTGCGCATCCTCGACCGTATCGATGCCGGTGATGCGATGGCGCGTGGTTTGCGCCTTGCGCGAAGTGATGCTGACCTTGGCGCCGATCAAGACGTTCATCAAGGTCGATTTACCGACATTCGGACGGCCGATGATGGCGATATAGCCGCAACGGAAATGAGGGTTGATGGTCGATTCAGTCATGCGTAATCCAGAATAAGGAAGTAAAAGCGGCCAGGACCGGTGCGCTTGGGTTCGCACTGGTCCGGCTGGCCGTCGGACGCGGCGCGCCTGGCGTCGCCTTGTCGCGGGTAGCCTGCGGCATCGATGCCGCA
>JAIZVZ010000165.1 GCA_021768485.1 Oxalobacteraceae bacterium | reverse complement strand
AGCGCGCCCTTCGGCGCGCGTTTTCTTCGGCTTTGCGGCTCTTAGATCAGCCCGTGCGCCGACACCAGCCCATACCCGATCAGACACGAAGTCGACACTCCGATCAGCCCCGGCGCGATAAAGCTGTGGTTGATCACGTATTTGCCGATCTGCGTGGTGCCGGAGCGGTCGAACTGGATCGCTGCCAGATCGCTCGGATAGGTCGGCAAGATGTAGTAGCCGTAGGAGGCGGCGGCGAAGGCGACGATATAGCCGGGCGGCACGCCGATCGCCAGCCCGACCGGCACCATGGCCGCGATCGCCGCGGCCTGTGAGTTGACGAGCTTGGAAACGAGCAGCAGGGCGATGGCATAGGTCCATGGTTGGGTTTTCACCAGGTCTGTCAGCGCTGCCTTCAGTTGCGGCATATTGGCCTCAAATACGGTGTCGGCCATCCAGGCAATGCCGTACACGGCGACTACCGCGATCATGCCAGCGCGAAAGACGTCACTCTTGCCGATCGAACCCGGATCGGTCTTGGTAAACAAAATCATCAGGGCGCCGGCCAGCAGCATGAACATCTGGATGGTCAGCACCATCGACAGCGGTTTGCCGTGGACCAGCGGGCGCAGCGATTCGAAGGCGCCGAGCAGGGCCACCACAGCGATCGAACCGACGAAAATCCACATCGCGGTCCATTGGCTTGTCGTCAACTTTTTGCCGAGCAGCGTGACCGTGTCGCCATATACGAGCTTGCGCGTGGCCGGATCGGCAATGCGTCTTTGGAAGGCTTCATCGTGCTCGAGGTCTTTGCCGCGGAACCAGCTGAAAGCGCCGATCGCTGCCACGCCGGCCAGTGTCGAGGGGATGGTTATGGAGAGCAACAAGACGAAATCGACGACTCGGCCGCCAACCGGCACCTTGGCCAGGAAGGCCACCAGCGAGACCACGGCCACCGACACCGGGCTGGCCATGATGCCCATCTGGCTCGCGATCGAGGAAGCGGCCATCGGCCGTTCGGGCCGGATGCCATTCTTGATCGAGACATCGTAGATGATTGGCAACATCGTATAGACGACATGGCCGGTGCCGCACAACATGGTCAAAAAGCAGGTGACGAAGGGCGCCACGATCGAGATATATTTAGGATGGCCGCGCAAGGCTTTTTCCGCCCCCTGCAGCAAGACTTCGAGCCCGCCCGAGGCTTGCAAGGTGGCCGAGGCAGCCACTACCGCAATAATGGTGAGCATGACGTCGACTGGCGGCTTGCCTGGCGCCAGATGGAACACGAAGGTCATGATGACGATGCCTATGCCGCCAAGCAGGCCGAGGGCGACACCGCCTTTGCGGGCGCCGTAAAACAGGCAGATCAGGATGATTGCGACTTGCAGTAAAATTCCCACGGTAAATCTCCGAATTCCAATTTATTATTTTAATGACAATGTACTGATGCCGGCTTTGTCATTTTTATTGTTTCGCTGCCAGCGCGGCTGATGGATGGTTGCCTAAAAGATACTATTTATTGTAAATGGTTCTCGTATTTTCCAGTTTTTAAGATGGCATTTTGATAATGCCGGGTTAATTGCTTTTTTGAAATTGTGGCGAGGGAAAGACGGGCGCGGGCGCCCAATATATTGATGGCCGCCCTCGGCCGCCATAGCAAAGAGGGCGAACACCTGAATTGATGGATGGAAGGACAATGCCGTGGCCGGGTATTTTTTTTCTTTTTAGCCATAAGATGCAAGGTGCCTTGCTGCGTGATCAGCCGTATTACGCTGAATTCAAGGCCGATATGTGTGTTCCATTTCAGAGAAAAGCGCCGCGATTGGTCACTGGCGCGGTCAAGTCAGCTTGCGATTGCCGCCATTGAAAGAGGCTGGCGAGCATGGGATGAATTGCAGAGGCCTTCCCGGTTCGCGTCGCTGCGCGCACCGGGAAGGCCTCCCGTTCAGACTATATGAATCAGACTGCTGCAGGTACGGCTGCTTTGCCGCCTTTCTTGACAGGTTTGCCCATCTTAGGGATGACAAATGTAGCCAGAGCGAAAGCGATAAACGATGTCGAACCGGTAATCATGAACGCTG
>JAIZVZ010000164.1 GCA_021768485.1 Oxalobacteraceae bacterium | reverse complement strand
ACAAGGTAGTCGTACGGGAACGTGCGGCTGGAATAAAATTAAAATTATATTTTGAAATATAATAAATACTCGAATTAAACTATTCTTTAAATATAAATAAAAACGTTTGTTTTAAAAAGCAAAATTTTTTTTAATGTTTGCGTAAAATTGTTGCCTTTTTTATTTTATATTTTTTTGTTAAACATGAATTTTAATGCAATTTATGCCTTTGCTAGTAGATGGCTTTTTTCCACAAATCATAAAGATATAGGTATCTTATATCTTATATTCGGTGGTTTTTCAGGTATTTTAGGTACTACAATGTCTATCTTAATAAGAATGGAGTTAGCGCAACCAGGAAATCAAATTTTAATGGGTAATCACCAACTTTACAACGTTCTTATTACCGGGCACGCCTTTTTAATGATTTTTTTTATGGTTATGCCTATTCTTATTGGAGGTTTCGGTAATTTTTTTGTTCCTTTAATGATTGGTGCACCAGATATGGCGTTTCCAAGAATGAACAATATTTCTTTTTGACTATTGCCACCGTCATTATTATTATTAGTTTCTTCAACATTAGTAGAAGCTGGAGCTGGTACTGGTTGAACTGTTTATCCGCCGTTAAGTAGTATTCAATCTCATTCTGGTCCTTCTGTAGATTTAGCTATTTTTAGTTTACACTTATCAGGTGCTTCATCTATTTTAGGTTCTATTAACTTTATTACAACAATTTTTAATATGAGAGCGCCTGGTATTACATTACATAGAATGCCACTTTATGTTTGATCTGTACTTATTACTTCTTTTTTATTATTATTATCTTTACCTGTTTTAGGAGGAGCTATCACCATGCTATTAACAGATAGAAATTTTAATACTACATTTTTTGATCCTGCAGGAGGAGGGGACCCAATTTTATATCAACATTTATTTTGATTTTTTGGTCATCCAGAAGTTTATATTTTAATTTTGCCTGGTTTTGGAATAGTTAGTCAAATAGTGTCAAATATTGCTAAAAAACCTATATTTGGTTATTTAGGGATGGTATACGCAATGGTTTCTATTGGTGTTTTAGGATTTATTGTATGAGCTCATCATATGTATCAAGTAGGTTTAGACGTGGATACTCGTGCATATTTTACTGCAGCAACAATGATTATTGCAGTTCCTACTGGTATTAAAATTTTTAGTTGAATCGCAACTTTATGAGGCGGTTCAATTAAATTTGATACACCTATGTTATTTACAATTGGATTTATTTTCTTATTTACAGTTGGAGGTTTAACAGGTATAGTTCTTTCAAATTCTGGTATTAATGCAGTAATGCATGATACTTATTACGTTGTTGCTCATTTTCATTATGTGCTTTCAATGGGTGCTGTTTTTTCAATATTTGCTGGTTGATACTATTGAATTGGAAAAATGACTGGGTTACAATATCCTGAATTTTTAGGCCAAATTCATTTTTGATTATTTTTTTTAGGTGTTAATTTAACATTTTTTCCAATGCACTTTTTAGGTCTTGCTGGTATGCCTAGAAGAATTCCTGATTATCCTACTGCTTATGCTGGATGAAATTCAATTGCTTCATTTGGTTCTTATATTTCTTCAGTATCTGTAGTATTATTTCTTGTAATTGTTTACATTACTTTAACAAGTAAAAACACTGTGTCACAAAAAAACTATTGGAAATAGTAAATTATTAAAAACGATATTTAAAAATTATAGAGACGTGACTGAGTGGTTTAAAGTGTCAGTTTGCTAAATTGAAGTACAATATAACAGTACCGTGGGTTCAAATCCCACCGTTTCTATTTCTAAAAATGAATAAAATTATCCGAAAATGAATAAAATTTTTATTTTTTGAGGGAATATATCTCAATTGGCAGAGTATATGCCTTGCATGCATAAGGTTATCGGTTCAAATCCGATTATTTCCAATTTTTATATGTTAATTTTAATATTAATTTTTCCATTATTAGGGTTTTTATGTGGTAGTTTGTTCGGTCGTAGAGTTGGACCAGCAGTTCCATATATAAATACTTTTTTTATCTTTTTATCTTTAGTTTGTTCGATTGTTGTTTTATTTAATAT